>CAZFWN010000023.1:0-45275 GCA_964522745.1 uncultured Ktedonobacterales bacterium
TTATGTCTCGTCTGTTCTAACCAGCCTTTCTAGAGGAGAGATCAGCCTAATAGACAACTATTACTCTACTCCTCAGCAATAAGATACCAGATCAACAGCTGGCTGAAAACAGGGAACGGGCAAAAATAGCAAAAAAGTACCAATGACACGGAATGGTCTCTCTGGTCCCTTGAAGATTTGCTGCCCTTTGCCTTTTACTTGACAGTGACCATCGCCGCTTGTATAGTAGGCAGAGTTTTTGGCCCTACGACCCTCCAATAAGAGAAGAGCGGGAGAGGCCGACTGGCCGGAATATGCTGGCACGTTTCATGATGCCTGCGCCAGCATACGCTCACCGTTTCTGGTTGTCGGCGCATGAAGGCGCCCGACGCGCGAGTTTTTGGGAGAAAGGATAACTATGAAAATACGGAAAGCTGTTGTTCCCGCAGCCGGGCTGGGCACCCGGCTGCTTCCAGCGACCAAGGCAACCCCCAAAGAGATGCTGCCTCTGGCTGATAAGCCCTCTATCCAGTATATCGTAGAGGAGGCAGTGGCCTCTGGTATTGAGCATATCATTGTGATTACCAGCCGCACCAAGCGCATTATCGAAGATCATTTTGATTCCTCGCCTGAACTGGAACGCATGCTGGAGCAAAAAGGCGACTATCGCACGCTAGAGATGCTCAAAAAGATCGAGGATATGGCGCAGGTGACGTTCACCCGCCAGCCCACGCCGCGCGGCCTGGGCCACGCGATCCTGCAAGCGAAAGACCTGGTGGGCAATGAGCCGTTTGGGGTGCTGCTTCCGGATGATCTGGTGGATAACAATAATAGCACGCCCTGCCTGAAGCAGTTGATGGAGGTGTATGAACAGCACGAGGGATCGGTGCTGGCGGTGCAGCAGGTGCCGCGCGAGCAGGTGTCGCGCTATGGGGTGATTGCCGGCGAGCGGCTAGATGAGCGCACCTGGCGAGTGACCAATACGGTGGAGAAGCCGCAGGTGGAGCGCGCCCCTTCCGATATGGCGATTATCGGGCGCTATGTGCTGACGCCGGAAATTTTCGATCTGCTGGAGCGTACCCAGCCTGGCAGCGGCAATGAGGTGCAACTGACTGATGCCATTGATCTGCTGCTCGGTCAGCAGCCCGTCTATGCCTATCAGTTTGAGGGCACGCGCTATGATACCGGCGATAAGTTGGGCTGGCTGACAACGTCAATTGCCTACGCGCTCAAGCGGCCCGATCTGGAAAAGGGGCTGAAAGCCTACTTGCGTGGGCTAAATTTAAATTGATAGATGTTCTGCTGGCCTGGCACATGAGGTGCCAGGCCAGCAGAACATCTATTGATCTACCCTCGGACGGCGTGAGCTACCGCCTCCCGGTTCGCTTGTGATGTTGCCGGCGGGATCGAACAGCCAGGGGCCAGCAGGAAGCGGACGCCTCCAGTCAACTCGATAGCTGTGTGCGCCTCGTCGGCCACCTGCTGCGCTGAGCCATGAGGCAGCGTGGATTTTTCGCTGATGCCGCCCATGACTGCCTTCTTGGTGCGCTCTTTGCCCTCGGCCAGATTGGGATTGCCTTTGAAGGTGGCTGACCAACTGATCGCCTGCACCGGATAATCGGCCAGCAGGTCAAACAGAATGTGATCGCCGCAGTTGTGCAGTACGTTAAAGGGCGCGTGCTTGAATGCCTCCATCACCTGCTGGTCGTAGTCTACCCCAAAGGTACGGTACTGATCTTGGGTCAGCTTGTCGGTGCTGGCCCAGCCGGTAGTGGCGTAGAAGATGCCACTGGCGCCGGCCTCTAGAGTGGCCTGGATGTAATCAATAAAGGTCTGGGTGATGACCTTTAACCCCTGACGCAGCGCGCCGGGGTTGTCATCAATCGAAGTTTGCACTGGCTCAAAGTGGTTGCCAACCAGATATTTGGCGACGGAGAGCGGGTTGAAGATGGTGTGGATAAAATACGCCTGCCCGTTGAGTTCCTCGCCGATGATGTGCAGCGCCCGCAGTTGCTCGCCCAGCGCGCCCTTCGATGGGTCCAGCGGGCGGAGGCGCCGCCAGTCGCCTTCCTCCTGCACGGGCACCTCCACAAAGGTCGGCCCCTTATTGGCATCGCCGGAGGGCCGCAGCCTGGCGCCCCAATCCTCAACGTGATAGGAGGCGCGCGGGTTGAATTTCATGTAGTCCCAGTCGTGGGCGCGATAGTTCTCCAACATGGCGTCGGCCACCCCTTCGGGTGTCCACTCGCGCAGGTAATCGTGGCCCCACATGCTGGCCGGCACGCGATCAACCGGCTGGCCCTTGACGGCGGCGTTGACACGCTCAATCTTGTTCATGGGATTCCTCGCTAATTTGGGAAAATATAGGACGTCTGTTTAGGAAAGAGGGCGCGCACCAGGGCGCGCGCTTCGTTGCTGCGAGTGAGGCAATCCTTAAAAGCGTCTTGCAATTCTTCCAGGCTGCGATAGCCGAGCAGCACCTGCAAGAAGGTCAGATCTGGGAAGGCCGCCTGTCCTCCATCTTCAACGGTGGGATGCCAGGGTTCGACTCCCTGTATCCGCCCGCGCTCGAAGACTAGCCGCAGACCGTCTCGGTAGAAGCTGATTTTTAACTCGCCGCTATAGCCTACCAGGATCGACTTTGCCAGTCGCTGCTCCAGTGCTGGAGCAATGTGTTGCACAAACCCGGCCAGATTGGGGATGCGCACATAGAGCGCGTAAGCGCCGAGCCACCGGGGCAGTAGATCATAAAGCGCTTCATACACCGGATGCGCTGGCCCTACCTGGAAGTTGAAGGTGCCAAAGGTTTTGTGTTCTCGCGCCGCATAGTCCTCGCCGGTGGCGCACAGGGCGCGCACGACGCTGAGGGAGACGGGCAGCCAGGGAACGCCCGGCTTCAGTTCATAGGCATAGGTGGCGATCTGATGATCGCTGCGCAGCCAGGATTCATGCAGGATGTATCCGACTGGCTCGCCCTCCTGGCTCTCAACGAGCCGTAGCGCTAGCCGATAGGGGTCGTCGGATTGCGAGCGCCTTGCCAGGCTGCGCCAGTAATGCTCATCAAGCGTTGCCGAGATCAGATAGCGGCGCTGGGCAAAAGCGGAAATTTCTGCAATCAGCGGCGCGTCCGCAGGCGTGGCCGGGCGCAGACGGTAGGGTTCGGTCTCGCCTTCTTTCAGCGGCGGCACATAGGGCTTGAAACCCACTCGCGCAACGTCCAGGTCTACTGCGTACTCGTAGCCGAACTGGCGATAGTAGTTGGGGATGCCGCCGATGATCTGCATCAGGTCGCCGCGCGCCTCGCTCCAGGCATGTACGGCTTCCATCTGCGCGCGAATCAACCCGCGCCGGCGGTAGTCGGGATGGGTAGCGACAAACTCCGGCTGCCCCACGCCAAACGGGATGCCACCATAGGCGCAGGTCTTCTGAAAGAGCGTCAGCGACGAGACCAGTTGCCCTGTGCGCGTATCCTCCACCACTGTGAAGTGATCGAGGCTGCCAACCGGCCACATGCCCTGAATAATTGCCCGCACATCGAAGCCGACGCGCTCATCTGGGCCAAACACCTGCACCAGCAGCGCTGTCAGGGCTGCAATATCCTGCTCGGTTGCCCGGCGCAGAATCAGCCCGTCGCCCAGGTTGCGCAGGATGGGCTGATGCGATCCATCACTTCCTTCTTGCACTCATCGCTCCTTGCCCGTCCATCCATCAGACAACGGGCGGTTTTCCATGATGTCCTCTTTTTTATGTACAGTCCAAACAACAGTATAGCCAACAAAGAAAGCGGCGGGCAAGGTGCGGGAGCAGGTTCTGTAACCTGGCAGCGTATCTCCAGGAAACGAACTCTCTACCGACACGCTCAGCAGCGCTCAAGAGAGGATAGGTGCTATGATTCTTACCTCTTCCCACGTTGACCCCAGCGAACTTGAACAGCGGACGGGCTGGCATATCAGACCGGAAGGCGCCTGCAAGGGCGATCTCTGTGTTCCCCTGCCGGCAAGCCAGGATGGGCGCTTCGACGTAAGCGTCCTGGCCGAGCGGCTGGGTATGCCGCTGCTCCATGACGAGACGCATGACCTGTGGTGCCTTGGCCCCGAATCCGGCGGGCACGCGCTGACGACGGCCAGCGCTCCCGATCTCGTGCTGCCTGATCTGACTGGCGCCCCGTTTGCTCTGCGCTCACTGCGTGGGCAGAAAGTGCTGCTGGTCGCCTGGGCCTCCTGGTGAGGCTGCCGCTTTGACCTGCCCGTGTGGCAGGCTTTACGTTCTGAGTTGCACCCCCTTGGCCTGGAGATTGTCACCGTCGCCCTTGACACTGGCGGCGCTGAGGCAGCCCGCCCCTGGATTGAAGCCGCCAGGCCAGAGCATCCCGCGCTGATCGATCAAGCGCATCTGCTCGATGAACTTCTGGGGATTGTGAATGTGCCGAGCGGCGTCTGGATCAACGAGGAAGGGATGATTGTGCGGCCCGCCGAACCGGCGTTCCCTGGCCGCCCGACGTATCTGAACCTGGATCTCGCCGATCCCAAGACGGCGAAGCGCTACCAGGCGCTTTCGCCGCGCCGCCAGGCCGTCTTTGACGAGGTGCGCAAGATTCGCATTCAGCCGGAGCGCTATATTGGCGCCCTGCGCGATTGGGTTGCCAATGGGCCGGCCAGCCGCTACGCGCTGGCGCCAGAGGAAGTGATCCGGCGGTCACATCCCCGTCCGCTGGAGGTGGCGGAGGCCGCCGCGAGTTTTGAACTCGGCCAGCACCTCTATCGACTCGGCTATGCAGAAAACGCGGTACACTGGTTCCGCAAGGCGCACCGGCTCCAGCCGGACAACTGGACTTACAAGCGCCAGGCATGGAGTTTCGCCGATCCAGAGCAAGGCCCAACCGAGTTGTACGATGGCGACTGGCTCTCCGACGTCCAAGTCATCGGCGCGGAACACTACTACCCTCGCCTGGAGATGTAGGGCTGTTTACGGGCCGGCATCCCGCCGGCCCGTCCAGTAATGAGGTCTCGGTTTTTGTTCGTCGATCTGGCTGTTCAGGCAGTAGGAGGCCGCTGAGCGAAGTGGGCTTTCAGATGCTCATGGAAGCGGACCAACTCATCACGCGATGCCCCTCGTTGGGGTACTATTTCGTCAGGCAGTTCAATTTCATGAAACCGCTGTCCTGGACCTGGATAGGGTCTGGCCTGGATGCCGGAGAGGGTCTGATAGTCTTGCTGGTGCCCGTGAATGGCTCCCACGATCCTGCCATCTCCCTCGGTAATCACGGTAATTCTCATTGAAACCCTCCAACTTGCAAGTTATAAAGACAGGAGTTGTTGTCTTCAAACCCCGTGTTGCGAATGCTGACAAAGTAGTTGGTGCCCGTATCAGCATCCAGGCTTTCAAGCTCCAGTTGCTTACCCTGGTCAAAGGCGATCAACTCTGGGCCAAAGGAGCCGTTGCGATCCAGGTTGGGACCGGCAATCTGCAAGCCATGATCTGCCCCATCCGGCCAACTATAGGACCAATAGTGCGTTTCGCCAGGGGCAATCCAGGTCAATGGACCGACATTGGTAAAGAACGACATGCTTCCTCCCTTTCTGGGTGGAGACTCACAACCTGTTCCAGCCTGTTGCTGGACGCTTCCAGAAGAGAAAACGATCAGCCTTCGCGTTTTTGCAGAGCAACATTATCCAGACGACTCATACGCGCCAATGTCGCAGAATGGCTCGTGGTCATCTGGCCGGGGCATGCCGCGCTGGTCGTGGTCGGTGGTGATGATGATGGGTTGTTTGGTCACGGGGTCTAGGATGGGTTTGCCGTCTTGGCCCATCACTGTGAAAGTGATATTGCAGGCAGTAGCCGGAATGACATCAATGGCTGGGTTGCCTGCGACGGGGAGCAGCGCCAGCGTTTGCGTAGGGGCAGGCTTGCCGCCAGGGCCATTGTTCTTTCGCGCTGTAGAATCAATGAACTGAGAGAGCGGAATGGAAGGGTCAAGTATCACATCTGTCCCGTGCTTGTTACCTGGATCGAGCAACGTCGCACCAGCGACACCTTGGAGCAGATTGTAGCCTTCGGTGGTGAGCGAGCCAGAAATCGCTGGGCCAGAATCGCTCTGGTTGCCTGCGACAAGACTGTTACGCATAGTCGCTTGTATGTCTGTTGGTGAGACCTTGTTATCTCTTCCGTCCAAGCCTAAGGGGATGGCCTCCATCCATTCGCTGCCTGCCGCCCAGATGGGATAGACCGGGCGCTGATACATCGCCGCGACGCGCAACTCATCTTTCACATAGCGTGACTGGCGCGACTCAGGTGAAGCCACCAGCACCACCGCCGTCGCCTTGCGGATGGCCCTGCGCAGGGCTTCTTCCCAATCAGGGATGCCGGGCTTGATGCCTTGATGATCGATCCAGATGTGAATTCCACGCGCCTGCAAATCTGCTTGCAGGCGGGCGACAAACTCGCCATCCTGGCGAGAATAGCTGATAAAGACGGTGACAGCGGAACTGGAGACAGGAGGGTTTCCCTGCTGAGCGGGCGCCGGACTGCTCGAAACTTCTGTGGGAGCGGGCGCTTGAGCAACTGCCGGGCGCAGCCGCGCGCCGTAGTGCCCGCAAAAGGTGGCCCGCGCTGGCAGCAAGCTGTCGCAGTGTGGGCAGCGCGTGGTCAGCGTTTCTGCGGCGGGATGGTCCATCGTGATCCTCCTTTTCCCCTGGGATGCCCTCTCTCTTGGTAAAGTCGCAGCAACCGCCAGCCCCAGGCATTCTGGGCATTCTTGCGCACTGTGCCCCTCTGCACCTGGCCTCACGTATCGTTCAAGAATGCCTGGGAGTCTCTATCCCAGGCATTCTTGCTCAACCGGATTCCGTATGGCAGGTCTATGCTGGCTGCAACAATAGCATGCGGGCGTGGAAAACGTCAAGGGGGTGTCTCTGTCTGGCTACAATGATTGCTTTCTCTGTGATATAGTCAAGGGGTTGCACAGGAAAAGAAACGTGAGCGGCAGGCATTATCTGTGTCTGCGAGATGCAATGAACGAGTGAGAACGTGAGCGAGGACCAAGCGATAGCACCTAAAAAACCGGCGGCGCGGCGCGTTGCGGAAGCGATCTCCCTGGCGGGCAGTCCCTTTTTGCTAGCGGCGCTGCTGCTGTTGATTATCTCCTGGCACGCGACGCACGCGCTTGGGCCGGCGCTGGGCTGGGCGGTGCTGACGGCGCTGTTTGTGACGGTGGCGCCGCTGGGGCTGCTGTGGCTGGCCGTGCGGGCGGGCCGGGTGGGCAATCTGGACCTGGATGTGCGCCACGAGCGCCCCTGGCCGATGCTGCTGGCGCTGGCGATTACCGTGCTGGGGCTGGGGTTGCTCTGGCTGCTGGGCGCGCCGCGCCTGCTGCTGGTGCTGCTGGTTTCGACGCTGCTGGGCGGGCTGATCGCGCTGCTGATTACGCTGCGCTGGAAGATCAGCATTCACGCTGGAGGCGCTGCCGGCTGCGTCACGGTGCTGGCGCTGCTCTATGGAGCGTGGGCGCTGCCGCTGCTGGTTGGCGTGGCGTTGATCGGCTGGTCGCGGGTGGTGCTGGGCAAACACACCTGGGCGCAGGTGATCGCCGGGGCTATCGTCTCGGCGCTGATTACGATTCTGGTCTTTGATGTAGGGCTGACAGTATAGCACGGAGGCCGGCGGCTAAAGCCGCGCCTTTGCGGGCCAGGACGAAGGGTGGCTTCCCTGTAGGCTCCTGTGCTATTGTTTTACTCTGGAATGTCTGCTCGCCTTGTTCTTTGGTACAGCGTATGCTAGAGAGGGAGACGCACCCCAATGACGCAGGTGCTGCGCGACAAACGAGTGGTGGTGGGCGTGTGTGGCGGGATCGCCGCGTTCAAGGTCGTGGAACTGGTCAGCCAGTTGCAGAAGGCCGGAGCGCTGGTCGATGTCGTCATGACCGAACGCGCCGGCGAGTTTGTCAGCGCGCTGTCATTCAGTTCGCTGAGCCACCGCCCGGTCTATCAAGACCTGTGGGAGCCGACGGGCGAGGCGGCGGCGCGGCATATCGAACTGGCCCGCGAGGCTGATCTGTTGGTCGTAGCGCCGGCGACGGCCAATACGATTGCGAAACTGGCACATGGCCTGGCGGATACGATGCTGGGCGCGGTGGCGCTGGCGACGACGGCGCCGCTCTTGATCGCGCCAGCGATGGAGCATCATATGTATCTCCATCCGGCGACGCAGGCCAATCTAGCCCTGCTGCGCGAGCGCGGCGCGATCATCGTCGAGCCGGAAGTTGGCCGGCTGGCCTCTGGCGAGGTTGGCACAGGGCGGCTGCCGGAGCCGGAGACGCTGGTGCAGGCGATCAGAATGGCGCTGGGCCGGCGAGGGCCGCTGGCCGGGCGGCGGGTGGTCGTGACGGCGGGGGGAACGCACGAGCCGATTGATCCGGTGCGCTTTATCGGCAACCGCTCGTCGGGGCTGATGGGCTACGCGCTCGCGGAGGAGGCGCGAGATCGCGGGGCCGAGGTGGTCCTCATTTCGGGGCCGGTCAGTCTGGCCGCACCCTATGGTCTGGAGATGGTGCGTGTGCAGACGGCGCGAGAGATGCGCTCGGCAGTGCTGGAGGCGCTGGGACTCGCCGGGCCGGGCGCCGGGGTGAGCAACACGCCCCATGCGGAGCCGCGTGCGTTGGAGGTGCGCGCCGACGCGCTGGTCATGGCGGCGGCGGTGGCCGATTATCGCGTGGATCAGCCAGCAGCCGAGAAGATCAAGAAGGAGCCGGGGAGCGAAGGGATGTCGCTGAGGCTGGTGCGCAATCCCGATATTTTGCACGAGGTTGCCGAGGCGCTCCAGCAGGCTGAGCAGGAGGCGCCGGATGGACTGAGGCGGCTGGTGCGCGTGGGCTTTGCAGCGGAGACCACCAATCTCGAAGCCTATGCCCGCTCCAAATTGGCATCCAAAGGGTTGGACCTGCTGGTTGCCAATGATGTTAGCCGGGCCGACAGCGGCTTCGGCACAGCGACCAATAAGGTCTGGCTGCTGCATCGGGACGGTCAATTAGAAGACCTGGCGGTCTTGCCCAAGACGGAGGTAGCAGGAGCCATCTGGGATCGCGTGCAGACGCTGCTGCGGGTATACGACTGAGGTGTCAGGTCGCGTGCCTGGCTGTTCTGGTACTTCTGGCCTACGCAGCATTGCCGCTTCAGAAGCGATGATGTACAATATGCCCAGCTATAGATCAATGCTATGAGATAGGCATAGGCATCGTGTTGGGAGAGGTGGAACGTAGGGCCGTCAGAGGTACTCCTCAAGAAGAAATGCTTTGAAATTTGCAAAACTATGCAGGAGGGGCTGAACATGGATCGCGCGAGCGCGGGTTTTGAAAGTATTGCCGAGATGCTGTTGCAGCAAAAAAAGCTGATGGACGCGCTGGAGGCTGAAAATCGAGAACTGCGGCGCCAGCTTGCAGAACTCCGGCGAGGCATTGGCATTGCTGTCGTCATTGAGGGCAAGACCATTCAGCTTGCCAGCGGCGCGTCAGACCCCGCTTTCCAGAACAGCCTTGCGGGCCTGTCGCAGTCACCGGCAGCCAACCAGATCAGCCAGTTGAACAATCAGATCAGCCAGTTAAATCTCGGCGCGTCGTCTCCCAGCTTCCCTGGCTCGACCCCGCCCTCAATGCCGGTGCCGAGCATGCCCTTGCTCACGCCCGATAAGCCGGCGGGCACCAATGGCAATGGCGGGAATAACGGACGTAACCCGCTGGCCGATAGCTTCGTTCTCTAGGGACGTATCGGCAGAAGCAAAAATGCCCCCAGCAGCCCTGCTGAAGCTAAACGCTTCAGGAGAAGAGCAAGCGGGGTCTTTTTATGTCCAAAAATAGGAGTAGGTAGTATGGGCATGGTATCATAGGCATATACAAAGAGTGCAGCCGGCCAAAGCATTTTGGCTGGCCGCCCGCATGATCGTCTTAGCACGAAGCACGATACTACTGGAGGGCGCACTGTGGTCTGTCCAAAATGTGGAAATCAGATGGCTGATACTGCGCGATTTTGCGGGGTTTGTGGAAACCCCAATCCCATGCTGGCGGCAGGGGCGCAGCCGCCGGGTGGATACGGTGGCTATGGCGGAGGGCAGATGCCTCCCGACCAGTATCAAGCCTATGGCGCTGGCCTGGCTGCCAGCGAGCCACGCCCGGAACTGCACAATCCCAAGGAACCGATTGTCCTGGGCGATATGCGCATTAAGATCGAAGGCGAAGTGGTGCCGGCGGTCAGCGTGGAACTCGGCCAGCAGCAGACGATCTATTTTGAGCATCATATCCTGCTGTGGAAACATCCAGGCGTGAATATCGGCTTTATGAGTCTGAAGGGCGGCGCCAAGCGCTTCTTTGCCGGATTGCAGGTCTTTATCAGTACGGCGCAGGGGCCGGGCAATATTGCCTTCTCGCGCGAGGCGCCAGGCCAGGTGGTGGCCTTGCGCTTGCAGCCGGGCCAGACCGTTGATGTGCGCGAGCATCAATTCCTGTGCGCCTCCAGCAATGTGAACTATGGCTTTACCTTCGTGAAGGGCGCGGCCAATGTCCTCTTCAGCCGGACGGGGCTGTTCGTCGATCAATTCACCGGCCAGCAGGGCGAGGGCGTGTTGATCCTGCACGCCTATGGCAACCATTTTGAGAAAGAACTGGCCCCTGGCGAGACACTGGATGTTGAGCCGGGCGCCTGGCTGTGGAAGGATGCCTCGGTGCAGATGACGACGACCTCGATTGCCAGCTCCACGCGCGGTGGCATCATGGGTATGTTTGGCAATCTGGTGGCTGGCGCCTCGATCACCCTGAACCGCTTTACGGGTCCAGGCCGTGTCGGCATTCAGTCGATGACCTATCATCCACCGGCCCCGGAGGGCGCGACGCAAACCGGCGGGCAGAACAACTTTTCGCTGTTTAATTCATAGCGACAAGGGTGGCTCTCTCCTGGAAATAGAGAGCCACCTTCTTTTTTTGCCCTGCTCAGTGTGCTGCTTTCTGTTCGCCCTCCGGCGCGCTTCCGGGCAAGATCGTCCAGATGTGCGGTTCTCCCTGTTCGGGGCGCGAGGGAGCCATCATGGGACTGACAAAGCGCCGGGGCCGGGGTGGCGCTTCGCTGCCCTGCAATGGGCCGCTGCCAGGCATCCCGTTTCCTGATCGTACAGGCTGGCCGGCTGCATTGAAAGGACCGCTGCCAAGCGGGCCACTGCCAAGCGGTCCGCTGGTGGGACGCGTGCTGGCGAGTGTGCCGCTCACGGACCGCATCTGCGCGCCAGAAGGAAGGAGCCGCGCCTGCTCAGGCGCTGGGCCAATCGGGAGGGTGGTGCGAGCTATGCGCTGCCCGCGTAGAGAGAGTTCTCCTTGCTCGGCCAGCCGGCGAAGTTCGGCTTCGGTTGCTTCTATCTGGACCATTACGTGTTCCAGACGCGCGTGCAGCAGTTCCAGCCCGGCGTTCTGCTGGCGGGCGCGCAACTCCATCTCGCGCAGGAAGGGACGTTCCGCGTGATGGCTTTCGGCAGGGGAGCGATTGGTTTCGATCATGGCCCGCAGTTGAATGGCGCTCTGTGCTGAGCGTGAGAGCAGTTCGAGGATGGCTCCGCTGGCGCCGCTCATACTTTGACGCACCAACGTTAGCTCAGAGGCCAGGCTCATCACCGCTGAGTAATCTCCCCTGGCGCGCTGGGCGGCTTGCTGTAATTCGGCAATCTGCCGGATCATGCGCGCCAGCGAGAGGGTCAAAATATCCAGCGACGTGCTGCTGGGGGTGCTGATGGCCTGCAAGGCATTGAGGTCGCCAGTGATCAATCGCTCCAGCGCCTGGTTGAGTTCGGCGATGCGTTCCTCCATGCGCGCTGTCAGTTTGCGGGCGCGTAGGAGCTGCTCAATCTGCTCGAATAAGGCGTTCATTTGTTGCCCGGCCAGTGCCAGCAGTCCATGCGCTACCGGCGCGCGAATATGCGTCTCGCCGCTGGTAAAGCGCACAAACGTGTCGTTGAGCATCTCCAGTTCGCGGTCAATCTGTTGGCGCTGCTCGGCGATCTGGGCCTGTGTGTGGGCGAGGTGATCGATCTGCCGGTTGTTTTCGATGATAAAGCGATCAAGATTACTGCTGAACAGCGTGGCGGCATAGGCGATCAGACCCAGCGCGAGCATGGTGAAGAGCAAGTTGAAAGACACCTGCCCGCCGGCGGGCAGGCTAATGGCTGGGGTTATCTGGTTTTGAAATTGCCCCAGACTGATGGTCAAGATAGTGGCGCCCGTAATAAGTGTCAAAGCCAGGGCATGACGGCTGCCAAGGAACAAAGCGGCGCTGACAATGACATAGGTATAAAAGAGGGCAATCGGGCTGGCGATGCCAAAGAGTAAGAGCCAGAGGCTCACAATGGCAAAATCAGCATAGGGCAGCAGGTAGAATCCCAAGGCCAGTTGATGCGGAGGCTGGCGATTGATGGCAAGCCAGGTAATGATACCACAGGCACTCAGCATGCCCCCGCTGGCAGCCAGTCCAAAGAACGCTGGCTGATGGAGCGCCGCCTCTAGAATGACGCCGCCCACCAGGAGGGCACAGCCCAGGAGCAGGTGCCCAAGCGACGTCTGGCGCAGAATCGCGCTAATGTGCGCATCCTGGCGTCCCTGGAAGCCTGGATCAGCGGGTGGCTCGCCACCCGGCAGATCGTCAGCAGGGGTGCTGGTGGCTGCATTTGCGGTGCTGGGTACTGCTGCCAGCTTTGCTGGCACATGGCCTGCTCTCCGCAAGTTGGGATTGCTGATTGGGGTGGCGGTTGGGGGATAGCCAGGGGGAAGTTGCTCTTCGTGCGCACGCATGCCTCTCTGCCTCTCTTTCTCCCTTGTCAACCATCGTGTTGGTGCGGCGTCAGTGTGGGAGAAGGCACTGAAACGCTGTCTGCTCCGAGGACACAGTAGCAATTCTTATGCCGGGAACATCTGTGTCCGAGCGTGGGCAGAAAAACGCTGTGTTTTTCCTCAAAGCATGGCAGTTGAATAGCCTGGTCGGGCTATTCTGCCCTCATTTGCTTGACAGGGGGGCGGCAACAGTGTAGTATCTACCAACAGTGCAGAGAATTCTAGGAAGGCAGCTTGTGACAGAGAGGAGAGCGGCGTTTCCCCTGCTGTAAAAATGGGCTGACGCTGCGGCGTACTGATGTGGAATTCTAAGGAAAGCTGGCCGTTGGATCAATCATCATCTCCAGCAACAACAGGGGGGCGCCCCACTGAATCTGCTGCTGGCGAGCGCTATTGGATGGACCGGGAGCAGATGGACATGCCTGGCAGAATGACTGGTGCCCCGGCGCGAGCCATGACCTGGAACGCAGCCCGCAAAGCAGCCCCCTCCGTTGAGCAGCAGGGATTTCTTGACTGGGCATTGCGTGATCCTGTACTCAAAACGGCGATTTTACTCTCTCTGGCTATTATCATCTATCAGGTGGTGGTGATGGTGCTGCGGCCCGGCTGGTTAGGCTCAGCAACCGACTGGGGACGCGCTGGGATGGCCTGGATAGAGACGGTTCCAGTCGCGTTGGCGGCAGTCGCCCTGAGCCAATCTCGCAAACAGGGGGCGCTAGCATGGTGGATGTTTGCCCTTGCTATGCTCTCCTACTCAATTGCGCAGACGATCTGGGCCGTACTCGATCAGGTGATCGTGCCAGGGAATGTGCCTGTCCCTTCCTGGGCTGATTTCTTCTATCTTCTTCAGTATCCCTTCTTCTTTCTGGCATTGGCTTTGCTGCCCGGCGTCTCGCGCCGGGGCCAGCCAGGCATCACCCGCGCCAAGGTCGTGCTAGATAGCCTGCTCTTGATGGCGGCAGGAACGGCGCTCTCCTGGTATTTCTTTCTAGCGCCGCTCTATCTGCAAAGCGGACAATCAGTGCTAGGTAAGGCCACGAATCTGGCGTATCCAGTGGGCGATCTGGGGCTGCTCTTTGGTCTCTCCGTTGTGTCAGCGCGTCAGGGGTCACGCGAGGCTGGGCGAATCGCGCTGAACATTTTGATTGCCTCTGCGGTCTTCTTGATTATCGCCGACTCCTGGTTTCTCTCGCTGAATCTCTATTCGATGGACCATGCCGGCGACCCACCCGATGGCTTCTGGATCGTCTGCTATCTGCTTTTTGCGCTGGCGGGGCTGGTGCAGTTCCGTATCACGCAGCAGGAGCGCTACAACCAGCGCCTAATGGGCCTGGGCCGGGGCGATACCAGCGAACTCAGTCCGGTGCGCCAGGTGGCCGGCAGTTTCCGGCTGCTCTTCCCGCTGATCGCTGCCGTCTTCTCCAGCGCGCTGATCGTCTTTCGCGCCGCGACCAATCCGATTGGCACGACGAATCTGCTGATTCCCTTTAGCGTTGGCCTGGGGCTGATCGTGCTGGTGATGGCGCGTCAGGGCATTACGGTGCTGGAAAATGAGCGGCTGCTGCGCGAGGAACAGCAGCAGAAAGAAGAACTGGCGCTGGCGAAACAGGTTGCCGAGGAGCAGCGACAACTGCTGGCCGAGCGCAACCAGCGCCTGGAGCGCGACATAGAACTGCTCAAGGATACGCACGCACGCGTGGCGCGTGGTGACTACTCGGCGCGTGCGCGTATTGAGAGCGGTGAGTTGCTGCCGATTGCCGGTTCGTTGAACCTGATGCTGGACCGGCTTTCAAAGCTGATCCGCTCCAACGCCGAGCATGTCAGGCTCGACCAGGCTATGCAGTTGATCGTAGAGGCCGCGCAAGGGCTGGCGATGGGCGATGATCGAGCGCTCAGTATGCTCTCTGCCCCCACCAATACGCCGCTAGATGGCGTAGCGATTGCGCTCAGTCAGTTGCGGGGTCGTATTCGAGACCTGGGTATAGGGCTGCGGCAGTTGGAACTGGCCCGCAAAGCCTCCCGTGAGTTGACCGATATTTGTGTGCAGCAGGGCCAGTTTATTACCAATGAGGGCGCGGCCCTCAACGGGCTGGCCGGAGTGATGACGCGCCTGGCCTCGGAGCTTGATCGAGTAGCACATCTGCTGGAACAGACACCGGGCGTCAACTCGCCGGCTGGCCGGCCCACCACGCAGATCATTGGCCTGCTGCAAATGCTGGCGCGGGCATCGCGCCAGCAGGTGACGGAGATTGAGGCTCAGGTGGCGCGCTTTGCCCAGGCTGAGGAACGTGCTAACCTGGCGGCAATTGGTGGCCGCCGGCTGGCGGCGGAACTGGACGCGGCGGCGCGCAGCGGTGGCAGCAAGATAAACCTGGGGACGCCAGGGATGCCGCCGGCGTTTGGCGGGGATGCGATGCCCTCCACCGGCCCGCTTGGCGCGTCGCAGCACGCGCAAGGGTCAGGCGCGCTTGGTCGTCGAACGGGTGACATGGGCGAGTGAAAGAAACCTTAACCGAGGAAGCCGAAATCTCAACTAAATAAGCATGGATTCTCTGTCTGCTCTATGCTATCTTTTTTTATAGAAAGTAGTTGTTTGCTGGAGGGAGGGAGGGACCACACATCTGTCGGGATGGGCAGGTGATAATTGAAAACTCTTCTGGCTTGCTTGATGACCGGGAGAGCGGTGTGATGTTTGAGAGGAGCGTATTTTGTGTTTGTAAGGATCAGAAAACCTTCCTATGTGGGTATCGCTGTGGGAATAGTGGCGATGCTGGCGCTGCTAACGGCCTTCTTTGCCACACAGTTAGTGACCAAGGCGGCCCCTCCATCTGCGCACTTCATCAGGTATAGTCTTACTTCTGATACCGGCAGCCTGACGCAAGGCGTGACAATTGACACACATGGTAATCCCTGGTTTGCTCTTGGCAATGGCACCATTGGCACCGTCAATCGTAATACTGGCGCGCTCCGAGTCTATGACCTCAAAGATCCCAATGCAGGAATCGGCTATATTAAGTTTGATAGCGATGGTAACGTCTGGTTCCAGGAATGTAACGATAATGCCATTGGGACCATCAATCTCGCCACCGGCCAGGAGCGCGATTTTGCTATTCCTACCACTGGCGGTTTTTGCCCGACCTTTATCGAGATCGATCAGCACAATAACGTCTGGTTTAATGATGTGGACTTCAACCTCACCACTGGCGGCGCGGTTGGCCGCTTTAACCCCACCAGCGGCGTGATGGCTGTCTGGGCGGTGCCGACGGTTGGTGCGCGCCTGGAAGAGATCGGCGTTGACGGGCTTGGCAACCTCTGGTTTGCTGAGCAGGGCACCAATAAAGTGGGCCGGCTGAATCCCAATACCAGCGTGATTACTGAATTCACCTCCCCAACAGCCAACAGCGACCCAGCGGGTATTCTGATTGCGCCCGACAATACGATCTGGTATTCGGAACACTCTACCGATAAGATTGCTCACCTCTTCCCGAATCGGGCGCATGGCGTCAATACCCATGTGGCGCCCGTAGAGGTGCGCACTGATCCAACGCTTGGCTCGAATCAATTTGCCGCTGGCGCGCCAACCAACCCGGTGGCGACTGAGGAGCCGGGCACTTCGACAGGCTCGACGGTTACCACGACATCGGGCATCGTGGAGTATAGCCTGCCCGCCTCTGGCTCGCCGTCCAATACCGAGGATATGCGCTTTGATCGCAACGGCAATATCTTCTTTGAGGATGATATGACCGCGCAGATCGGCGAGCTGGTGCTGCATAACACCGATCACCCGTATATCAACGAGTGGTCTATCCCCAACGGGGTCGGCTACTACAACATCGAGTTCGATGCCACTGGCGCGCTCTGGGTCTCGGACTTCAACGGCGGCGCTCTCTATAAGTTCACGCTCGGCAACTGATCTCAGGCTTCCCTTGGTATAGCTACGCAGGGCCAGGTTCTCCAACACCTGTTTGGAGAGCCTGGCCCAACGCTTTGACTCAACTTTTTACCAGCCTTTAACACGCCTCAGGTGGTTCTTAACAATGAAATAACACACGAGTGATACACTTCTGCTGACGAAATGTGTATCATCATAATTCAACACTTGAGGAGGAAAGCGCCGATGAGTAGATTCTTTCGCGCGCTTGAGCGCGCCGCCGCGCTGCTGGATGTTGCCACGCGCCTGATCAAATTCGCGCTGCTGGTGGTGCAGGTGGTTGCCGTTTTTGCCTGACCACTCGTGGCGCTCAGCATAAGAAGAAGCCCCACCTTCCCGGTAGTATGATTGGGAAGGTGGGGCTTCTTCATTGGGGCGCCGCGTGCTTTAAGAGGCCGTGCGCGCCGGCAGCAGGGCGGGAAGCTGCGGCTGTGGCAGCGCCAGCCTGGGGAGCGTGATGGCGGCAAAGAGATGGCTCAGCAAGGGGGCCAGCAGGGTGCCGGCGCCGATCAAGGCCCAGCCCAGCGGCCCTGGCATTGCCAGACCCAGGAAGGCCCGGAGCGCTGGAACCGCCAGGGCCGCGCCGAGCAGGCCCACCGAGCCGCCAACGGCGCCGATCACCGCCGGCGTGATGCTGCCCTCCAGCATCCCGCTATCGATAGTTTGGGCAAGCTGATTGGCAACGATGCTAGCAAAGGCGACGGTGCGCGCCTGCGGCAGCGAAGAGGTGGCAAGCGCTGCCAGATACGCTGCCAGCGCCGGCGCCGCTGTGGCAAAGCTGCGCCGCAGCACATCGTTGCGCAGCGAGGTATCCAGGGCGGTAGTCCCCTCGCGTGCCAGCATGGAGAGGTTGCGCTGCTCTGGCTGCTGAAGAGCGATAGCCAGGCCAGGCAGCACATCGGTCACCAGATTGACGGCCAGGATTTGCCGCGCACTGAGCGGGGCGGTCAGCCCGATCAGGCTGGCCCCAACCATCAGGCCGACCTCGCCGAGATTGCCGCCCAACAGCAACCCAAGCGAACGACGGATGTTGCGCCAGAAGCTGCGCCCCTCAACGAGGGTCTCCACCAGCGTGGAGAAATCATCATCGACCAGCACCACGTCGGCGGTCTGGCGGGCGACTTCGGTGCCACCGCGCCCGATAGCCACACCAACATCGGCCAGTCGCAGGGCCGGCGCGTCGTTGACGCCATCGCCGGTCATGGCAACGGTATGGCCCTGGCGTTGTAGGCTTTCGACGATGCGCACCTTGTCCAGTGGGGTGGCGCGGGCGATGACGGTGGCGTGCGCCAGCCGCGCATCCAGTTCGCCGTTTTGCAGTTCGGCCAGTTCATTGGCCGTCAGAATGTCATCATCTTCGCCGAGCAGCCCGGCCTGGCGGGCAATGCTGCGGGCGGTGGCGGGATGATCGCCAGTAATCATGATGACGCGTACGCCGGCCTCGTGGCAGCGCCGGACGGCGTCCACCACCGAAGGCCGCAGCGGATCGCTGATGCCGACAAAGCCCAGTGCCACCAGATCTTGTGGATCATCAACCGGCGTCTCGGCGCTGCCCTCGGCGACCATCAGCACGCGCAAGCCCTGTTCGGCCAGACGCTGGGCTGTTTCCAGCAGGTCGCGCCGGCCAGCGTCGTCTAGAAGCGGCGTCTGGCCGCGCAGCAGGGAAGCCGTGCAGCGCGAGGCCAGCGCCTCTGGGGCGCCTTTGACACAGAGCCGCCCGTCGGCCAGCGTCGCGTGGAAAGAGCGGGCCGGGTCGAAAGGCGACTCGGCCTCGCGTGCTGCTCGCACCGCGTCGCCCAGGCCGGCCCGCTCTGCGCCCTGGGTGACGGCCACATCGGTTGGATGGGCGGCGGCATCTTCGGCGTCGGGGTGTGGGCTGGCAAGACCAGCGGTCAGCAAGACGTGGCGCAGGGCCGCTGATAATGCTTCAGAGACATCTGCCTCTTCATCCAGGCTGGCGACCCGTTGGAGCGCCAGCCGGCCCTCGGTCAGCGTGCCAGTCTTATCGGTGCAAGCGACATCGACCCGGCCCAGCGCCTCAACAGCGGAGAGGCGGCGCACCACTGCGTTGCGAGTGGAGAGGCGGCGCGCCACTGCGGCCTGGCCCATACTGGCGAGTAAGGGCAGCCCTTCCGGGACGGCGGCCAGGGCAATCGTTGCCCCAACGGCCAACTGTGGGATCACCTGCCGCGTGCGCAGGAACCCGGAGGCAAAGACAATTGCTCCCCCAATGCCAGCAATCGGCAAGGTCTGGCGAAGCAGCTTGCCCAGGCGCGTCCCCAGCGGGCTTTCTTTCATTTCTTCGATGGAGAGTGCGGCGGCAGTTGCGCCCATCAGCGTTTGCCGGCCTACAGCCACTACTACTGCTCGCCCGCTGCCGGTGGTCACATCGCTGCCCTCCAGCACCATATGGCTGCTGGCTGTGCCGCCGCTGGCGACCTTGACTACCGGCAGCGATTCGCCGGTGAGGGCGGCCTCATCGATCTCAAGCCCCTGGGCATCGATCACGCGCGCGTCGGCGGCGACTCGGTCGCCAGTTGCCAGCAGCAGCACATCACCAGGCACTAACTCGCTGGCCGGGATGGTGATGGCCTGCCCATCGCGCAGCACCCGCGCCGTTGGCGTGCCCAGGCGCTCCAGCGCGGCGGCCACCTGGCCGGCCCGATGGGATTGCCAGGCGCCAATGGCGACGTTGGCGGCAATGGTGGCGGCGATGATCCCAATATCGGCCACCGCCCCGATCATGAGCGAGAGGCCGGCGCCGGCGGCAAGCATGGCAGTGAGCGGCGAGCGCAACTGCGCCAGAATCTCGTTGAGCAGCGTGCGAGACTGCGCAAGGGGAGCAATACTCTGTTTACGTTTTGATGCCTGCTCGCTCGTCAAACCATCTTCGTTTGTATTCAGCGCTTGCAGCACGCTGTGTACGCTGCGACGCCCCCAGCGCTCCGGGCGGGCTTCAACGATGTGGATTGCCAGGGAGCGGGGCCGTTCGCCACCGCGTAAGCGCAGCCAGCCATCGCCGAGCGCTGCAAGTGAGGCGCCATACATGCCATAGGCAGCGGTTTCGATAGCGGCCCCTCCCTGGAAGCCCCAGACCGCGCCGATGATGTTTGATACCCCTGAAAGCAGCACAGAGTCGCGCACTGTTGTCTCGCGGGCAGCGCCCGCTTCGATAATGGCGGTGACGGCTGCCAGATCGGGGGCCAGCAGGTCGGCGCGCGCCTGGAAGCGACTGCGCCCATCGGTGAGGGCGATCCCCAGGTCGCTGGCCGCAAAAGCAGCACCGCCATGCGCGTTATCCGAGAGGAAGGCGACCAACGCCCCGTCCACCTGACGCGCCCGGATAGCCTCGATGGTATTATCATACGTAGCCAGCGGGATTTGCGCGCGATGAGCGATGGCCTGAGCCGTGATGGGATTGCCAACCGAGAGCAGTTCGACATCAACCTCGTGCCGGCGGCACGCATGCACCAGTTCCGCGATGCCCGCCTTCAGCCGGGGCCGCAGCGCGATAATGCCCACCAGCAGTTTCTCGCGTTCGTTGCGCAGCACCAGCAAGTAGTCGCCGCGATGCCGCAGGCGCATTGTCGCCGGCAGCGGGTCATCGTCACGGACTGTACCAAGCGAGTAGCGCACCCCAGCGATGGATGCGGTGGCTGTCTGACCATCAAACGTTCCATCGGTTGCCGGCGCGCGGCCTGCTGCTGGGAAGACGCCCCCCCAGGGCGAGCCAGCCGCAGCAGCGATGCCGGCGGCGCTGGTCAGCACCTCAGATGCCTCCCAGGTCTCGGTGAGCGGCAGCACGCTGATGATCTCAAAGCCATCGGTCAGCACACGCGGCCCGTCGATGAGCAGCAATTGGGGCAGGCGGATGGTGCGCTTTGGGCGGGTGCCAACAACGGTCACGCCGGCGCGCAGCACCCGCGCCGAGGCGCCCAGATCAGCGCCATCCAGCCCGATCAGGGCCGGGCGCGGGCTGACCAGCAGCATGGCGGTCAGCGCCCGGCTGAACGAGCGAGTGGTGATGCCGGCCAGCAGCGCCGAGGCCAGCGAGAGCGGTCCCAGCGCGCGCGTGTAGTAGTCATAAAGCGACTTTGCTACCGGCGCCGGGCGCTCTTCCGGCTTGTAGGCTTCGCCGGCGTGCAGTTCCAGCACAAAAGGACCGCCGTAGAGATGCGCGCCCACCGGAATGAGCGCGCCGGGGGCGGCGGGCACGGGAAGACCATCGCGCCCGATGGCGGTGCCGGTGCCCTCGATCACCTTTGCGTCGCGTGGGGTCTGCTCGCCAGATTCGAGGCGGATAGTGGCGCCGGGCCTGGCTGTCGGGGCATGATGAATCTGCTCTTCATGCCGGCGCCAGGCGGCCCGTCGCGGCAGTACCTCGGTTAAGAGGCGAACCGACTCGGCAGCGGTGAGCGCCAGGCCGAGTGGGCTGCCAGAAAGCGTCAGGCTGACGATAGCGGGCACCGAGAGAACGACGTCGGCAATATCGCGGCCCAGGAGCTTACGCAGGCCGTTGCGCACGAAGGGCAGACCTTGCAGGATGCCAATCACGGCGCTGGCGGTGCTAAAGCCGGGGATGACCGGCTCCTGAACGCCAAGCGCCCGTCGGGATGCCAGCACGCTCAGGCCAAGCGTGGCCCCAAGAGCGCGGCTGGCGCTCTGGATCAGAGGGCCGGGGTCAAGCGGATGCGCTGGCTTGTCTTCTTCTGGCAGGTCCGGCAGTTCCATGCTGCATATTTCGGAGATCAGGTCTTCCAGGTCCACCTCATGCTCGGTGAACTCCACCATCACGCGGCCTGTCAACTGGCTGGCGTGGGCGCGCACGCCAGGATGCTGCTCCAGGCGCTTGACTACCTGGCCTGCCAGGTGGGGATCGCGGTCCAGGCCGCGCACGGCAATGCGTGCCCGTCGCAGTTGTCCATGCCGTGTGTGCAGCACATGCGGTGTGGGAGGAGCGCTTTCGGCCTCCTGGGCGGGGGCTGGTTCAGAAACGCCCTCGGTCTTTGGCGCAGCCGTCTCTTGCCCAAGCGCGCGCGCGGCGTCAAGCACTGCCTGCTGTGTGGTGACTGCCGGATCAAAGCCGATCAAGACATTGCTGGTGAGTGGGTTGGCCTGTACGCTGCGCACGCCTGGTGTCTGGCGGAGCCGCGTTTCGAGTCGGCGCTGCCCCTGCCCAGACCACCAGGGAAGTTGCACTCGTACCCGGCCTGGGATGGCGTGCAGAAGGCGTGGTTCTTCAGCAACAACGGCGCTCATCGAAGTCCTCGACTAATTTCCGCTGGGGCAGCGAACCATGTGGATGGAATTACTGCCAGCATGGCCCGCCAGCGCTCCGCTTGCCCCAGAAGCTGGCGATACAAACAGAAGAGGGCATGGCATCTTGCCCTGTTCTGCCCTGTTTCAAACTACTCCAGCACTCACTGCTGCTTGCAGCGGTTAGTGCTGGAGGGGAGTGCCATGCTCCGTTGGCGTGTGGTTGCCCCGCCGAATGCTCTGAGCCTCTGCCCAGATGTCCTCCGCTTCCTCGCGTGCCAGCGCCGCTGTTTTGCGCAGTTGATGGCCGGCAATCGAAAGGAAGTGACCAACCCGCTCCCCCAGACGATCTACTACTACTTCGGCACGCTCGGTTGGCGTGGGTGTTTGCCCGTTCTGGACCTCGCTCATTTGGCTGGGCCTCCCACTCCTCGACGGGTTCCTTTGGGATCGTTTGTTGTGGCTTGTGCCTGCGGGTTGGCCGGGTCACGGACCGTCTGTGCCGCTTGGGTAGTGGAAGCAACTGAGGGCGCAGCCGTCCCCGCAGCCTGGGGGGCTGTTTCAGCGGTCTTGGTTGCTGAAGCGGCGGCTTGCTGGGCGCCGCGCCCCACGCCTTTGGCAAAGCCAACAACGGCATCGCTTGCCATC
This sequence comes from uncultured Ktedonobacterales bacterium, assembly GCA_964522745.1. Classification (GTDB taxonomy): domain Bacteria; phylum Chloroflexota; class Ktedonobacteria; order Ktedonobacterales; family DATBGS01; genus DATBHW01. The sequence continues at coordinate 22,671 of CAZFWN010000023.1, forward strand.
AGCGCGCCCGCCACGCCATAGACCGCGCCACGCCGCAGCACTTTGCGCACTCGCGGCGAGAAAAGTGCTGCGGTGGCAGCAACCGCGACGCCTACTTCAGTTTCAAAATAGTCTTCAAGGGCCATGCTCTCACCTCCGCTCGGAAGAACTGCTGATTTGGACCACTGGCATCATGAGTTTCAATCCTCAGCTAGCCTTTGGGTTGGCTGCGCAAGGAGTTTTGGCATCAACTCATGATTCTGATTGTAACATACTTTGTTTGTTGTAGCAATCTCTGGACCTGGATAGCCCAGAAGTCCCCCTTTGCACCCTGGACTTTCTGCACCGCAAGAATCTTGCCGATGGATTACCGCTGTACCATGAGCGCTGTCCTGGCGGCGCCTGCCGCTAGCCTCTTGCCAGAACTCAGCGTTTTCAGTAGGCTCTGCTGAAGTAAGGCAAACACCTACCCCATGTCGCTCCGTCTTTTTGTATGGATGATCCACTGGCGCTGAGGAGCGCCGGCAGGGAGACTGGATGGAAAGGCGGTGTAGCGCGTGCAATTCCAGAAGTCGAGTGTGCGAGTAGTGAGCAATGAAACAACTTGCGAGAATTTTGCGGCCCTTGCGCCGATGCACATGACGACCATGCTGCGGGTCGCGGCGGCGCTCGTGGGAGTGGCCGATGCCGAAGATGCCGCGCAGGAAGCGCTCGTGCGGGGCTGGCAAGCCTGGTCAAGTTTGCGTGATCGTTCGTCTATGCGTGCCTGGCTCCTGCGTATCACGGTCAATGTCTGCCGAGATTGGCAGCGCGGGCGCTTTGGCACGCGCCGTCGGCTGGTTGAGTCGCTGGACCTGGGGAGCGATGCGGATCCCATCGCTTTGCTGGGCAGCGATCCAGGCGCCAGCGATCACGCGGCGGCCCTTGATCTACGCCAGGCGGTCAACAGCCTTGATCCCGATTATCGTCTTGTCGTTGTCCTGCGCTACTACGTTGGTATGGATGCCAGCGAGATTGGAGACGCGCTGGGCATTCCAGCCGCTACGGTTCGGACCCGCCTGCGCCGCGCGCTGGCCCTCTTGCGCGAATACCTCAGTGCCTCAGAAGATGTACCTCCTTCCGCACGCTGGAAGGGAGAAACCAATGCCTGACGAACAGGATTCATTTGATAGCATCGAGCCGTTGCCCTCGGAATTTGAGGCGCTGCAACAGCGTCTCCTGGCAGATGGCGCCCACTGGCGCGCCGGATTGCCTTCCACCGAGCGCCTCGAACAGCGTCTTAACGCGCTGGCGCAGCGCGAACGCGCTGCGCCTTTGCCGCCGGTTGAGAGCGCTGAGCGCCTGGGCCGGCTGCGGCTCGTGACTCCACCGAAAGGGGAACCCCCCGTGTTTCAAAGACGCATCAAAATTGTCACCGCGTCGGTAGCGATTGCTGCTGTCGTCGCGCTGTTTGCCTTCTTGTTCTATGGATTCGCCGGGCATCACACGCAAACAGCAGCGCCGCCCGCGAAGACACAGATTCCGACGCCTGGTGGTGGGCAGGGGAACGGCAGCGGGCAGTCTGATAACAGTTGGGCCACACCGGCTGTTGCGCCCAGCAGCCCGCAGGTCGTCTATCAACTAGCCCAGCCCAATGCCTCGGCTAAACTCGCGCTGAAGCAGAGCGACGATGGCGGCAAGACCTGGAAGACCTTTGCCGTCCCCGCAGGCAGCAGCAGCGACATCCTCGCGCCAGACCTCTTTGTGAGTCCCCTGAATGCGCAGGATGTCTTCCTGGCGGTCTTCGGCACGCGCTCTGGCTCAAGCTGCACGGTGACTCACGCGCTGGCGAGCGATAGTTCACTCTCCGGCGGCCAGAATATCTGCGGCGTGCAATATATCAGCACGGATGGCGGCGCGCATTGGCAGACGGTACAACTGCCCGCTTCCGGCGTACTGGGGGGCACAAGCATCTTGAGCTTGTTCTCTTCGTCCTTCTCCAGCAGTACGGCTGTGCTGCGCGCGCAGGGGAATCGCCTCTATTCACTGCTTGGGCCATATAGCCAGTATGGCAATATCGAGGGGCCACCCCCCTACCAACTGGTGACCAGCACCGATGGTGGCCTGAGCTGGCAGTTTGCGGATAACGGTCTGCCTGCTGATACACAGCAATTGTGCGATTACGCGCCGGTTGAGGCCGGCTCGATCATCTTTGCAATCACCACGTCCTCGTGCAACAGCGAAGCTCCTACTCCTATAACACTCTGGAGGAGCAATGACGCCGGCGCGCATTGGTCCAGCGTTGGGCTGCTTCCAAACAATGCCACTGTGGGAATGGTCGCGCTCAGTCGTGGCAGTGGGCAGGAGCCGCTGCTGTATATCAGCATGGCGCAAAATACCTGCACCGTTACTCCTTCTATAACTGGCCCTCAATCGGGCGTTTGCAACCCCAATACCTCGCCGGCAAATGTGCAGGTAAGCGCGGATGGTGGAAAGACCTGGCAGGCGGCGCCCACGAAGGGCTTCCCGGGTGCCCAGCAGAATCCTGGCGCTCCGCTGGGGGTGCTGCTCGATGGCCGAGTCCTCTTCGTTTACCAGGGAGTCTTCTATAACTGGCGGATCGGTGAGTCTTCCTGGTCAGCATCGCCGGGAGCAGGTCATCAGATGTTTTCTGGTGCTCTGAGATACGCCTTCCTGGCAGCGCCAGGAGCTGATGGCAGGCAAACGCTCTGTATAGTGACGGCCACAGGGCCAGCAACCTTTCATATAGATTACTTCAAGATTATTCCGACGGACTGATGTTCTGCTTCGCATGCCCCCGAACATGAGAACAGGGGCCGCACCACATTTCATGGTGCGGCCCCTGTTCTCATGCCTGTAGGTGCAGAATTAGCTTGTCACTTCATCCAGGCTGCCCAGCGGCGGCGCGCTTTTCTCACCAATGGCAATACACTCCAGGCTGGCAAGAAAGTAGTCGCGCTCGCGGGGCAACTGCTCCAATTGCTCAAGCGCCTCATCCAGTTCCCTGGCGGAGATCAGACCACGCTCCAGCAAAAAGCTGCGGCTTTGCTGCATCAGCTGCGCGAGATTGTTTGACATCGCTGCCTCCACGCCCGGCAGATCATCTGCCGTCTGGCAGGTGGCAGATGCCAGCACGCGCACGGGCAAAAAGCCGGCCTGGCGAAAGAGTGCGAACAGCTTGCGCCCGATGATGACATCCGGCCAGCCGTAGCGCCGGGCAGCGATGGCTGCCCCTAGCAGCCGCGCCTCGCCTTCGTTGGGCGGGTAGACGGCGCGGGCGCCCCAGTCGGGTTCAAAGGCGATGGCCCAGCCGCCCAGCGCCAGCGTCCGGTGCATCTCTCCGACGACGGCCAGCGGCGCCTCCTGGTGCATGAGGACATAGCGGCAAAGCACCAGATCAAACGAGCGCGTCTGGTAGGGCAGCGCGGCGGCATCCTGGCGCTCAAAGCGCACGGCTGCCGGATAGCGCCGTTTGCGCGCCTCAGCCAGCAGGCGCTCATCCTGGTCAATGGCAGTGATCTGCGCGTCTGGCAGCGCCGCTGCCAATGCGGCGGTGAGGACGCCTGTGCCGCAGCCAAGCTCCAAAACACGCGGACGTTTAAGCAGCTTGCACTCCGCCAGCGCCCGCCTGAGCGCCTCAGCCACTCCTGGCTGCTGCGCCTCCAATCGGGCGATTTCCTGGGGATTCTGGCTGCCGAGATAGGGGTCTGGCATCTATCGCATGCCTTCGGTGGCGATCTTGCCCAACAATTGCCGGGCGATCACGACGCGCTGAATCTGGTTGGTGCCCTCAAAGATTTGCGTGACCTTGGCCTCGCGCATATAGCGTTCCACCGGCCAATCATGCACATAGCCCGCGCCGCCAAGCACCTGCACAGCGTCGGTGGTAACCTGCATGGCCGCGTCAGTGGCAAAGCATTTCGCCATCGCGGCGTAGTAGGTCAGCGCGGGATCGCCGGCGTCGGCTCTAGCTGCGGCCTGATAGACCATCAGCCGGGCCGCCTCGACCTTCATCGCCATATCCGCCAGCAGAAATTGCACGCCCTGAAAGGCGCCGATGGCCCGGCCAAACTGCTCGCGCTCCTGGGCGTAGCGCGAGGCGACTTCCAGCGCCGCGCCGGCCACGCCGGTGGCCGAGGCGCCGATATTGACGCGCCCGCCATCCAGCGAGGAGAGCGCGATCTTAAAGCCCTCACCCTCCTGACCGAGCCGGTTGGCGACCGGCACGCGGCAGTTGTCAAAGAGCATCTCGCGGGTGGGCGAGGAGTGCAGGCCCATCTTGTGTTCCAGCTTGCCAGCGCTGAAGCCAGGCGTCTCCTTTTCTACCACCAGGCAGGTAATTCCACGCGCGCCAGTATCCGCGTTGGTCTTGACCATGACAGCGTAGACATCGGCGACGCCGCCGCTGGTGACCCACTGCTTGGAGCCATTGATGACATAGTGATCGCCCTCGCGCCGGGCAGTGGTGGTCAGTGCGGCGGCATCCGAGCCGGAGCCGGCCTCGCTCAGCGAGAAGGCGCCGAGCAGTTCGCCGCCGGCCATGCGCGTCACCCAGCGCTGGCGCTGCTCGCCGCTGCCGTAGCGATAGATCAGGTTGGTGACCATGTTATGTACCGAGAGCCAGACGGCAGTGGACAGATCGGCGCCTGCCAGTTGTTCCAGGACAACGGCGGCCATCAGCCGGCCCAGGTTGCTGCCCTCGACCTCTTCGGGCACCAGCATGCTGGCCAGGCCCAGCCCGGCCAGCTTAGGGAAGAGTTCTCGTGGAAAATAGGCGCGCTCGGACCACTCCTCGGCGCGTGGCACGATCTCGTTTTGCGCAAAGCGCCGGACTTCCTGCTGCATCTCGCGCTGCTCGTCGTTGAGCATGAACATCGTTGTATCCTCTTCTGCATAGAGAACATAAGGCAAACCGATCCCTCTATCTCTAAAAGGAAGTATAGCCGGCTTTAAGCGAGGGCGTCAATGGAAAGCAATCGGCAAGGAGGGAGCAATGGATAAGATCGTCGTTTTTCGCCCCGGCGCGCTGGGCGATACGCTGCTGGCATTTCCTGCGCTGGAGGCGCTGCGCCGCGCTTTTCCAGATGCGCGGCTTTCCACCATCGGCAACGCGCCGGCGCTGGTGCTGGCACGCGATGCCGGGCTGGTTGATGAGGCGTTTGCCTATGATTTGCCCTGGTGGTCGGACCTCTTCAGCGAGGAGGGCATTCGCTCGCCGGAGGCGCGTCAGGTGCTTGCTGGGGCGCGGCTGGTGGTCCTTTGGCTGCGCGACCCTGATGGCCTGGCAGTGCGCAACTTGCGAGCGCTGGGCGTCGCTTCCATCCTGAGCGCTCCAGGCCGCCCGCCAGAGGGAGCGCGCATTCATACCGCTGACCACCTTTTGCGCACGCTTGCTTATTCACTCGGCGCTGCGGCGCCCGCTGCTGCCGGCGCGCTGACGCTGGTTCTTGCCCCAGAAGCACGAGTCTGGGCAGAGGCCGAATGGAGCCGGCGCAGCTTGATTGGCGTGCCCGTGCTGGTGCTGCACCCGGGCAGCGGCGGGCGCGACAAATGCTGGCCGGCAGAACGCTTTGTATCGCTGGCCGGGCGCTTCATGGAGCATGGCTGGCGGGTGCTGGTCATTGAGGGGCCAGCCGATGAGGAACTGGCAAGCCAGGTGATGCAGGCGCTGGCCGCCGGGCGAGTGCAGAGTGCCAGCGGTCTCGCGCTGCCGCAGCTTGCCGCGCTGCTGGCGCGGGCCACGCTCTACGTTGGCAATGATTCGGGTGTGACGCATCTGAGCGCGCTGGTGGGCGCGCCGACGCTGGCGCTCTTTGGCCCGACTGATCCGGCCATCTGGGGGCCGCGAGGCTCGCGTGTGCAGATTGTCTGGCCGGGCGCCGTCGCCCCCGGCACGTCAGCCGGCTCCCCGATGACGACCCTGAGCGTTGATAGTGTGTTTGTTGCCGCGCAGGAGTTACTCGCAAGATGCGCGGACGAATAAGCGCGAAGAGTTACCAGCCCCAGCGCGCCGGTAACTTTTGTCTAATCTGCGAGAACAGGCGTAGAGCGGCCTCATGGGCAAGAGTTACCAGAGTTACTAGAGTGAGTGGAAATGGCTTGTTTCTTCTGTTAGGACCAAAGTACCTCTTTGACGCATGAGATTTGCCTGAGCAAATGTAGCCCTGTTAGAATGGGGAGGGTTGCCAGCCTGTATCAGTAAAAACGAGCGAGGAGAGAAGATGCTTAGAGAATGGCAAGAGCGCTTGCAGGGCTTGTGGGTGCGCAGTCCGCGTAACCGCGTCTTGATGATGGTCAGCACTGGCCTCATCGCTATCCTCCTGCTGTGTGGCGCTTGCAATCTGGTTGGCACGGCCTTTTCGGGGGCGGTTGGCGCGCTCTTTACCTCGAACCCTGGCCCAAAACCAACCTTCGCGCCCAATACCTCGCAGATCAATAATTTTAATCCAACGTTCCCGATTCCAACCGCGCAGACCTATCCGTTTCCGGGTTCGGGCGCTACGCCGGCGCCGGCATCTGGGACGCCGGCGCCCAGCCCAACGGCCCCGCCCTCGCCTACCGCCAGCCCGACGGACCCTGGGGGTGGTGGCGGCGGCGGGGGCAAGATTCATTATCAATTTCTCCCCGATCCCACAGGCAGAGACCTTGTTGCCGGTCAGACGAATCAGATTATTTTAACCGGCCCGCCAGGGACAGCAGTTTCAGTCTCGATCTACTTGCCTGGCAATAATAGTTGTGTGAGTATGAATACAACCCTTGATGGCACTGGCAATGCGACCTTAACATGCGCTATCCCGGCGAACCTGAAAGGCTCCAATGTGAACTTTTCTATCATAGCGCCCTCTATTGGTGTCATTAAGTCGTATACTGTTCAGATTATATGAGCCTTATCGGTGGGTGGGTGGGTTCTTGAAGCCCTGGCCGAGAACCTCGGCGGCGTTGCCGATGATGATGAAGGCGTCGGCGTCTACCTCGGCCACGATCTCTTTGAGCTGGCTGATCTCGCGCTGCGAGATGGCGACCATCAATACCTCGCGCGGTTGCTGGGTGTAGGCACCGCGCCCCTCCAGGATCGTTGCTCCCCGATTGAGCTTGAAGAGGATCGCCTGGGTGATGCGTGCCGGCTGGTCGGAGATGATGTAGGCCAGGCGCACAAAGTTAAAGCCCTCCAGCACGTTATCCAGCACCTTGGTGCTGAGATAGATGGCGATCAGGGCGTAAAGTGCCAGTTGCAGGTTGAGCAAGAGGCCGGAGGCGAGGACGATCACTCCATCGGCGAGCAACTGCGATAGGCCGACGCTGATGCCGGTGAAACGGTTGCTGAGCAGGGCGATGATGTCGGTGCCGCCGGTGCTGCCGCGATAGCGATAGACCAGCCCCACGCCCAGGCCACCCAGCAGGCCGCCATAGATGGTTGCCAGCACGGCATCGTGCGTCAGCGGCTTTGCCAGGATTGCCAGTGGGTCCACCAGCGCGCCGACCAGGATGGTGGCGTAGAGGGTGCGCACGACAAAGGCGCCGCCGCCCAGGAAGCGCCAGCCCGCCAGAAAGAGCGGCACGTTAAGCGCCAGAAAGACTGGTCCCACCGGCCAGCCGAGTTTGGCGTTGAGCAGCACGGCCACACCGCTGAGTCCGCCCGCAGCGATGCGGTTGGGCACCAGAAACCAATCCAGCGAAAGGTCAAAGATGACCGCGCCCAGCGTGATGATCAGATAATCCAGGGCGACCCGCGCGGCTCCTGGCAGAATCGTGCGGAGCTTTCTGGGCCAGGGGCGATCTGGCTGGGGTGGTGGCGGTGGTTCTTGCATGTGCCTCAAAAGTATAGTATGCGCAACAAGCCGGGTGGCGCATTGCGCCACCCGGCTTGTTGCTTCTCTCTTGTCAGCCGCGTTCGCCGGCGGGCATGCTGCGCACCCCGCTCTGGCGCGCCGGGCGGCCTTCTGATCCGGCCCCATAGGCGCAGTAGGGACAGACGTTCCACTTGAGTTCCAGCAGATGCTCGCAGCGTGGGCAGGGGCGGCGCAGCTTCGTGCCGCAGGATGGGCAGACCTGGAAGTCTGGCTCGACGCGATAGTGGCAGGTCGGGCAGGTGGGCCGCTCGGTCATTTCGGCCAGCAGTGACTCTTCTTCTAACTGGCGCTCGTACAACTCCGCCAGCGTCTGGCGGGGGCGCAAGATGAGGTAGATGAACAGGCCGCCGACAAAGAAGACGGTGACCAGCAGCGTCGCGGCAATCTGCAAGACCATATCCTGGCTGCGCGAGCGAATGTCGCGCCAGGTCCAGATAATCAGGCTGGCCCAGAAGACGGCGAGGAACGCAAACAGAAACGATCCTCCGATAACCAGCCATTGGCTGATCGTATTGGTTGTGCTTGCCTGATTGGAGGCCGTCGAAGCAAAGGTTATCACAAGACCCTGAAACACGGGAATACACACCCCTTTCATGGTTAGCAAGGCAGCAGTTGGCAGCGAGCAAACATAGACATTTTTAACGCTTTTTTCTTTCAGTATAACGATGTGTCAAGCGCCGGGATAACAACATAGTGTTTTTGGGTAGCTGTACTTTTTTTCTGGCAGCGATAGATGGTTGCGCGTCGTTGTTGTGTTCTTCTAGCCGGCCCTCCCCTCGTGGTGTGCTACAAGCGAAAGCAGATAGTCATGATCTCACCAGCGTGCATCTGCACGCGCAGTTCTTGCTCTGCAAGAAGCTCCAGACGTGTCTGCTGTTCCCTGTCCAGCGGCGTTTCATCGAGCCGTACCAACTGTGCCTCCTGGAACGGGACGCCGAGCGCGAGGGAGACCATCTGCTCCGTCTCCAGCGGATTAAAGAAGCGCGCGATCAGCGCTTCCTCGCACTCGGCGCGCTTGATGCTGCTCAAGATGATGCCGCCCGGTTTCACTGTGACCAGGCTGCCCTCCAGCGGCAACGTGCCCTCGCGTAGATCAGCCATGCTGGCTCGCAGCGGCGCGTTGAACGCCTGGGCCTGCTGCGCAACGAGCGCGTCGTTGTCGCGCCACTCGCCGGCGTGCGGCACCAGGGCGTACTCGAAGTTCCAGGCGCCCGGCATCTGCGCGTCGGGGGTCGATTCCGTCGGGCCAGCATCGCCTTTGCGCGTTGAGAGGTCGCCCCGTGAGAGCCACTCCACACAGCGTAGCAAGGTTAGTGCCAGCACGCTGCTCTGCTCGTCTGCTGGAGGCAGCACTTCGTACTCCGGCAGACCCTTATTCAACACAGCCAGGCCGATGGTGCTGCTGCTCAGGTCTACAAAGCGCTTGTGTGGCTGGGTGTTGACGGGAAGCTCAGCCCAGCTTTCCCATCTGGTCTGATCGCCATCGGGCGGCATTGCTTGCGCTGGCCGGCTGCGCACCTCAAACGTGCCTTCGGCCTCGCTGTTGTCAGCAACAAAGGGAACCGGAAAGAGGACGCGCAGCCGGTGATCTTTGGCCGTGTTTTCTACGCTGGTCTGGAAATCAATGCGCTGCACGCCAGGCGAGAGGCTGACCTCGCTGACGATGGGGCAAGATACCGTCGTATCAGAACGCTGCGAGCGATCCTGGGAGCAAGATGCTGGCAGCACATAGTCTAGCGCGATGCGCAGCGTGGCGCGCACTGGCCCCTGCTCCAGCAGCGTGATCTGTGGCGGGCGCGCCGGCGCGATGATAGGCGTATCTTCTGCCGGTGGCGGGCAATAGTTGTAGAGATCGCCGACGTCGCCGCGATCCTCGAAGCGGTTTAGCCCACTGAAGAGCGCGCCGGTTATCTTATCCAAAACGCTCAGCGTGCCGTTCTCTGGATCCGCTGTGACGCGATAGAAGCGGTTTTCGATGCTGGTGCTGCTGACCAGCAGTTCAGGCGCGGGCTGCTGCACGGTGTCCTCTGGCCGGGCGGCGCGCACCCGGAATGTCTTATAGCCAAAGGATGGGAGATCAGAGGCGAGGAAGCGCACTGTCTCGTGCAGGGTCTCGTGGATGATGAAGTGGAACTGTTTGAAGCCGGGCTGTTCGCTGAGCGTCCGGCCATGTTCGATGGCGCTTCCCAGCGCTGCAATGTCTGGCTCGCCATGCGTCGAGACGGTTACTTCGACATTCACGACCCCATCCTCGTGCCCCGGCTTGAAGTCCACCCGCAGGATGGTGAAGCCCATTGCCTGCCCACTTTCGGCCAGCCCCAGCATGCTGTTTGCCATTTCGGCAGAGAGGTCGATCTCAAACAATGCTTTGCTGGCGCGCTGGATGACTTCCATCGGCACGATCTGCCCGGCGGCGTCCGTAATCACGAACTGACCCAGGCCAGGCAGCGCCTCGATGACGGCGGTGGCGAGGTCGGTACGAGGGCCGGGGGCAGGATTGAAGACGACCAGAGCCGCGCCCGGCCCCGCCCCAGCCGGCAGAGATGCCGGCGCTACGCCCCCCGCCCCAGCCGGCGAGTCCTCCAACAGCGCGTTGGTGTTGATGCGCCGGGTGATCTGGGTCAGCGCTTCCTCGATCAGCCCCTCGGCAATTTGCTGGCTTTGGTCGAAACGGCTGACCATCTCTCGATGGACCTGATCGATGCTGCATCCGCAGATGCTATCGTGCGGGTGGTTATGCAGCAGGTGCCGCCAGGCGACGCGCAGGAAGCCGGCGGGATACGCCTCGCCCAGCGCCCAGGTCCAGGTGCAGAGCGGCTCGGCCACGCGCGCCAGCACTTGCTCGACGGCGGCGTTGCACTGCTTGATCCAGATGCGCGAGGAAAGCACGCCGGGCAGTAAGGGAGCGAGCTGGCTGCTGCGCCATTCGCCGCTGAGCGTCTGAAGCGCTGGCTGAGCGCGCTTGATGGCTTCGACATACTGCGGCAGCGTGCCAAGGGAGAGATGGGTATCCTGCAACTGCTGGTTCGCCTCGGCAATAACGGTGGGCAGACCCTCCTGCGGTTCCAGATGGTCGGAGCCGTTCATCAACAGCAGGATGCCGGTGCTGCTTTTGGGCAGCAAAGCGTCTTCCATTACTTTCAGGCGCAGCAGGAATTCCTTGACTTTCAGGGGCAGGTCGCGCGCGTTTGAGTAGCCGAGCGGGTCGGCCAGATGCAGCACCAGCACCCGCGAGCCATCCGGCGCGTCCCACCAGAATTCGCTCTGCTGGACTTCATCGCCCACGCCGCGCCAGAAGATGGCGTTATCGATGCCAAAGCCTTGCAGAATCTGCGGTAGTTGGGCGATATGGCCGAAGGTGTCTGGCACGTAACCGACTTTCATCACGCCGCCATAGGCTTCGCCCATCTGCGCGCCCAGCAGCAGGTTGCGAATGAGCGATTCGCCATCCACCAGAAATTCGTCGGGCTGAAGATACCAGGGGCCGACTTGCAGGCGGCCTGATCGGGCGTAGGTTCGCAGGCGCCCAGCGTTCTCTGGGCGCACCTCCAGATAATCCTCCAGCACGATGGTCTGGCCGTCTAGCATAAAATAGGAGAAGGCCGGATCATGATCCAGCACCTCCAGCACCTTATCTACTGCGCGCACCAGGCGCATGCGAAACTGCTGGAAGGTTTGATACCACTCGCGGTCCCAATGGGTATGCGGCACCAGGATCAGTTCGCGCTGTTGGGTGAGGACGTGTTTGTGCATCGTGGCCCAATGTTTCTAGAGAAGCTGCCCCAGCCGGGGTGCGAAGAAAACAAAAGCATCCTGCCTTGTTTGAGCAAGCAGCGTAGGGGATGCCAACTTTACGAATGTCTGTTCTTACGGCAGAGCCATTATGCCTATTATACGAAATGACCGGAAATGTGGCAAGCATCAGTCCGGTTACTAGCCAGGATGGGCTGGCAGAAAGGAATACAGCGATGGAGATAGCCGTGACGCGCTGGCAAGAGGGGGCAGCGCCAACAGAGGAAGCACTACGCCGACGGATGCAGGTGGAGGGATTGTCGCCGCAGGGCTGGTCCAATGGGCCAGGCGATGAATACGCGGTGCATAGCCACAGTTATACCAAGATTCTCTATTGTGTATGCGGCAGCATTCGCTTTACGCTGCCTGATCGCGGCGAAGCGCTTGATCTGGGGCCGGGGGATCGGATGGTGTTGCCCGCCGGCACGCGGCATGGAGCCGTTGTGGGGCCGGCGGGCGTCACCTGCATCGAAGCGCCGCGCTACTGATGCGGCATGCTCTTGAAGAGAGCAACGCGGTTGCCGGCTGGGTCGGTGAAGAAAGCAAACCAGCCGGTGTGAGGAATCTCGGTCTTGGGCAGTACGACCTTGCCACCATGCTTTTCGACGGCGGCCAGCGATGCCTCGATGTCGTCGGTGCCGATATAGACCATCACCTCGCCGGGCTTGTAGGTGACGGGGCCGCCATCGCCGGCAGTGCCGGGGAAGCCGCCGCCGGGGCCGCCTTCGGCGCTAAACATATGATAATCAAAGGTGGGGTCGCTTTCGATCTTCCAGCCAAAGGCATCAGCGTAGAACTTGCTGGTTGTCTTGGGGTCGCTGGCCGGGAACTCGATGTGGACAATGGGATGGCTTGCCATGCGGGATACGCTCCTTTTAGAAGAATTTCTTTCAACAATCAAACCAGGGAAATTGTATTGGTGTGATAGGCACAGAAGCTAGTATAGAACATAGGTTCAATATTGTCAAGAGGCTCACCCAAAAAGGACGTTGTATTAAAGAAGATTTTACAAAGGGGAAACGTTTGATGCCTGAGCGAGAGATTCGCGCGGCGTTTGACCGCGATTCCATCACCGTCTATCAGGCGTATCGTGAGGAGATTGCGCTGCCGGCCATCCAGCAGCAGAAGTTTGTACCGCCCTTCTCGCTGAACCGGATGACCTGGATTAAGCCATCATTTCTGTGGATGATGGAGCGCTGCGGCTGGGGCCAGAAGCCCGGCCAGGAATATGTACTGGCGATTCGCATTACCCGTCAGGGCTGGGAAGAGGCGTTGTCGTCTGCGGTGCTGACCTCGTTTGAAAAGGGCGTCAATCGAGATGCCCAGGAGTGGGAGGCGCAGATGCAGCGGGCGCTGGTGCATGTGCAGTGGGATCCCGAACGCTCGATTCATGGGCAGAAGCTAGCCTATCGCAGCATTCAGGTGGGCCTGAGCCGTCAGGTTATCGAGAAGTATGTCAATGAGTGGGCGCTGGAGATTCGCAATGTGACGCCGCTGGTCAAGAAGATCGACGCCCTGCGCAAAGCGGGCGAGACTTCCAGAGCCAGAGACCTTCTGCCCACCGAGCGCGTCTATCCGCTGCCGCCTGAGATTGCGAAACGGCTAGGGATGCGCTGAGATAGCCAGAGGCCGGCGATCAGCGCGGCCTCTGGCTATTGAGGAGATGCAGCGAGCCTTTTGCTATTTCAGATCATAGCGCTGGACGGTGAAGTCAGGGCCGCTGAGGCTGACCAGCCAGATGGCTGTTTTGCCATCGTTTGGTGTGACCAACCAGTAGGCGAACGATGGATTGACTTCTTCGGCGAGTGGCCGCCAGGCGGCGCTGCCAGACTTCCAGCTTGCCAGCGTGAGCGATTGATCGGAGGTTTTGAACGCCTCCAGAATGGAGCCATCGCTGAGGACGCCAAGCGGTCCATAACTCTGCACTGCATCGCTGGGCAGTCCCTTTGCTGGCGCCTGTTTCCATGTCTTGCCTCCATCGGCGCTCACCGCTGTGTTCGATGGCGAGCTATCCGCCGGATGAGGAGTGTTATAGACGGCGGCTGGCTGGCGAAGATACAGCAGCGGCTCCGCGCCTGCGCCCTGGCTCACCAGAGTGAGGTGTCCCGTTGCCGTTGGGAAATGGCTCAACGGCGTCCAGGTGGCGCCGGCGTCGTCGCTGCGCCAGAGGGTGCTGATATCCTGGCCGTTATCGTAGCAGAACTGGCCTGTCTGGGTGATGGCAAAGAGGGTTGAGCCAGCCGGGGTAGGCGCATAGTCACAAATGTTCTGGCCGCTGACTACCAGCGCGCTATCGATCAGTTGCCAGGAGCTTCCGCCATCATCGCTGCGCACCAGGCGCAAGCCATCGCTTCCGCCAGCAACCCCATCGACATTCTCTTTGCCCATCGCCGAGTAGAGCCGCTGCCCCTGCGCTTGGAGCATGCTGACGCTTCTGCCAAACAGCACATCGGCAAAGAACGGAGCGCCAAGCGCACCTTGAATTGGCAGATGAATCCGGCTCCAGTGCTGGCCGCCATCGGTGCTGAGATATTGGACGCTGCATCCTGGCGACCCGGAGAGCGACGACTGCGCCTTGAGCGCGCCGCTGGCCGGGCAGAGCGATGGATGGTCATTCAGCGATGTGGTGAGTGAGAGGATGACGGCGGAGGCATTGACTGGACTGATCCCAATGATCATTCCATCCACTGGCAGATTATCTGGTGGCGCAGTCAGGTTGTGCCAGGTCGCGCCATCATCGTCGCTGCGGCGCAGGGTGGTTGTGCCGTTGCCATAGATAGCGACGCCGGCCTCATAGACCACGTTCGCATTTGAGGGAGCAATCACGGGGAGCGTCGTTTCGTTTGACAGGTTAGGAAGGATGGTCCACGTGCCGGCTGGCTTGGGAGAAGCCTGGGGCGTCGCAGTATGTGTCGCCAGCGAAACCGCTGGCGAAGCCGTATGATGTCCGGTGGCAGCATTGCGCAAGACTAAGGCGAACAAAGCAACCACCACAGCAATCGCTACTACCATAGCGATGCCTCTGGTTCGTCGTGCAAACATGGAAGCGCCTCCTTGTGCATATCTGGCAAGCTGTATGGGGCGCCTCTGCCGGCGGTACTCCGGCGATGCGTTGCTTGACTGCCTGCCTGTGAGATGGTTGAGTTCCGGGGGGAACACGGGGAGGGGTCTGGAGGTAGGCACTCGTTGAATGGCCTGATCCAGCCGCTCGTAGTCGGCTCGCGCGGCGGCGCAGGCAGAGCACGTTGCCAGGTGTGCCTCCAATGCAGCGCGCCGCTCAGGCGAGAGATCGTCTGGATGCGTGAGGGGCAGCCACGCCTCCCACTCCGGGCAGGGTGGGGGTACGACGTTCCTCATACTTCGCGTCCTCTCTATCGTTGCTCAGGGGCGGCTAGCCCTTGTTCCAGCCGCAGGTAAGCGGCGCGAAATTGCTGGCGGCCCCGGCTCAGCGCCGAACTCACACTTTTCTCGTTCGTTCCTAGCAAGCGGGCAATCTCACGCTGGGAGAAGCCCCCTTCCACTTGCAAGAGCAGGCAGATACGAAACTTTGGCGTCAGTGCAGCCAGCGCCAGCTTCACCCACTCGGCCTGGCCCACCTGCTCTTCCGGGTCTACCAGCATGAGATGTGGTCCAGGAGGAGTGTCCGACTCTGCCCAGGGCAGCCAGCGAATCAGCCGGGCATGACGCAGATGTGACCGCGCTATGTTCGTGGCGATACAATACAACCAGGAGCTAAAACGCTGCTGGTCTTGTAAGCCCGGCAAGCCGCGCCAGGCCGCGAGAAAGGTATCCTGAGTCAGATCGCGCCCAATGTCAGGGCTGCCCACCAGGCGCTCTAGATACCTGAAGATAGGGATATGGTAGCGCTCGAAGAGCGAGGCAAAGGCAGTGCCGTCTCCTGCCCTGGCACGCTCCACGATGGTTCCCAGCGCCGAGTCATCAGGCAGCGGGGACAACGGCTGGTCACCCACAGACTGAGGCATCAAAGCGCCTCCTTCGCAGTGGAATAGTGTTCCCTACTCATTAAGATGCGTGACCCTTGCCAAATCCTCCCGAATGGGAACATGCCGTTTGCATTTCTCCTCCAATAAGACGTAGCTGCTGAGTCCAATGGAACGTAAGTTCGCGCTTGACATAGGCAATCCAAGCGACTATGCTGTAGATTAGAAACCCCGTTTTCTCCCATATTTGTTGTTCGCTTCTGATTGGCTGTTTATTTTCACCAAGACAAAGAGAGGGTACGCATGGGCAGACTCGATGGACGAGTCGCATTTGTGACCGGCGCCGGGCGCGGCATTGGCGCTGCAACGGCGCTGCGTATGGCCGAAGAGGGCGCGCGTGTTGCGCTGGCAGATGTAGATGTTGAGACTCCCGCGCAGGTGGTCCGCGAGATAGAGTCGCTGGGTACGGAGGCTATTGCGCTGCACTGCGATGTTTCCAGTGCCGACTCGGTACAGCAGGCTGTCGATCAAGCTGCTAGCCGCTTTGGCCGGCTCGATATTCTGGTGAATAATGCCGGCATCACGCGAGATAACATGCTCTTTAAGATGTCGGAGGCGGAGTGGGACGCGGTGATGGGCGTACATCTGAAGGGCGCGTTTCTCTGCTCGCGGGCGGCGCAAAAGTATATGGTCGATCAGCGCTACGGGCGCATTGTGAGTTTGTCGTCCACCTCGGCCCTGGGCAATCGGGGGCAGGCCAATTACTCCACCGCCAAGGCGGGATTGCAGGGCTTCACGCGCACGCTGGCAATTGAGCTTGGGCCGTTTGGCATCACTGCCAACGCCATCGCGCCAGGCTTCATCGATACCGAGATGACGCGCGCTACGGCGCGCCGGCTTGGCATCACGCCGGAGCAGATGATCGAGGACGCGAGCAAGCGCATCCCGGTGCGCCGGGTGGGCCAGCCGCGCGATATAGCCAATGTGATCTGCTTCCTGGCATCCGAAGAGGCCGGCTTTGTCAGCGGCCAGGTGATCTATGTCGCCGGCGGCCCGGCGCGCAACGAATAAGAAGGAGAACACCCGCCATGCAGCTTGGCGAACTGGTAGCGCGGGCGGCAGCCCAGAACCCAAACAAAACAGCGATTATCTTTAAAGACCAGAAGATGACCTATGGCGAATTGAACGCGCGGGTGAATAAGGTGGCGAATGGGCTGCGGCAGTTGGGGGTGAAGCGCGGTGATCGGGTGGCCCTCTATATTCACAACCTGCCGCAGTTTGTCGAGGCATTTTATGGGGTGCAGGTGTGTGGGGCGACGGTGATCCCGATGAATGTGATGTATAAAGCCGGCGAGATTCAGTACATTATGAACGATGCCGGTGTCAAAGCCATCATCACGCTTGCCCCTTTTTACCCTAATGTGCAGGCTATCCGCGACAGCGTGCCTTCGCTGGAAAATGCCGTCGTGCTGGGCGCGGAGCCGCTGCCGGGCGCGCTGCTGTGGCATCAGGCGTTTGCCGGCCAGTCCGAGCAGGCCACGCCAGAGCCAGGCGATGAAGACGATGTCGCCGTTATCCTCTATACCTCCGGCACCACCGGCAAGCCCAAGGGCGCGATGCTCACCCATAAGAACCTGATCAGCAATATTCAGCAGGTGGGGCAGCTTACCCGGCTTGGGGTCACCTCGGATGATATTGTCTGGCTGGGGCTTCCGATGTTCCACAGCTACGCGCTGAGTGTCGGCATGAATTCGTGTGTCTATTATGGCAGCACGATGGACATTATGGAGCGCTTTGATCCAACGGCCTCGCTGGAGATGATCCAAAACAACAAGGACAGCATCTTGCTGGCCGCGCCGCCAATGTATGTGGCCTGGGTGAATCATCCCGCCGTTGGCTCCTACGATCTCTCCTCGCTGCGCGTGGTCTCCTCTGGCGCGGCGGCGCTGCCTGTCGCGGTGCTGGAAAAGTTCCATCAGTTGACCGGCGTGGAGATTATGGAGGGCTATGGCCTGACCGAGACGGCGCCGGTGGCGACCAGCAACGGCGCTGGTCCGGTGACCAAGCCCGGCTCTATTGGCCCGGCCATCCCTGATATGGAGATCAAGATTTTCGATGAGAACGACCAGGAAGTGCCAGTGGGCGAGGTCGGCGAGCTGGTCTGTCGCGGGCCAAATGTGATGAAGGGCTACTTCAATAAGCCGGAGGCAAACGAAGAAGCGTTCCGCAATGGCTGGTTCCATACCGGCGATATGGCGAAGGTGGATGAGGACGGCTACTACTACATTGTGGACCGCAAGAAGGACATGATTCTGGTCTCCGGCTTCAATGTTTATCCACGCGAGGTGGAAGAAGTCCTCTATCACCATCCCAAGATAGCAGATGCCGCTGTGGTGCAGTCGCCGGATGAGTATCAGGGTGAGTCGGTGCTGGCCTTTGTTGTGCTGAAACAAGGTCAGACGGCCACAGAGCAAGAAATCATCGACTACTGCCGCAATGAGATCGCTGTCTTCAAGTGCCCGCGTCGTGTTGAGTTCCGCACCGAGCTGCCCAAGAACATGACGGGCAAGGTGCTGCGCCGCGAGCTGCGCGAAGAGGCCGTCAGCATGGCCGAAGCGCGCAAGAAGGGGTAGCAGATGAGTACACCTGCGGTTGAGGTCGTTGGCAACTTGACGCTGGGGCAACTGGCACAGACGCCGGTGGATGACGTGCTGGCGCTGATTGATGTAGAGGAGACGCGCCTGCCGACGCCTCAGGAATTGTATCTGCGCTGGGAGCGCCAGCAATGGCGGGCGCAAGACCTGGATTTTACGGAAGATAAAGCGCATTGGGCCGAGATGGCGACGCCAGAGGCGCGCCCGATCCGCCTGGCCGGGCTTTCGGCTTTCTTCATCGGGGAGGCCAGCGTGACCGATACGCTGGCGCCGCTCTGCATTGCCGCGACCAGCGAGGCGGAGCGCATCTTTCTGACGACGCAGTTGGTGGATGAGGCCCGGCACACGGTCTTTTTCGAGCGCTTCTTCCGCGAGGTGGTGGCGCTGCCCGGTGAGACGCTGGAGCAATTGCTGGCAGAGGCGCGCCCGTATGTGCGTTCGGCTACGGCGAGTATGCTGTTAGAGGTGCTGCCGGAGGCGACGGAGCAGGTGCGGCGCGAGCCGGGCAATCTGGACGCGCTGGTGGAGGCGGTGACGGTCTACCATATTTTGATTGAAGGGGCGATGGCGCTGGCCGGCCAGCGCGGCCTGCTCAATACCTATCGCCAGATGAATGTGCTGCCCGGCTTCCGCGCCGGCTTCACGGCTGTCGCCCGCGATGAGTCGCGGCATGTCCTCTATGGCGTGGCCTTTCTGCGGCGCATGTCGCGCCAGGATGCGCGCTATGGCCGGCTGGTGGAGTCGGTGATTCAGCGCCACGCGCCAACCGTTTGGCAGGCGCTGGGGCCGCACCCGGATTTGGTGCCAACGATTCTGGCGCAGGGTGGCAATCCCTACGAGACGCAGCAGTTTGCCTTTGAGTCGCTTCGTAAGAAGCTCAGGTTGATTGGCCTCTCGACAGAGTTACCAACGGTGGCGTAGTGCTGGAAAGGCCGTCTGAAATGATAACGGCGCTGGTGTTACTCAATGTGCAGCGCGGCGAGATCAACCGGACCGCGCAGGAACTTCTGGGGATTCCCGGCGTGGCCGAGGTGTACTCGGTGACCGGCGACTATGATCTGGTGGCGGTGCTGCGCCTGAAAGAGTATGATGATCTTGCCGATGTTGTGACGGAGCGGATGGTGGCCCTCAGCGGCGTGACCAAAACGCACACGCTGATGGCGTTCAAGGTCTATTCTAAAGAAGACCTGGAGCAAGCCTGGGATATAGGAGTAGAATAACACACCGATTCCGGGTATTCAGATAGGCAGAGCAGATAGCGCCATGCCAGAGGGGTAATTCGCGGCGCTGGCGCTGTTGTTTCTCTTAGTGCATCCAATCTCTCAAGCGGCTGGATGCGCATTGAACCAGACAGAGGGGGGAACACATCATGGAATTGAATCTGTCCCATCTCGAAGATCAACATCTGCGCTTGCTGCGCCAAATTCAAGATGCCGAGGAAGCGCGGGATAATGCCGGGCGGGTGGCGATTGCTCAATTTGACGATCACCGCGAGCGCGTCAATGAGGAACTAGCCCAACTGCGCAAGCAGTTGACCTGGATCGAGCGCGAGATCGAGCAGGCCAGGGCGTTGCCTCGGCCAGTGGCGAAAGATACGATTGATGTCGGCCATGTGGTGACATTGCAAATTGGCGAGAACCATCCTGGCGATTATGTGCTGGTGAAAGATTTTGGTGGCCGCCCGGTTGGCGAAGTCAAGACGCTCTCGACGCAATCGCCCATCGGCGCAGCGCTCCTGGGGCGCTCGCCAGGCGAGATTGTGACGGTGGAAACGCCTGGCGGCATGCGCACGATCAGAATTGTGGCGATCCAGTAGACCCATCGCCGATGGGCTGGTGAACTTGAAAGGCAGGACAATCTTTGATGGACCACGTTCTCGGCGGTTGGCTGGTGGCCCGCGCCCTCAAGCGAGAAGGCGTGGAAGTGGTCTTTACGCTCAGCGGCGGGCATATCGCGCCCATCTATGATGGCTGTGTGCGCGAGGGCATTCGCGTGATGGATACGCGCCACGAGCAGGCAGCGGTACATGCCGCCGAGGGCTGGGCCAAAGTGACACGCCGGCCTGGTATCGCGCTGCTGACGGCGGGGCCGGGTGTCACGGATGGCATCACCGGCCTGGCAAATGCTTACCTTGGCGGCAGCCCGATCATCGTCTTTGGCGGCGCGGCTCCGGTGCATCAATGGGACCGGGGCGCTCTGCAAGAGATGGGCGCGCTTGAGATGGTGCGCCCGATCAGCAAATGGGCGCGCACGCTCGTTGAGACCGGGCGGCTGGAAGAGTACGTGGGCTTTGCCTATCGCCAGGCCACCAGTGGCAAGCCGGGGCCGGTCTTTCTGGAATGCCCGATGGATGTGCTGAGCAACATTATCCCGGAGAGCCAGGTGACGAAGCTGCAAGAAGGCTATCGCACCGAGGGCAAACAGCCCGGCGACCCGATCCTCGTCGAGCGCGCCGCTGAGGTTTTGCGCCAGGCCGAGCGCCCGGTGATTATGGCTGGCACTGCCGTCTGGTGGTGCGACGCAGCGGCTTCGCTGCGGGCGCTGGCTGAGCGTGTGCAGGCGCCAGTCTTCCTGAACGGCAGCGGGCGTGGCAGCCTGCCGCCCGATCACCCGCTGTTCTTCTCTCAGGCGCGGCGCACCGCGCTCGGCGGGGCTGATGTGATTCTGCTGGTGGGCACGAAGCTGGATTTCCGCTTGAATTTTGGTGAAGCCCCGCTGATTCCAGAGGATGCCAAGGTCATCTGGCTGGATATGGCTGCGGAGGACATCGGCATCAATCGTGGGGCGACGGTGGGCATTGCCGGCGATGTGGGCGTGGTAATGAGCCAGATGGTGGAGGCGCTGGGCAAGCCATTGCAGCACGAGGCGTGGTTGCAGGTGGTGCGCCAGGATGAGCAGAAGCGGCAGCAGGCCGATGAGCCACTCTTGCGCTCGGATCAGTCGCCGGTGCATCCGATGCGGCTCTGCGCGGAGATTCGGGACTTTATTGACCGCGATACGATTGTGATCGGCGATGGCGGCGATATTGTCAGCTTTGGCGGGCGCGTGATTCAGGTGTCGCAGCCGGGGCACTGGCTGGATGCCGGCCCGATGGGCACGCTGGGCGCCGGCACGGGCTACGCTATCGCGGCGCAGTTGGCACGACCAGACAAAAGGGTGTTGCTGCTCTATGGCGATGGAGCCTTTGGGCTGAACGGCATGGAGTTTGAGACGATGGCGCGCCATAAGCTGCCGGTGGTTGCGGTGATCGGCAACGATGGGCAGTGGGCGCAGATCAAACATCCGCAGCAGGACGCGCTGGGCCACAGCACCGCCGCCGATCTGGCGCCCAAGATTCGCTATGACAAGATGGTCGAGGCGCTGGGCGGCTATGGTGAGATGGTCGAGCGGCCCGAAGAGATTCGCCCGGCGCTGGAGCGCGCCTTTGCCTCCGGCAAGCCGGCGTGTATCAATGTGATTACCGACCCGACGGCTCGCTATGGCCGGAGTACCAACGCCGCGTACTAACCAGGCGCGTCCATAGGAGTTCTGGGGGCGGGAGGTATGGTTGCTGGCTCGCCTCCAACGTGTCTCGTATGAAAAGCTGTTCTGTTGGGAACTCACCGATCTTGGGAAAAAGCGAGGGATGCACGGGCATGGCAAAGGTGCTGGAAGAGCTTCGCGTCGATCTGTATTCCACTAATACCGATCAGCAGGTGGCTGCGGCTCGCCTGCTCTGCAAGCAGCGCAACTGGGACGCGCTGCCGCACTTGCTGCGCTTGCTGGGGCAGAAGGAGTGTGGCTTCTCGGTAGCGCAGGCGTTGGTAGATTTCGGCGAAGAGGTCTGCCCGGAAGTGGAACGGGCGCTGGCGGACCAAAGCAAGCACGCCAGATATAATGCAGCGTGGGTGCTGGCTCATTTTGGTGATAAGCGTGGCGCCAGACCTCTGCTGGATGCTCTCAAAGAAGATTTCTTTAACGAGCAATTCTTGCCAGCGCTGCATCGTCTGGGCGCGCCAGAACTAGAGAGTACCCTGATCCAGCAGCTTTCTCGGCATCGTCAATCAACGCATCTGGCTTCGGCCCGCTTTCGTGCCTCGTCGTTTCTATGGGCGCTGACACAGATGCGCTCGCCGGCGGCGCTGAACCTGGCTCCCCACTTCACCCAGGAGCCGCATGCCCCACTGGTGCGCCAGCGCGCCCAGCAGTATCTTAGCACTGTCGCGCCACCGGGGCAGAGCGCATAGCCGGAGAATATCGCCGGACAACGACGAACGCTCTAGCTGCGGGCTAGCCGTGAGGCCAGCGCGGGTCGGTGGGAATCAGGCTGAAAATGAGCGCGCCGCCAGGCGTGCCATCGGCGTTCTGGCGCGCGTGGCGCAGCCGGCCATCCTGGATGAATCCCAGGCG
>CAZFWN010000023.1:45375-48549 GCA_964522745.1 uncultured Ktedonobacterales bacterium
CTCTTCCTCCAGGAAAAACTCACCGGCATCATCGTCGTAGGCGAAGAGTTCGGCGTAGCGCCCCCAGTCAATGGCGGTATCAAGTTGTCGCCGGGCCTCTTCGGGGCTAAACGAGTGTTCAAGCTGCTCAAGCAAGTTATCTTCCTGGATACGGTGTTCTGCATCTGCCTGCAATTCCTGTTCGATCTGGCGAATCAAGGCAATGCACATCCGCGCCTGCTGGCGGAACATCTCTTTCTCTTCCAGCACGCCGGCGGCGGCAAAGCGCTCTCCCGCGTCGGTCAAGAACACATCGCCCTCGGAGAGATCAGCGAAGCCCAGCAGATCAGCCGCCTCTGTCAGCGGGAGCAGATCGTCTGCTTCCATGTGCAGATCGCGTTCCAGTTCATACAGGTCTTCTCGCCCGCCCAGCTTATGCAATCGCTCGATAAATCCGGTCAGGCTGCCGATGCTGACGTGCGGCAGCATTTGATAGGGATGTGCTATCACAGGTTCTTGAATCGGTTTTGCGCCCGGAAGCAGACTGGCGACATCTTCCTGGGGATTGGTCATGATGCGGTAGATCGTGTCTACCAGTTGGGCGTGGGCCGCGCTTTTTTTGCGTCGCTCCGCCAGGGGCAGCCCCGGCAGTTCGACGCGAATGCGGCCAGGATTGGCGCCAAAGACCAGCAGGCGATCTGCCATGCTGACGGCCTCGTCGATATTGTGTGTGACCATCAAGATGGCGCGGGTAGGAATCTTCTGCTCGTGCCAGAGATCGAGCAGTTCATGGCGCAGGTTCTCGGCAACCAGCACGTCCAGCGCGGAGAAGGGTTCATCCAGAAACAGCACTTCTGGCTCGACGACCAGCGCGCGGGCAAAGCCAACCCGCTGCTTCATTCCACCAGAAAGTTCGCGTGGATAAGCGGACTCAAAGCCATCCAGACCGATCAAGTCAATGGCCTGGAGCGCGCGGGCGCGCCGCTCTGCTGCTGGCAGCTTTGTGGGCAGCAGGCCCAATTCGACATTCTCCAGCACGGTCAGCCAGGGATAGAGCGCGAAACTCTGAAAGACGATAGCGACCTGTGGATTGGCGCCTTCTAAGGGTCTATCATGCACGAGAATCTTGCCCAGCGATGGCCGGGACAGCCCCGCCAGCAGGCGGAGCAGCGTCGATTTGCCGGAGCCAGAGGGGCCAAGCAGCGCGATGAATTCGCCTGCGCGCAGTTCCAGGCTGATATTATCCAGCACCAGAATATGCTTGCCGTTCTCGCCATAATATTTGCTGACGCCCTGGGCTGCCAGCACGACCTGCTGCTGGATGGATTGGGCGGGCTGGTTCATAGTTGTTGTCATGATAGCCTCCTTATGAGTAGAGTGATGAGTTGCTATTCCAGCCGGAAGCGCTGCTCGGCCAGCAGGTAGAGGCGGCGCCAGAAGACCCGGTTCACGGTGACGACGATAGCAGACATCGTCAGCGTTGCCGCCAGCAGCAGCGCGAAGTTTCCGGTGGCGCTGCTGGCAATCAGCGCGCCCAGCCCAACCGTGCTGTAGATATGATTGTTGAAGGTAACATACTCCGAGACGATGCTGGCATTCCACGCGCCACCAGTGGCCGTGAGCATGCCGGTGACCAGATAAGGAAAGATGGCGGGCAAGATGAGCGTGCGCCAGCGCCGCCAGCCGCGCAGCTTATAGATCACCGCTGCCTCGCGGAGATCGCTGGGAATCGCCATTGCGCCGGCAATCACATTGAAGAGAATATACCATTGGGTGCCCAGCAGCATCAGCGCTACGGCGGCTAGATTCAGTCCGCCTGGCAGGCCAATAAACACCAGCACCAACACAGGAAACAGGGCTAAGGCTGGAATCGAGGCAGCCATTTGCACTATCGGCTGCATGCGCCGCGCCCAACGCGGGTTCATGCCAATGGCGACGCCCAGCGGCACCGTCCAGGCCGCCCCAATGACTAACGCGGCGGTGGTGCGCAGCAGCGTTGCGCCGGCGCTGACAGCGATGGTGCCCCAGTCTCCAGCGGTGAGATTGGATAAAAGCCGCCCTGCTGCTACTAGAACCCAAAGCACCCCCACTGCCAATGCGGCCAGGAGCAGGATGTTAATGCCGCGTCGCAGGAGGGCGGCGCTGCGCTGGCGTTTTGGAGTTGGGCTGGGCGGTGCAGCATCCGGCGCCGGCAGCAGCCGGTTCATAGAGCGGTCTAATCGCTCGCTGGCCGGCTGGAACCAGTGGAGACTGAGCCAGGGGAGCAGCGACGAACGGCGCAATGCCTGTAAGACCGCCGATGTTGGCGCCTGGCCGCTGGCGGTCTGTTCGACCTTGAAGCGGTCTGCCCAGGCCAGCAGGGGCCGCCAGAGGAGTTGATCCAGCAGGACGATCACCGCTATGAGCGTGAGCAGCCCCAGGATGATCGCGCCAACATTGCCAGCATTGGCCGCTGCCTGGAGATAGGAACCCAGGCCGGGAAGCTGAAAGCTGTGGTTGCCCAGCGTGAATTGCTCGGCAGCCATCAGAAAGAACCAGCCGCCTGCCCAACTCATCATCGAGTTCCAGATAAGAGCGATCACGCCAAAGGGCACTTCCAGCCGGGTGAAGCGCAGCCAGAAGTTGAGTCGGTGTATCTTTGCTACCTCGCTCAGACTTTTGGGAATGGTGAGCAGCGATTGGTGGAAGCTAAAGGCCATATTCCACGCCTGGCTGGTGAAGATCAGGATAATAGCGGTGAGTTCCAGGCCAAGATTGCTGTGCGGGAAGAGCGCGACCAGCGCCAACTCGACACCAGGCAGAAACGAAAGGATAGGAATGCTTTGCAGGATGTCCAGCACTGGCAGCATGACGCGCTCAGCCGAGCGGCTGGCAATGGCAATGCGCGCGTAGACCAGGCTGAACGCCAACGAGAGCAGATAGGCCAGGGCCATGCGCATAGTAGACAGGCCGGCATAGAGCGGCAGGGCCGTGAAGGAAAGATCAATCTGCACGTTGGGCGTCTGCGGAGCGGCCCAACGCGAGGCCGCCACCACCACACCATAGGC
Source organism: uncultured Ktedonobacterales bacterium (assembly GCA_964522745.1). GTDB lineage: Bacteria > Chloroflexota > Ktedonobacteria > Ktedonobacterales > DATBGS01 > DATBHW01. The sequence continues at coordinate 48,402 of CAZFWN010000023.1, forward strand.
CGCTCCAACGAGCATCAGGATTAGTGCCCCATCAATCCAGCGGGCGAAAGGAAACGCAATTGCTTTCCTCCCGGCAGTCTTGAGGGGCGTGTAAATCTGGCTCATGGCGCCCTCCTCAGATGTTCAGGATAATAACACATATCGTCAG
>CAZFWN010000024.1:0-29628 GCA_964522745.1 uncultured Ktedonobacterales bacterium
TGCTGCTATCTCTCCGATCTGGCCGTTGATCGCGCCTACCAGCGGCAGGGCATCGGCCAGGAACTCGTGCGTCGCGTACAGGAAGCCATAGGCGACGAATCCATGCTGCTCTTGCTTGCCGCTCCTGAGGCTATGGAATATTATCCTCACATCGGCTTCCAAAAAGTAGACCGCGCCTGGGGGATTGACCGTAAACGGTAGCAGGAGGATGGCTATGGAACTTCGTCGAGCAGTGGTAGCGATTACTGGCGCCAGCCGGGGCATTGGCCGCGAGACCGCGCTGGCCTTTGCGCGGGCCGGCGCGCATATCGTTGGCGGCGGACGCGATCTCGCCGCGCTGGCTGAAGTCCAGCAAGCCACACGCGCAGCCGGCGCACCCGGCGCCCTGATGGTCCCGCTGGATGTGCGCCAGGCCGCAGAGTGCCAGTCATTTATTGACCGGGCGGTCAGCACCTTCGGCCAGATTGACGCTCTGGTCAACAATGCTGGCCTGGGCTACTATGGTCCCGTTGCCCAAATCACCAATGAAGAGTGGGACACCACCATCCGTACCAACCTCGATGGCGTTTTTTACTGCACCCGTGCCGCGCTTGGGCCGATGCTCGCGCGAGGCTCCGGGCATATTATCATGCTCTCCTCCGGCCTGGGAAAGCAGGCCCGCGCCAATCAGGCCGCCTACTCCGCCTCAAAATTTGCCATTCGAGGCTTTGCCGAAGCCTTGCGCCAGGAAGTCCAGCCGCAAGGCATACGGGTCACGATCATTTCGCCTGGCTTCGTCGATACTGACTTCCGCGCCACGCACACTACCCGCCCCAACGTGCCGCCACCAGAACGGATGCTTACTGCCCGCGATGTCGCCGAAGCCATTGTCTGGGCCACCCAGGCATCCCCAACCGCGCTGCCTACTGAAATTGACTTGTCTCCCGGCAGATAAAACCATCAGGCACACCCAGGCAGAGTAGGCATTCCAGGCTTTCCAGGCTCTCTTTGCTCCATCTTAACAAATTTTTTACCCTTTCTTTATCAAAGCAGCTTGACAAGAAGCACCCTCCAGGTTAATATATCAATGGACATTTATATGGGGTCTGTTTATATAGCAATGGTTGATAAAATACAAGGCAAGACCCCATGTCAGCAGCGAAAAGAGGCACAGGAACCATCATGAGCGAATGGCTGGAACTGGATGACCTGGAACTCATGCTGAGGGCGCTGGCCGATGAAGCGCGTTTGAATATCGTGCATCATCTGGCGGGCCTCGGCGAGGTCAACGTCACCGAAATTTGCCAATCGCTGGGGATTAGCCAGCCATTAGTTTCCTGGCATCTGCGCCGATTGCGGCGGGCTGAACTCGTGCGCACCAGGCGCTTTGGCCGTCAGGTCTACTGCTCTCTCGACCTCCTGCGCTTCCAACGGTGTCAGCAATGGCTGGCGTCGCTGGTTGTCCTGGACAAGAAGCCTGACGCGGCTGACCTAGAGGTGCGCGGCGAGCGCGTGCAATCCTGAACGGGTGGGGCCAGCGCGAGGGCTGTGCCCCCATCGAGTGTCATCTGAGGAGGATTTTGAGTACCTTGAGTAAGAACGGAAAGCTGAAAGTAGCCATCGTTGGTGTAGGCAACTGCGCCTCGTCGCTGGTACAAGGCGTTCACTACTACCAGAATGCCAAGGAAGACCAGTTCATCCCTGGTTTGATGCACGTCAACCTGGGTGGGTATCACATCCGCGACATCGAATTCGTCGCTGCCTTCGACGTCGATCAGGAAAAAGTTGGCAAAGACCTGAGCGAAGCCATCTTCTCCGGCCAAAACAATACCTACAAATTCTCCGACGTGCCCAAGCTGGGTGTGAAAGTCCAGCGAGGCATGACACACGACGGCCTTGGCAAATATCTCTCTCAGGTCATCACCAAGGCGCCTGGCCCCACTGCCGACATCGTCAACATCCTCAAGGACACCGGCGCCGATGTGGTCGTCAACTACCTACCCGTTGGCAGCGAGACTGCCACCAAGTGGTATGTCGAGCAGGTACTCCAGGCCGGCTGCGGCTTCGTCAACTGCATCCCAGTTTTCATTGCCCGCGAGGACTACTGGCGCAACCGCTTTGAGCAGGCGAAGTTGCCCATCGTCGGCGACGACATCAAGAGCCAGGTTGGCGCGACCATCGTTCATCGCATGCTGACCCGCCTCTTCCGCGAGCGCGGCGTGCGCCTGGAGCGCACCAGCCAGTTGAACGTTGGCGGCAACACCGACTTTCTGAACATGCTCGAGCGCGAGCGTCTGGAATCCAAGAAAATCTCCAAGACCAACGCCGTCACCAGCCAGTTGGAATACGACCTCGGCGCGGAGAATGTCCATATCGGCCCCAGCGACTACGTTGCCTGGCTGACTGACCGCAAGTGGGCCTATATCCGCCTGGAGGGTCGCACCTTCGGCGACGTGCCCCTCAACGTCGAACTCAAACTGGAAGTGTGGGACTCGCCCAACTCTGCCGGTGTCGTTATCGACGCCATCCGCTGCGCCAAGCTAGCGAAGGATCGAGGCATCGGTGGGGCGCTGCTTGGCCCATCTGGCTACTTCATGAAATCGCCGCCCATCCAGTACCACGATGAAGAAGCGCGGCGCATGACCGAAGAGTTCATCACCGAACACAGCCGCACCGAGCATGACGCTAAAGGCAACGGCAAGCGCGAGGTCGAGCCTGAAGTCGTCCACGAACTGCCCAGGCACGGCTAAGACGCTCAAGGAGAGCAGGGCTGCCGCTTTGCTCTCCGCATCCTTGATGTGTCCACCAACGCGCTTCGTCCGTTCTACTGAAAGAATCCCTGATTTGTCTTTTCTGGAAGGTGGTTGGCCTATGATCTACTGGTTGCTCCGCAGCGCTACCTGGCTGGTACGCTGGGTGCCCAGCAGACCGCGCCGGACCATCGCTGGGTTGCTCTGCGAGCTGGTCTACTGGCTTTGGCCGGAAAAACGGCGCTACACCATTGATAATATGGCGCATGTTCTAGGCCGGCCTGCCTCTGACCGTCGCGTGCGCCTGGTCGCGCGCGCATCCTGGCGCAACTATGGTCGCTATCTGGCCGATTTTCTCAATTTTCCCAATGTGACCGGGCAACACTTGCTGGCGCGGCTGGTCGATGTCTCGGCCAACGAAGATGGCTGGCCGGGCATCGCTCAGGAAGGGCTGGCGCGTGGGAAAGGGATTATTATTGCTACTGCCCACTTTGGCAACTGGGATGTGGCCGGCTCGATGGCCGCCGCGCGTATGCCACTGGCTGCCGTTGTCGAAACATTCAAAGACCCGCGCCTGAACGCGCTTATTCAGGGACAGCGCGCAGAAAAAAATATTCGCGTCATCCCAATGGAAGGCGCCGGCGCGCGCCATGTCCTCACAGCCCTCAAGAAGAATGAAGCGGTCGCCATCGTCGTGGACCGGCCCTTAACGGCCAAAGATGGTGTACCCGTGATCTTCTTTGGGCAGAAAACCTATGTCCCCGGCGGACCAGCGGCGCTGGCCCTCAAAGTGGGCGCCACAATCACTCCCGGCTTTGCCTATTACGATGATCGTAAACCAGCTATCTACTACGGCAAAATGTGCAACCCCATTAGAACCGACAGTATTCCTGACAAAAGCAATGAAGAGCAAATACAAGCAATTACACAGCAAATCTATAGAGCGCTAGAAGAAATCATCACCGAACATCCCGATCAGTGGTATATGTTCCGGCGCTTCTGGCCGGAGGAGACCCAGCCATGAAATACTGGTGCTTTCGACTTGGACTGGCAGTGGTGCCACACCTGCCACAGCGGCTGGTGCAGCGCATCGCGCTGGCAATCGGCTGGGTACTCTGGGCGCTTCTGCCCGGGCAGCGCCGGCAGGTCACTGAAAACTTGCGTCATGTGCCCCAGCTAGCCGCCAATCCGCAACATTTGCGGCGGGCCGTGCGTAAAGTCTTTGGCAATAGCTTATTAAATTATGTCGATTTCTTCCGGTTACGCAGCGTCACTCCAGCAGAACTGAATGCTTATTGGCGGGCTATCGATGTAGAACGGCTGGACGCCGCGCTGGCACAGGGACATGGCTGCATCGTAATTACCGGCCATCTAGGTAATTTTGACTACGCCCTGCGCTATTTCCTCAACCTGGGATATAAGATCACCGTAACGCAGGAGCATTTGCAGCCAGAACGATTACATCAACTGGTAATGCAGGTACGTAATGTACCAGGACTTCGCTTCGCGCCGGTGGATTCACCTAGCGGCTTGCGCGAACTCTTTGGTGCGCTGCGCCGCAATGAAGTGATTGTGATGCCGGCTGACCGCGATATTCAAGGGAATGGAGAATTGGTTCCGTTCTTTGGCGAGCCAGCACGCCTGCCATCTGGTGGTATCCACATTGCCCGGCGCACTGGCGCGCCGGTGCTGGCAGTATTTGCCCATCGGGCTGGCCTGGCACATGGACATGGCACCTTCGAGGAGTTGCCAGATTTGACTGTCGAAGAACAGGCTGCCGAGCCAGACCTACTGCGGCGCGAAGTGCGCCGGGTCGCAAAACTCCTGGAACGGGAAATCGAGCAAAGCCCGGAGCAATGGGTAATCTTCGCCTCTGTCTGGCCGGCCACGCCAGAGCAAGCGGCAACAAGCACTACTGGGCAGAGTGAACATCCAAAAGCGTTAGAGGCAACACAACATTCTTAACAGCATCTTAACAAGGGTCTAATGACAGGAACAATCACAACACATACAATGATGATAGAAGGGCAGTTCTCATCGCTCCTACGATGAGCTAGAAGGGCATAATGACCCAAACGAACCATTCAGCAAAACGGCCTATTACGCAACGCCTGGGGCGGGCTGATCTGCATATGCACAGTCGCTATAGTGATGGGCTGGGCACCATTCCAGAAATTCTCGCGTTTGTCAGCCAGCGTGGCGATCTGGATGTGATTGCCATCACCGACCATGATACTATTGAAGGCGCGCTGCGTGCGCGCGAGCTGGCGCAGAAACAGGGCACAGGATTTGAAGTAATTGTCGGCGAGGAAGTCAGCACCCGTGAAGGCCATCTGTTGACACTGTTTATTGAAGAGCGCATCCCACCGGGCTTGAGCGTTGAGCGGAGCATTGAACTAGCCCATCGACAAGGCGGTTTAGCAATTATTGCTCATCCATTTAATCGCGTGTTCCGCCATAGCATGCAGCGCGAAGTGATTGACCGACTCAAAGATGCGCCACCAGAAGCCCGGCCAGATGGTATTGAGACGCTTAATGGCAGCTTTGCCGGCATTGGCTCATCGCAACTGGCAATGACCCGCAATCGGCGCAATTACGGCTTGCCTGAAACGGGCAGCAGTGATGCGCACACCGTCACGGCCATCGGCTGCGCCTTCACCTGGTTTGAGGGCGCCACCGCCAGCGATCTGCAAGCTGCACTGCTACGCTCTGCCACCATGCCGGGAGGGCATTTCTGGCAAACGCAAGATTACTGGCAGTTGGCAAGCTACTGGGCGCGTAAGGGACGGCCAGGACGCCCAACGCATGCTGAGCGTCTGCGGCGGCTGGGGCAGTCCAGACAGCTCGCGCCGCTCCGGCAATTCGGTCATATTGCGCGAAGGCCGGTGTCGCATCTTTCTCGTCGCTCAGGTGGTATACCTATCTCGACCCCTGAGTACACTGAGCATGAGGTTCCTGCTGGCCGGCGGTAAGGAAACCATTCTGGCAGATACCGAGATAGAACATTGTAAGCTATAGAGGAGATGGGCAGCCGCGCGGCACGAGAGATCGCGTCGCGCGCGCCCTGCAAATGCTGTGAAAATAGGCTTTGTCTCACCATATGATTGGAGCTATCACGGTGGTGTACGCAGCCACATTTTGCATCTGGCTGGCGAACTAGAGCGGATGGGGCATAGCACCCGTATCATCACCGCAGCCACCGGCGAAGCTGGCCGAAAAGCCGAACCCAATATCACCAAGCTGGGCTGGGCAATGCCCATCCCCTGGAACGGGTCGATTGCACGCATTGCCGTCTCCCCCTTGCTTGCCCGACAAACCAGAGAAGTCCTGGAGCGCGAACAGTTTGATGTGGTTCACCTGCATGAACCACTCGCACCAGCACTGCCTCTGACGACCTTGCATGTGATAAAAGGGCTGAAAACCGTCAGCGTCGGCACGTTCCATGCCTTTGCTCCCAATACCTATTCGATGCCCCGCTTTTCTTACTCATCAGGGCGGACATTTCTGCGCCGCTACTTCCGCCGGCTCAATGGACGTATTGCGGTCTCGCCCGCCGCGCATCAGTTTGTCAGCCGCTATTTTCCTGGCGATTATCAGATCATCCCCAATGGCGTTGATTTACATCGCTTTAGCGTCCAGGCTGAGCCGCTGCCGCAATTTGCCGATGGCAAGCTCAATATTCTCTATCTGGGCCGCATGGAATCGCGCAAGGGGCTGAAATACCTGCTGCAAGCCATCCCAGAGATTCGTGCCAGCCATCCCAACACCCGCTTTATCATTGCCAGCGATGGCCCACAACGGGCACATTACGAGCAACTGGTACGACAGCAAGGCTGGCCTGATGTCGTCTTTACCGGCTTCGTACCCAGCGTTGACCTTCCGCGCTACTATGCCAGTTGCGATCTCTTCTGTGCCCCTAGCACCGGCAGCGAAAGCCAAGGTGTGGTATTATTGGAAGCGATGGCTTCAAGCAAACCAGTTGTTGCTTCTAATATCGACGGCTATCGAGACGTCATCCGGGATGGGGTTGAGGGAATCCTGGTCCCGCCGCGTGAGAGCGCGGCGCTGGCCGAGGCTATCTGCACATTGCTCAGGGATGCTAGCTTGCGTACCAAGATGGGAGTATGCGGACGCGAGCATGCGGCAGAGTTTTCCTGGCCTCAGATCGCCATCCGCATTACTGAGTATTACCAGTCGTTGATTGAGCAACAGGCGCACGTGACCCGACAACACCAGCGGCTTTTTGCCCTGTTATAACATGGGCCGGGGCAAGGGGAACAAGCGGCTCAGGAGGAAGGGGAACACATGATTGGGATCCGTGTACAGCAATTCGCGCGACGCATGGTTGAGCATGTCATGCGACCTCTCGCGCGCCTTGGCATCACCCCCAACATGCTGACGCTGATCGGTCTGCTGCTCACCATCTTGACAGCGGGAGTCATCGCGTTTAACCACCTGCGGATTGGTGGGGCACTGGTGCTTGGCGCCGGAGTGTTTGATATGTTTGATGGGGCAATGGCCCGCGTCAGCCAGAAAAGCTCAAAATTCGGAGCCTTTTTTGATTCAACGCTGGACCGTTACTCAGAAGGCGCACTCCTGCTCGGCATCATCATCTACGCGCAGCTGCATTTTCCGGCGAATCAGATGATTGGCCCGGTGAGTGAGGCAAATCTCATCGTCTGGCTCACCTACGTAGCCGCAATAAGCTCTTTGATGATAAGCTATGCGCGGGCACGGGCCGAGGGACTGGGGCTGGATTGCAAAATGGGACTGCTGGCGCGACCTGAGCGGGTGATCCTGCTGGCTGTTGGGCTGCTAATAGGTGGACAATGGGCGCTCGTCTGGACGATGCTCGTGATGGCACTTCTCACCACGATGACGGCCATCCAACGCATTGTCTATATCTGGCGGATTACACATCCACCGCAGGCCGATGCGGCGCTCACCACCGAGCCGGCAAAACACACAGGCACAAGGTCGCAAACGCAGACCGGCGAGACCGAGAAAAAGACTCTCCGCACCCTGGCAAAACGCCTAAAAACGGAGCAGCCCCTGGAGAGCTAAACACATCTTACGTAGCTTGTTTTTTTGAATTGATTGAAACAGTGGGGAGACAGACATCCCGCAAGCCGGCCACGAAACGCCGCCCCGGCCAAGAGGCCGGGCACGCACAGCCGGCGGGGACTCCGGTGGACATGGTGCCCTTGGGGGCGTAGTAGCCGGGGGAAAATGACGCCAGCGGCATGCCGCTGAAAGAGCATACGATGCGTTTATCGGATTGCCTGGGTGGATACGGGGACAAAATTAGCATAATTACTTCCTGGTTCTGCTCGCCGTCCTAGACACGGCCTGGGGCAATTCGCCCGCAGATTAGCCTGCTTCCAGCTATACAAGCTGGCGGTTGTCATCATACCCCATCGCGCTGCACCTCACCATGCCTCAAGAGGTGGGTATCGCCGTGCCAGATGGAGTCTGTTGCCCCTGGTAGCAACACAACAGGATGACAATGATGGAATCAGAACACGAGCAATTTTCAAATTCACAACCAGAATCAGGCGACCCTGGCAACCACCACGAGGACGCCCTTCCATCCAGCCAGGCTGCCGCAGCCCAGCAGGAGACACTGTCAGGCGAACATGCAACCGGCGAGACGGACACTGCTGCCAAGCGCAGGCGTTGGCGCCCCTCGCGCAGCCGTTCCCGTCGGAGCGCAGCCGCTGCCGAACACGCCCCAGAGGCAGAGCAAGGTGAAGTATCGCACCCCGAAGAGGTGGCCGAAGCTGCTAGCGCAGATGATGGGTCGGCAGCATTCGAGGTCTCCCAATCCCAACTCCCCAGCAGTAAGGAAGCGCCCGGCAATGAAGCTGCTGGCAATCTAGGCGCAATGTCCCCAGTGACCAATCTCTGGACATCTGAAGAAACTCCTGCTCCGGCATCTGCCCCGGAGATAACCCTGGAGACAAAAACACCACAGGCCGAGCAGGTCACACCCTCCGCGTCCGCAGAGATAGATGTCACAAGCGATTTGGAACTGGGAGCCTCTTCGGGCGCTGCTGTTGAGGCGCTTCCCACCGGAGATGCAGAGATGATCTCCTCTGCACCTACACAGGAGCCACAGCCAGAAGCCCAGGAAGCCTATGAGCCGATTCGCGCGCCGCTTTCCGGTGTCGAAGTACGCCCGCCGCGACGGTATCGCTTCGATAGACCAGCTCCAGCCGCCCGCGAGACGCATGAGCCAGTATCAGCGACAAAGCCAGCCCAGCCAGCCCAACCAGTTCCTCCACCACCGGCAACGCAGCCAGCCGCAGCGCCGGCCACTGCTCAGCAACCAGCTTCCCCGGCGCAACCAGCAACCAATGTCCAACCAGCCACGCATCGCAGGGCGCCCGCTCAACCAACGCCAACCGCTGCCCCCACTGAGGATCAAGAACTGACCGCAACAATAGAGCGCGAACTGACCGAAACACCGGAGATAGAGGCAGATGTCGAGGCGGCAGAAGAGCTAGCGAAGGCCACCCAGATAGCGTTAGAAGAAGAGGTGGCTGAAGCGCTGGAAACCTTTGCTCAACAAGAGGCACAGGCCGCTAGCGCGCGCGCTAACCGCCGGAGGCGCCGGCGCGGTTCATCATCATCGTCGGCAGCCGCTTCCGAGGCAGCACACGCACAACCACAGGCTCCGACGCCGACGCCACAGCCACAGCCACAGCCACAGCCGAGCGTCAACCAACTCTACCCGATCTCTCCTCCTCCGATGGGGCAAAACTATCAGGTAAACAATGGTTTGCAGCAGATTAACCAGCCGCAGAGTCCATTTGCTGGCCCAGAGCCATCCTCTGCGCGTGGCTTTGGACCAGTGCCGCACGGGATTGCCAGGCCAGCAGAACGCAGCGTGCGCCTGCCACGCACTGACCGCACGATAGACACGAATAATGTCACCATCAACCAACTGGCAACGCTCTTCACTCAGGCCATGCAGCAACAAACTGATCGTCTGCTCATGGAACTGCGGCGCAATCAAGGCACTCCTAGTATGACTGTCAACTTCCCGCCCATGCCCTCTACCGAACGGGTCGGCGTCTTTGTGGATGTTGCCAATCTGCTCTATTCGGCACGCAACATGCGCATTGCCATCGATTTTGGACGTCTGCTTGATTTTCTACGCGGCAACCGCCGGCTGATTCGCGCCCATGCCTATTGCCCCACCAGCCCCGACCCACGCGCCGAGCAGATGTTCCTGGATGCCGTCAAGGGATTGGGCTATCGCATCACCACCAAGAACTACAAAACCTTCTCCAGCGGCGCCAAAAAGGCCGACCTGGACCTGGATATGTGCATGGACATTGTTCGCCTGGTCGATGCCGACTCAGTGGATTGCATCTCGCTGGTCAGCGGCGATAGCGACTTCCTGCCGCTGCTAGAATACTGCTCCGATCATGGCGTGCGAGTCGAGGTAGCCGCCTTTGACGAGGCTACCGCTGGCATCTTACGCCAGAGCTGCGACCTCTTCATTAACCTTTCACTGGTCGAAGAGATTCGCGCCTAGCTGGCTCATCTGCCTCAGGACTGTCGCTTTACTGAAAGCGAGCAGAGAGGATCGCATTCATCCTCTCTGCTCGCTTTTCGTTTAGGCAGGACTTTTGGGGCAGCCCAAATAGAACCTTTTAGGAACGCACACAAGGTTTTAGCATACTTTGTCGTATGTAGAATAACAGCAAGGACAGATTGAGCAAACACAGATGAAGATGAGAGTTATCTTTTGCTTGTATGCTTTCAAAACCACTCCTGCAAACCAGAACCATCCAGCATTATACGCTGTATGAAGGCGCGCTCAGCCCGCTCTTTATGCGGATTGCCGAGCAGCTCGACTTTGATCGCATCGCTCTTGCGTTGCTGATGCGCGCCGATGGAGGCGAACCAGTGCTTCAAGGGATCGCTGGCCTGAATGTCAGCAGTGAAGCGTTGGAGCGTTTCACTATCTTACTTTCTACTGAGGCTGAACTGCTGGCGCAGGTCGCCCAAAGTGGGGCACCCATCATTTCCTCAGAAATTACACTGCATGATCCTTCCCAGGGCGCCTCATCTGCTTTGGTCGATTCCTACAACTGGGCCGCCGTACCCATCCCATATTTACCTGATCTGCCTGTTGCACCGTCTCAGAAGCCACCAGAGGAGCATTCCATCATGCTCCCGCCAGCAAAAAACACGCGCCTGCCAGCACGCGGCATCTTAATCGCAGGTCGAACTGGCCCTATTCTCCGGCAGGAGCTTGCCACGTTGGAGGTAGGTACGGGGCAGATCGCGGCAGCCCTGCTCGGCTTAGAAGCGGCCCAGGATGCCCGCATGGATGAACTGGAGGAGGGTCGTATCCGCCAGCAACTCTTTGAATCGGAGAAGCTCGCGGCTACTGGACGGCTTACCGCCTCTATTGCCCATGAGATCAATAACCCGCTTGAGGCCATTAAAAACGCGCTGTATCTCCTGGTCGCCGGATCGCAGATGGATGACCCGCAGCGCGAATTTTTGGAACTGGCCCAGCGGGAGACCGAGCGTGTCTCACGCATCATTCGGCAGATGCTCGGCGTGGCACGACCTTCGATGCGTATGGCGCCAACCGATGTCAACAAGGTCGTGCAGGAGGTAATCGCCCTGGTAGAACCGCAGTTGCGCCGCCGGCACATTACCCCACGTATGGAATTAGATGAGAACCTGCCGCCGATCATGGCCTCCGCCGATCAACTCAAACAGGTCTTCCTTAATCTTTTTCTCAACGCCCGCGACGCGATGCCCAGTGGCGGAGAATTGCTGGTGCAAACACGCATCGCCCAGCGACAAGACAGTGTGGTACTGGCAGAAAAGCACCTCGTCGTGCGTATCCGCGACGACGGCGAAGGCATTCCAGAAGAGATTCGCCGCCGGGTCTTTGAGCCATTCTTTTCCACAAAAGGCGAGCGTCGGGGCACGGGCCTGGGCCTGTGGGTCTGCCAGGAGATCGTTCGTAGTCACGGCGGCCAGATTCAAGTCAACAGCAAAGTTGGCAAAGGCACGACCTTCCTGGTTGGATTGCCGCTGCCGCCAGAACAGACACCAGCATCCTCAGTTCAAGCAAACAACACAGGCGCGGGCCTCCCGCGCGTGGAGGAATATGATGAGTCGCAGCAGGGTAGAGTTATCAGTGGAGACTGAGGATCACAAACACAAGTTGATGAACACCGCCCAACCGCCAGACACGAAGGGGCGCATCCTGGTGGTTGATGACGAGCCGGGCGTCCTGATGACCATCCAGGCCATCTTGAAGATGGAAGGCTATGAGGTGCAAGGCGCAACCAACGGACACGATGCCCTGGGGAGCCTGCATGAGCAGCCGTTTGATCTTGTCCTGACCGACCTGCGGCTCGGCGATGATGATGGGTTGGAGATTCTGGCCGAGCTACGCCAGCTTGCCCCCGACACCGTCGCTATCGTCCTCACCGGCTATGCCTCGCTTGAATCTGCTATCCAGGCGATGCGCCAGGGAGCCTATGATTATCTGGTGAAGCCAACGGATGTAGAAGAATTGAAACTCACCGTCGCTCGCGCGCTGGAGCGTCAGCGCTTGCAGCGCGAACTGGCCGAGCGCGTCCAGGAACTAGAGCTTGCGAACCAGCAGATTCAGCGCTTTAATAGCGAGCTACGCCGCCAAGTCAACGAGGCCACCGAGATTCTCCAGCATAAAGTAGATGAACTGGCAGAAGCCAAACAGGCGCTTGAAGATGCACAGCTACAACAGAATCTCTTTCTGGCGATGGTTGCCCATGAACTCATGAACCCGGCTACTGCTATCATTGGCTATGCCCAATATGCCGGGCGGCCCAACCAGAAACCAGGGGCAATTGACGGGAGCATTGCCGCCATCATCAGCCAGGGCGAACGCCTTGAACGCCTGATTCATGACCTCCAGGATATTTCACGGCTAGCTGCCGGGCAATTTGAGTTGCTCTGCCTGCCAGTCGATCTGACCGAACTTGTTAGCGAAACGATTGAGCAGTTCCGCTCTACCCAGCCTACGCACCATTTTGACCTGATAGCCGCCGAGCCTGGCAACAGGATGCCAGGCAATTTTGATCGAGATCGTATTATCCAGGCGATCACCAACCTGCTCGATAACGCGGTCAAATACTCCGATCCTGATACGACGGTAACAGTTCGCCTCTGGACAGAGAAAGATTGGCAGTGTTTGAGCGTTCACGACCAGGGTATGGGCATCTCTTCCGAGCAGCAAGCCCAACTCTTCAAACCATTCGGGCGGCTGGAACCGGCGCGCAGCCGTAAGATTAAAGGCAGCGGACTGGGCCTCTATATCACCAAAGGGATCGTCGAGGCCCATCACGGGCGGCTGCTCATTGAGAGCGGCGAGGGCGTTGATACTGGGGCCACCTTCATTCTGAAGTTTCACCGCAGCTAAGCCCTGGCACACTTCTTGCCGTGAAATAAAAGCTAGCAAAGCAGGGAGCGCTTTTCTGGTTCATAGCGCTGCCCTTTTTTCTTTCCAGCAAGAGTGCCAGATGAGCCAGGAAACGTTACTCCGACGCAGGCTACTCGTCACAATTAATAGCTTCCTGGCAACGTGTGATTCATTCCTCTCATCCTTGCATAGATAAGGATTGGACATGACAGCAACCGTACTGCTAGCTGATGATGATCCCGATATTCTGGAACTGCTCACTGCATTACTCACTGAAGAGGGATTCCATGTTGTTGCTTTCAGCGACGGGCTGGCAGCCCTCCATCATATGCGCGTTCAACGCCCAGATATAGCAATCATTGACCTTGCAATGCCGGTGATGGATGGTCGTGAATTGATTGAGCGGCTACGCAGCGAACCTGGTCCCCCTGTGCCGGTGATAGCCATGAGCGCGTCACTGTACTCCTCAACCGCTGAGATGCTCGACGCTGACGCGTATCTGACCAAACCCTTTGATCTCGAAGAATTGTTGGCGGAGGTGCAGCACTTTACTCGCCAGTCAGAACACCAGGGCACGCCCGGCACTGCCGATACATTCTCGCTGATCGCCGCAAGACACAGCCCGCCAGATGACTTCTAACAATCCTATGCCATCGAAACGGTTGACTTCAGCTTCCCTGTAGAAACGTACAGGTCTTTATGCTGGAGCCTCTGCTGGGGTAAATACTGAAGAGAAAGCGGGCGACAACCACAGGCGGAGCGGCTATACTCTCTTACAGAGGCCAGGGGATACTGGCGCAGGCGGACCAGGAGACACGCCTTCCAGCGGGAATAGTTGAGGGGCGTGACGCTCACACCAGCATTCCCAGCCCTGTTTATAGAGACGTCTTGATAGGTCGCATGCTCAAGCAGGAGGGAACACACCACATGGCTGCATGGGAATATAAAGTTGCCTATATCGATTATCGTGGACGCATCTCGTCCGAAGGGCAAGAGACATTGATTAGCAGCGAGGAGCGCCGCAGCACCTTTGCCCGTCGCTATCTCGACGCGCTGGGACGCGATGGTTGGGAACTGGTCGGCATTCAGCCACTTTCCCCGCAATCCGCCTACTACATCTTCAAGCGCCCGGCCTCCGAGGGCCATGCCAGCGAGGGCAGTTCCTCAACCGGCGCCTCCGCCAGCAGTGCCGCCGGTCCAACGCACATTGAAGAAGCATAATCGGACCGTTGATCGGCAAATATACGCCTGAGAGAAGGAGGCCGCCCCTGCCGGGGTGGCCTCCTTCTCTCAGCAAGAGCGTATTACGAACTGACTGGCCGCTCTCCCAACGTTACCTGTTTGGTGATCTGCTGAGTGCTTCGCATCGCCTGCACTTGTACCTGCGTCCCCGGCTGTTCATTAAGCGTGACCGTCACAATATCTCCACTGCTGGCAACGGTTTGCCCATTGATAGCCACAATCACATCACCCATGTGCAGTCCAGCTTGCTGGGCCGGACTGTGGCCTGCTGTATCAGGGGCAAAGCCAGCAATCAAAACGCCGCTCTGCGTCGAGAGATGCTGTGCTGCCGCCACCTGCGGCGTCACATCCTGGCCCTGAATACCCAGAAAGCCCTGGCCGGTATGGATCAGGCGTCCATGTAGGATGAGTTGCTGGGTAACAAACTTCACCCGGCTGGAAGGAATGGCAAAACCAATGCCATTGGCAGGCGTGCCAATGTTTGGATCAACCGCCGCCAGCGTGGGAATACCCATCAGTTGTCCATTGAGATCAACCAGCGCGCCTCCACTGTTGCCTGGATTAATCGGCGCGCTCGTCTGAATCAAGCCGGTCAGTTCTGTCGCCGGTCCATTTGGCCCCTCACTGGCCGTGCGATTGAGCGCGCTCACAATGCCAAACGTTGCTGTTTCCGCCAATCCCAGCGGGTTGCCAACCGCAACCGCAAACTGTCCTACCTGCACTTTAGAGGAATCTGCCAGGCTGATGGGTTGCAAATGATTGGCTGTGATCTTTAAGACCGCCAGATCATCCTGCGCATCCTGGCCGGTCAACTGTGCCGACACGATCTGATTCCTGCCTAGCCTGACCTGGAAAGCAGTAAATCCCCGCACGACATGATCGTTGGTGACAATAGAACCATTGGTGTTCAGAATTTCCCCTGAGCCAATGGCTGTCCCCTGCTGACCCTGGCTCTCGATCTCAACCACCGAGGGCTGAACTTTGTTGATAACCGTAATGACATTCTGTTGAAGATCGGTTGCATTGCCTGAAGACGGTGATGAGCTATTGCTAGAGGTGCTAGTATTGGAACTGCCGCCACAGCCCGCCAGAAGCAACGCCATGAGAACGACCAGGACAAACACAGCGCCCCACGCTCTAGCGGGACTGCGTCTATATGATAGACATGGTGGCAATGCTGCTAAAGCAGGCGCGTGATGCAGCATAGACCCAACCCTCCAAAGTGCAAGCCGGGATACAAAAACACAAGAAAAACAATCAGTGTGTGGCCCTTCACGATCTATGCCAGGCGCCTGAGCAGCCACGCTCATATTTAGAAGGCCAGTTGTTGCAATTACCAGCCGCGACGCGGCCAGCCAGGCTTGCAACCATTCTTGACAAAAAGAGCCAGGAATGCTATCTTTATGGTATACTTCAGAAAGTAAAGCGATACACTTTCTTAACTTAGGACGCAGCCAGCATACCTGGCAACGTTCTATACAGCCAGGTTCAGCGAGGTGCAAACTATGGGCGATGCTTCCCGCGAGTTTTTACGCAAGGCGCGGAGCGAAATCAAAGAGTGGAGTCCGCCTGAGGTCAATCAGCGGCTCGCTCAGGGTGATTACACCCTGGTGGATGTCCGCGAGAAGCATGAGTGGAACGAGGGCTATATCCCCGGAGCGATTCATCTGCCGCGTGGCTTTCTCGAACTACAGGTCGAAGAGGCTGTTCCCGATAAAGACAAGCCGGTCATTCTCTACTGTGCCGGCGGAGTGCGCTCCTTGCTCGCAGCGGAAACGCTCAAGCGTATGGGCTATCGCCAGCCCGTCTCAATGGCTGGGGGCTTTGGCGCCTGGAAGGCGCTCGGCTATCGCTTCAGCCAACCGCGCATGCTCAGCCAGGCGCAGGCCAAGCGCTATAGCCGGCACCTGCTGATTCCAGAAGTCGGCGAGGAAGGACAGTTGAAGCTACTCGATGCGAAAGTGCTGTTGATCGGCGCCGGCGGCCTGGGATCGCCGGCGGCCTATTATCTTGCCGCTGCCGGCGTGGGCACGATGGGCATCATCGACGCTGATATTGTAGACGACAGCAACCTCCAGCGCCAAATTCTGCACAATACGAGCCGCATTGGCCGTCTGAAGGTGGATTCAGCCCGCGAGACTATCGAGGCGCTCAATCCCGATGTGAAGGTAATAGCGATCAATGACCGCCTCACCAAAGAGAATGTGGCCGAGATTATTGCCGATTACGACCTCATTATTGATGGCACCGATAACTTCCCGACCCGCTATCTGCTCAACGATGCCTCCATCATTGCGCGCAAGCCGGTGGTGCATGGCAGCGTCTTCCGCTTCGAGGGCCAGCTTACAGTTTTTCAACCGTATGAAGGGCCATGCTATCGCTGCCTCTATCCAGAGCCGCCGCCAGTGGAACTGGCCCCAAGCTGCGCCGAGGCAGGCGTGTTGGGCATTCTACCGGGCATCGTCGGCCTGCTGCAAGCCAGCGAGGCCATCAAGCTGATTCTGGGCAAGGGCGATCCGCTGGTGGGTCGGCTGCTGATGTTTGACGCGCTCAGCGCCGAGTTCCAAGAACTCAAGCTGTACCGCGACCCGCACTGCCCGGCTTGCGGCGAGAACGCTGATCCGGCCAATCTCCCCACCTACGAGGAGATTTGCGCCATTCCAGCATAGAGAGCTTTCACTGCCTGGCAAGAGGGCTTCCCTTGCCAGGCAGCGCGCTGTAAAATGAACACCATCTAGACCAATATCCTACACGGTCATCCAGGCAGGAGCATATTTTCTATGAGTACAGTACGCATCCCTCCAGTGCTGCGGAGCACTGTTGGTGGCGCCCGGCAAGTCAGCGCGCAGGGGAACACATTGACCGAAGTGCTAGACGATCTCTTCGAGCGCTACCCCGGTATCAAAGAGCAGGTGTTGTCCTCGGAGGGCACGTTGAATACCTTTATCAACGTCTATGTAAATGACCAGGATGTGCGCTATCTGAAGGGGCTGGAGACCACCGTTGGCCCGAATGATACCATCACCCTGCTGCCAGCAATGGCTGGCGGCCAGTGGTAGCGTCTCACCGGCTGCGGGCAATTCGCCATCCCAGAGGGCACCTCGATGAAATATCCCTCAATCATTGACGCCATCGGTCATACGCCGGTGGTCGAATTGCA
The DNA here is from genome assembly GCA_964522745.1 of uncultured Ktedonobacterales bacterium. Classification (GTDB taxonomy): domain Bacteria; phylum Chloroflexota; class Ktedonobacteria; order Ktedonobacterales; family DATBGS01; genus DATBHW01. The sequence goes on from CAZFWN010000024.1 coordinate 17,573, forward strand.
ACGCCTGACGCCCAAGCCGGGCGTACATCTCTTTGCCAAGCTGGAGGGCCATAACCCTACTGGCAGCGTCAAAGATCGCATCGCTAAATACATGATCGAGCAGGCCGAGGCCAGCGGGCAACTGACACCTGATCGTGTGATCCTGGAGCCAACCAGCGGCAATACCGGCATTGGCCTGGCGATGATTGCGCGGGTAAAAGGCTATCGCTTCGTCGCCGTCATGCCTGATAATGTCACCCAGGAGCGGCGCAAGATGCTCACGCTCTATGGCGCGGATATTGTACTCTCTGATGGAACCAAAGGCAGCAACGGCGCCGTTGCGCTGGCACGCGAGATGGCCGCCCGCGATCCCCATTACTATATGCCCTATCAATATGGCAACGAGGCCAACCCACGCGCCCATTACGAGACCACCGCCGTTGAGATTATTGAGGATGTGCCCGACCTCAACGTCTTTGTGGCCGGCCTGGGCACTGGCGGCACGCTGACCGGCTGCGCCCGGCGGCTGAAAGAATACAATCCGGCTATCCGGGTCATTGCCGCCGAGCCGCTGCAAGGCGAGGGCGTGCAGGGTCTGCGCAGCCTGGAGGACGGCTTTATCCCGCCGGTGCTAGACCTGAGCGTCCTCGATGGCAAGATCCTCGTCCGGGCCGTCGAGAGTATCCGGGCACTGCGCCAGTTGAAAGATCAGGAGGGTATCTTTGCCGGCCCATCGTGCGGCGCAGCACTCTACGCGGCCATGCGCGTGGCCCGCGAGATGGAGCAGGGCAATATCCTGGTCCTCTTAGCCGATGGCGGCTGGAAGTACCTCAGCGAAGACCTCTGGACGCGCAATCTGGAGACCCTGGAAGAAGAACTGGAAGACAAATTGCTCTGGTAACGAGCAGAAGCAGGATACGATACATTTGTCGAGGAGGAGCGCTGCTGTGGATGCAGAAGCACATCAGCTTGTGAAGCTGCCATGCACCATTGTTGACGAGATGCTGGCGCATGTACACGCGGGTTATCCCAATGAAGCCTGTGGAGTGCTGGCGGGCGTCGATGGCCGAGTCGTCAAGAACTATCCGACGGCTAACGCCGCCGAGCAGCCGGATGATTTCAGCATCATCGGCCCGCAAGAACTGCTGCGCATCTCCAACGAAATCGACCAGAACGACTGGACCTTCTTCGCCTACTATCATTCGCATCCGCAGAGCCAGGCGTATCCCTCCTCGCGCGATATTGATTATGCGCGCTACTGGCCGGGCACCTACTATATCATCTTCTCGCTGCGAGATCGCGCCCATCCTGAGATACGCATCTTCAGCATTCAGCAGGACCGCAGCGTCATCGAGCGTCAAGTCCAGATCGAGCCATAAGCCCGCTCTCACCTCACAAGTGCTGGTAAGCACCAGACCACCTGCCAGGACTCTCTCCTGATACCACATATGCGTTCCGGGGGTTCTAACGATTTTCCAATAGAGGACTGGTAGAATCATGGTATCAGGCCATCCCTCCCTGAGAGCCAGAGGTCTGTAACAACACTATGAGCCTGTAGGTCCAAATGGACTTATTCACCTGCAAGAATAGTGAGGACAGTAGATAAAATGGATAGACATGAACATATGTGGGCACATGGGCATCCCTGGAGCTTTGGTGAAGGGTCTGAGATGCTTTTCTCACTACTCACCACGCTGTTCGTAATCGCGTTGCTCGTAGGACTCGCCTGGGTCATATGGAAGTGGATCAGCCCGTATCTCCTGCCCAGGATAGCATTCATCCTCGGCAGAACACCAGAGGAGCAGGCTTCTGCGTTAGAGATCCTGCGCCAGCGGTATGCAGCCGGAGAGATCGATACGGTTACATTTGAGCAGATGTGGGAGCGACTGGAAGCCTCCTATCGGCCAGGAGAGGAGGACATCCCGCCTGATAGGATGTACCGCCCACTCGAAATAAGAGACTGAGTGGCTCTTGCATTTTTTGTTATCCCCTGATTTAATGAGCATTATGGAGGGTTGCTCATATCGAGAGCAGGGGACGAAATGCGCATGGTAGATCAGGCACAGTTTCCAGCATTGGTCGCATTGCTGACCAGAGAGCAGATTCACCAGTTTTTGAGCCTTCCAGGCAAGCCCAAAGCGCTGAAAGGTGAACTGGCTCAGACGCTGCTGGGGCTGATCGAGGCTGATACCACCGCCAGAGATCGCTTCTTCGAGACCTTCAAAAGCGAACTCGCCGTTGGTCCCTGGGAGGTCGAGACGACCCTGCACTGCACAGCCACCGAGCGCAAACGCTGGACGGCGGATGGCAAGCTTCCCATCCTGGAGTATCGTACGTTTCATAAGGTGGCACGCGACATCCCGTATCCTGTGTACGAGCGACGCCTGATCTCCACGCTCTCCCAGGAGACGCTTGAACGCTGGCGAACCGAACACCAAAATCTGGTGCAACTGCGGCGCAAGACCGGCGTGCGCAAGGCGCTCGAAAGTAGAAACGCGCACCAACAGTCGCGCCAGACCTTCCAGCAGCAGTGGCAGGCCATCGTTGCCGCCTGGAACGAACATGGCTCGCCCGAACTGGCCGCCGCTCTGCAACTGGCCTACTGGACCGTCTGGACCTCTCGCTGGGCCAAAGAAAACCAACTCAAGCGGCACCACGCCATCAAACACCACGACACATATGAGCGGCAGATCAATGCCTGGTACGGGCGTAAAAACAAAGCGGTGCAACTGCTCTCCCAAACGCCCTATGCCCGGCTCTCCTTCTATCGCCCAGAAGAACCAGATAAGGTCACGCTCTTCCTCTGCGACGAACATTATGAGATGAAGCGCGAAGGCTATTATGAGACCAAATGGGATTTCTACGCCGATTGGGGGCCGGAGGTGCGCCGCTGCGCCAAATGTGAGTACAGTGAGGAGCGAGATTTCTATTCGCTCTATTTCCTTGAGTTACGCAGCGACGCCTTCCCTGAACTCCGTTTCGCCTTCCACACCCCCTATCCTATCGGCAAAGCCTTCTGGCCGGCTCCCCAAAAACTGCCGCAGGTAGAGCATATCGAGCAGGACGGCATCTTTCGTTTTGGCCGATCCCTGCTAGACGACGAAAAGATCATCTATCGGGAAAATGACGTCCTGGCGCGCTTCGAGAGCGCCTTTGCCGAGGCACAGAAGTTTTATGGGCGGCGTCCGGCATCATGAGTGCAACGTCGTCCCCTATCGTCCGATTTTATCGGGTACAATTAAGAGCAAAATAGTTTCTCAGTTCGATAGTTGCATTATCAACAAATTGATGGGTTCGCACAGACGGCATGAGCCGCGCGCAGATGCAAAGACAAAGAGCGCAAATAGGCTCAGCATCTCATTTGAGACCACATAAAGGAGACATGGGGTGAAAATTCTAGGGCGGATGGCGGTTTTTCCAGTCATTCCCACACGTATCAACCGCTTGCATGAACTGGCCTATAACCTTTGGTGGAGTTGGAATGCCCAAGCACAAGACCTCTACCGAACCATTGACACCGACCTCTGGGAGCGCAGCGGGCACAACCCGGTGCGCCTGCTGCGCGAAGTGGCGCCAGAGCGGCTTAACGCGCTGGCAACGGATCGCACCTTTCTCGCGCAATACGACGCGGTCATCAGCGCCTTTGACGACTATATGAATGAGAAGCGCCCCTGGTTTGCGCAAGCACACCCGGAATTGCAAGGCCAGACCATCGCCTATTTCTCGATGGAGTTTGGTTTGCATGAATCGCTGCCCATCTACTCCGGCGGTCTGGGCATCCTTTCCGGCGATCATTGCAAAGAGGCCAGCGACCTGGGGCTGCCGCTGGTTGGCGTCGGCTTCCTCTACCCGCAAGGGTACTTCAGCCAGCGCCTCAACGCCGACGGTATTCAGGAAGCATCCTATAACAAACTGCACTTCTCCGAAGTCTCGGCCACGCCGGCGGTTGGACCCGATGGCGCGGAGGTTGTTATCAGCGTTGATCTGCCTGGGCGCAAGGTCTACGCCAAAGTTTGGAAGCTTCAGGTCGGGCGCATCCCGCTCTATTTGATGGATACCGATGTTGAACCCAACGCGCCAAATGATCGCGTACTGGCCGCACATTTGTACGGCGGCGACCAGGAGATGCGCGTCTCGCAAGAAGTCATGCTCGGCATTGGCGGCGTGCGCGCCCTGCGAGCGCTGGGACTGAAGCCCGCTGTCTGGCATCTCAACGAGGGGCACGCCGCCTTTCTGGGGCTGGAGCGCATTCGTGAACTGGTAGCCGAGCAAGGACTAACGTTTAACGAGGCACGCGAAGCGGTAGCTGCCAACTCGATCTTCACCACGCACACACCTGTCCCTGCCGGCAACGATGCCTTTAACCTCGATCTGATTGATCGCTTCTTCAGCTCTTATTGGGGGCAACTAGGACTAAGCCGCGATGAATTCATGAGCCTGGCCCGGCAAGATCAAAGCTGGGGCCAGAGCTATGGGATGACCGTGCTGGCGCTGCATCTTTCCAATCAGCATAACGGCGTAAGCGCCCTGCATGGTGACGTGGCCCGGCGCATGTGGCAGTTCTTGTGGCCGGGCGTCGATGTGGAGGAGGTGCCCATTGGCTCGATCACCAACGGCGTGCATACAGCGACCTGGCTCGCGCCCATCCTGGCAACGCTCTATGATCGCCAGCTTGGCCCTGCCTGGCGCCAGCAACTCGATCAGCCAGAGACCTGGGAACCGATTATGGCCGCGCCTGACAAAGACCTCTGGGAAACACATTGCCGGCTGAAAGCCGAACTGATCGACTACGCCCGCAAGCGGAGCAAGCAGCACCGCCTCCGGCTGGGCGAGGGCGCCACACAGATTCAGGAGGCAGGCACGCTGCTTGATCCCCAGACATTCACCATCGGCTTCGCCCGGCGCTTTGCTACCTACAAGCGCGCCACGCTGATCTTCCGCGACCTGGAGCGTCTGCGCCGGATGCTGGTATCATCCAACCGCCCGGTGCAGATCATCTTTGCCGGCAAGGCCCATCCGGCAGACGAGCCAGGCAAGGCACTCATTCAGCAGGTCTACCGGCTCTCGCGCCAGCCAGGCTTCAGCGGCAGGATCGTCTTCCTGGAAGACTATGATATGGACATGGCGCGCAAGCTGGTGGCTGGGGTGGACCTCTGGCTGAACAACCCTATCCGGCCCCACGAAGCCAGTGGCACCAGCGGGCAGAAAGCCTCGCTCAATGGTATCCCCAACTGTAGCATCCTGGATGGCTGGTGGGTCGAGGGCTACAACGGCAAAAACGGCTGGGCCTTTGGCGAACAGCGCGAGTATCAAAACGCTGAACTCCAGGCCGAGGCCGACGCGCTGGCGCTCTACGCTGTGCTGGAGCAAGAGATCATTCCCTTGTACTATGACCGCGATGCTCAGGGGATTCCACACGGCTGGCTGCGCTTGATGAAAGAGGCCATTCGCACCGTCGCCCCAGAGTTTAGCATGCGCCGGATGGTCAAGGACTACACGGAGCGCTTCTATGTGCCCGGCGCAAAGCATGGTCAGGAACTCACGCAGGATCACTACAATCGGGCACGATCACTGGCCGCATGGAAGCACAAGGTGCTGAGTGCCTGGCCGCAGGTAGGCATCTGGGCCAGCGGTCCCACCGAGGGCCAGATTGCCATCGGCCAATCGATTGATGTCAGCGCCTATCTGCGCCTGGCCGACTTGAAACCAGAGGATGTTCTGGTGGAAGTCGTCTATGGGCATGATGAGGATGGGCACCTGATCGGCTCCATCTATCAGCCAATGGAGCAGGACGGCCAGGAGAGCGATGGAGCCTATCGCTACCGCACGCGCCTGCTGCCACAAAGCGGTGGCAGCTTTGTCTACGGCGTGCGCGTCCTGCCGACGCATCCTGCGCTGCTTGACCGGCACGAAATGGGGCTGGTACGTTGGGCCTGACGCCGCTCACTCTTCCCTCAACACAGGAGGCGCGACTGATCGCGTCTCCTGTGTGATACAACCGCATTGTATAACGACGTCTATTCCGCGGGCTTTCCTCGCTGGGCCTGGAGCGCCTCTTGCCGCCGCGCCTGGATAAAGTTGAGCAACAACGACACGCCTAAAAAGACTATGAGCGCCAGTTCAACCGGACTGAGCCGGATACGCTTTTTATTCATTATGCTTTTCCTTCTGAGAGACCGGGGTTCACTGGCAATTGTATCATAGGCGGCAGCGCGGTAAAAACAAATCAGCCACTTCTCCCCGACGCTGAGCCTCACACCTTATCCAAAGAAGAGCTGCCGGAGCTTGCGGCGGCGCTCTTTCGCCTGCGCGCGCGCCACCTGCTTCCCACGCTGGCGCCGCGACTTCTCGGCCTCTTTCGTTGTTTTTTGTACCAGTTCCAGGCCTGTGCCTACCTGCTCATTCAGCCTGGAAAGCTCTTGTTCCATGTGAGACATGCGTTCGACTGCATACGCATAGGCATCTCGAATGAGGACATCGCCGCGCTGCTTCCCCGCGCCAACAATCTCATCGAACCTGCGACGGCTGAGCGACTTGATACGATCATCGCGCAGCATCTCATTGGCTTCCTGCCGGGCTGCCTCAAGAATCAACTTCCTCTCGTTCGCCGCCTGGCTCAACACCTCCTCACGCGACGGCACAGTGGGGCGCTCTCGCTGAACCCGCTCAAGTTCCTGGCGGGTCGCCTGTAACAACTGGTCAATCTGCTCCTGCTTTACCGCTTTTACCTGCGTAAAGGGTATCCAGGGACTCTCTCGAAGAGAGCGCTCAAGCGCATCAAGGGTATCCAGCACACTCATGTAGGCGTACTCCTCGTCGCCAGCGTTCGGTAGCCTTCTGGGGCTACCAGGCGTATCTCATCCCTTCATGCTGCACAAACGATGCCAGAAACAGGAACGGCGGCTCTCAATCTGTCTGGCTAAGTCGCCAGAACGTTTCGTTCTCTGCCCCTTGCTGGAGAACCCGGCCTTCGCTCTCCAGTTTCAGCAGGTGTGCCCGTACCGACTCACCAGCAAACGCATGCAGGCGCGGATCAACATCCGCATAGATACGCTTGACCATCTCTGGGATGCGCTCCACACCAGCTTGCAACGTCTCAAGAATCTGCTGCTCGCGCAGCATGCGATGATCGATATATTCTTGAAGCTTTGCACGCGGCTCGGTAACAAAGGGGCCATGCGCCGGCAGGATCAGCGCCAGATCAAGCGCGAGCAGTCGGCGCAGCGAAGCCAGATAGTCACTGATGTTGCCCTCCGGCGGCAGGATCACCACCGTGCCTACCCCAGCGACCAGATCGCCGGCAAACACAATCTTTGCCTGCTCCGACAGAAAGCAGACATGATCGAAGCGATGGCCCGGCGTGTGCAGCACCCGCAAGCGATCTGGGCCGCACTCGATGATCTGTCCATCGAGCAGTTCCTCATCTGCGACAGGCGTTCCTTCACGGCTCCATGCCAGGATGGGCGCGCCGGTCAGCCCGGCCAGTGTACGCGCCCCCTCGTAATGATCGGCATGCCCGTGTGTAATCAAAATGCTGCGCAGACCACCCCAGACCTGAGCCTCATTCGCCAATCGTTGCAGATGGCCCTGGTCATCCGGCCCTGGGTCAATCACCACACAGCCCGACGAAGCGCTGCCAACCAGAAACGAGGTCGTGCCAGGGCCAGTCAGCAGCGACGGATTAGGCGCCAGGATGGCTTTGACATAGGACGGCAGCGCTGGCTCCGCTGCTCCAGAAGTTCCCGCAGTCATATCCTCAGCCCCTTGATCATCAGAGTTCATCATAGCCAGGCTCACCAGGCAGGCGAATGACTACTTCCCCGTCGCGCAGCGCGGCGCGCGGCATAATCACCGGAATCTCACGCTGAGACAAGCGCTGCTGAGCATCCGCCACGCTGGTAAACACACCCAAATCCTGAAGTTGGTGAATAGTAGCAAACACCAGCGGAAAGCTGCCCTGCTGGGACTGCTCCAACGCATCGGCGGGATGAATCCAGGCGCCAGCCGTCGTCTCAAGCTGATCGTGTGCCGCCTGTTGCTCTTCAGGCGCCGCAGCAACAAAGAAGAAGGTATCAAAGCGTTTGGGCATCGCCTCAGGCGTAATCCAATGGGCAAAATAGAGCAAACGATCCGTTGCCAGCGCCAGACCCTCAGCCCGCGCAATCTCCGCCAACGTTGTTTCATTCTGCTGCAACTGGCGGCGATACTCAGCAAAGTGTGCTGCCCGCTCGCTAGTAACCGCCAGCAGGCGCCCATCACGTCCGACCAGCAAGACGCCGGCCTCCTCAAACAACTCTCGGATGGCCGCAGCGCGCACACCCGCGCCCAGCGTGGTTTCGCCGAGATGCGTGCCGGCAGGCGGAAGCGCCAGCGCCATTTCAGCCTCACGATCCCCTGGCTTCACTGAGCCACCGGGAAAAACATAGACATCGGGCACAAACTCGCTGCGCACATGACGCCGCACCATAAAGGTCTCAACGCCGCCCTGGGGACGATCGCGCAGTAAGATAATCGCAGCAGCAACACGCGGTTCAACCGGCATGAGAACTCCTCATCACTCTTCACCAGGCACTTGCTGGTGAGCATCTTCAGATACTTTCCTTTGGAAAGTATACTACAGGGGCGCCCTCCACACAGGCCAGCGCCAGCACGAGCCTACCAATTAAAGTTATGCTCATTCCCAAAAAGCAGCAGACGCCAGGCATCTCTCTCTGTTATACTTATCAAGACAGCAGAAGCAATGTGAGAGGAGCGCGTTATGGACCTGGAACTTCAGGGAAAAGTTGTGCTGGTTACCGGGGCCAGCCGGGGCATTGGGCGGGCTATTGCCACCGCCTTCGCGCAGGAGGGCAGCCATCTTGCCATAGCGGCCCGTAGCAAAGACGCACTAGAGCAGGCCGCAGAGGAACTGCTCCAGATGGGCACACAGGTGCTGGTCGTGCCGGTCGATCTCACCAGCGCTGAAGACTGCCAGCGCCTGATCGACCAGACCCTGCGCCAGTATGGGCGCATCGATGTCCTGGTACAGAATGCCGGCGGAGCCGCTGGCGCCAACTTTCTAGAAACGACGGACGAGCAATGGATGCAGGCCGTCAACCTCAATCTCATGGCAACCGTGCGACTCTGCCGCCTGGTCATCCCCAAGATGCGCGAGCAGGGCGGCGGCAGCATCATCACCATCTCCTCGATCTATGGCCGCGAATGGGGAGGCCGGGCCGTCTATAATGCCCTCAAAGCCTCGGTCATCAGCCTGACCAAGGCAATGGCGCGGGAATTTGCCCGCGATAACGTCCGCATCAACAGTATCGCGCCCGGCTCCATCATGTTCCCCGGCAGTTCTTGGGACCGCCGGCGCAGCAACGACCCGGCAGCCATCGCCGCTTTTGTCACTGATGAATTGCCCATAGGTCGCTTTGGCCGGCCAGAGGAGATTGCCAGCGCCGTCGTCTTCCTCGCCTCAGAGCAGGCCAGCTTGATCGATGGCGCCTGCCTCAACGTCGATGGCGGACAATCGCGCTCCAATATCTAATCCTCCACCACCGCCGCGTGTGCCCCAGCCATCAGCAAGCCCAGGCGCTCTTCAGAGACATCGGGTGACTCCACGCCAACGATGCGCCCCTCATACATCACGGCAATACGATCAGAGAGCGAGCGGATTTCATCTAATTCGGCAGAAACCAGCAGAATCGCCTCACCGGCATCGCGCTTCTCGATCAGCCGCCGGTGGATAAACTCAATCGCCCCGATGTCCACGCCGCGCGTTGGCTGCGAGGCTACCAGCACCCTTGGCTCCGCCGAAAGCTCCCGCGCCACAATAATCTTCTGCTGATTGCCGCCAGAGAGTGAGCGTGCCTCAGCCGATGGGCCAGGAGCGCGAATATCAAACTCACGGATCAAGCGCAGCGCCCAGGCTAGATTCTGCCGCAGCTTGAGCAGCAAGCCGCGCAGCGAAAACTGCCCCCAGCGCTGCCGCCCCAGGATCAAATTATCCTTGATACTATAGGTAAGGACCAGCCCGCTCCCGCGCCGATCTTCTGGGATATGCGCCAGCCCTGCTTTGCGTATCTCTCTGGCGCTCAGATTCGTCACCTCGCGCTCTCCCAGTATCACCCTGCCGCCAGTCGCCTTGCGCAAGCCGGTCACCACCTCTACCAGTTCCGATTGCCCATTGCCCTCCACGCCGGCGATGCCCAGAATCTCCCCAGCCCGCACCTCAAACGAGACCCCGCGCAACGCCGCCAGCCCGCGCTCGGAATCTGCCGTGATCTGCTCAACGCGCAGCAACACCTCGCCCGGCGTGGCTGGACTCTTCTCGACGCGCAGCAGCACCTCGCGGCCCACCATCATGCGCGCAATCTCCTCGCGCGTTGTCTCGCGCGTAATCAGGTGGCCGACCACCCGCCCGCGCCGTAGCACCGTCACCCGATCCGAGAGTTCCAACACCTCACGCAGCTTATGGGTAATGAAGATAATCGTCTTGCCCTGCGCCACCAGGCCGCGCAAGACCTGGAAGAGTTCTTGGGTCTCCTGCGGCGTCAGCACGCCTGTCGGCTCATCAAGAATCAGGATTTGCGCCCCGCGATAGAGTACCTTGAGAATCTCAACCCGCTGCTGCTGGCCGACAGACAACTGGCCGGTCACCGCATCGGGGTCAATATGCAGGCCGTATTGCCTGCTCAGTTCGGCGATACGATTGCGCGCCTCTTGCTGCTGATAGGCGCTGAACGTGCCACCAGGCTCATAGCCCAACACAATATTCTCCGCCACCGTCATTGGCGGAATCAGCATAAAATGCTGATGCACCATCCCAATGCTCAGGCGGATGGCATCGCGCGGCCCGCTGATCTGCGCGGGCCGCCCATTGATAGCAACCTCCCCGCTGGTGGGCTTAATCAGCCCATAGAGGATGTTCATCAGCGTTGTTTTGCCCGCGCCATTCTCCCCGACCAGCGCGTGAATCTCGCCCTGGCGCACGCTCAGGTTCACATCATCGTTGGCAATCACCCCCGGCCAGGCTTTGCGGATATGGCGCATCTCAACTGCAAGAGGCGCTTCCCCACCACCCGATTCCTGGGTTTCCGTCTGTTCCTGCATAGTGCGTCCCTTTCTTATTCTCCGCCTGGCTCATAGGGAATCCCATCGGCTGCCGGCGCAGTGGCGCGACCAACCAGTCCCACCAGCGCCAGAATCGTCAGCAGATAGGGAATCATCGACACCAGCGAGACTGAATGCAGTGGAGTATCTACGATACCAACACCCGTCGTCGGGAGCAGTTGAAGCCGGTTCTGCAATGCCTCGCCCAGCCCAAAGATCAGGCAGGCAATGGCCGTCCCGCGTGGCTTCCACTTGCCGAAGATCATCGCCGCCAGCGCGATAAAGCCGGCGCCATTGGTCATATTAGGATTAAAAATCTGCGCAATGCCCAGCGAAAGGAACGCGCCGGCCAGCCCGGAGAGCAACCCGCTGGTCACCACACACAGATAGCGCACCTGGCGCACATCAATGCCAGCCGTATCTGCCGCCTGCGGATGCTCTCCCACCGAGCGAATGCGCAAGCCAATATTGGTACGAAAGAGCAGATACTGCATACCCAGCAGCACAAGAATAGCAAAATAAAACACGATATTTTGCTGCAAGAAGACCGGCCCGATCCAGGGAATATGGCTGATGCCAGGGATGTTCAGCGCCGGCAGCGTCTCATTTGCTGGCAGGGCCGAGATGCCTCGGCCATTCGTCAGCGTAAAGAGCAGGAACCCGGTCAGGCCCAGCGCGGCAATGTTGATGGCGATGCCACTGACGATCTGATTGGCCTTAAATTGGATGGAGAAGAACGCATGCACCAGCGCCATCAGCCCGCCGGTCAGAATGGCGGCCAGCGTGCCGACGATGGCGCTATGCGTATCTACCGATACGATGGCCCCAAAGAAGGCTCCAGTCAGCATCATCCCTTCCATCGCAATATTGGTCACACCACTGTTCTCCGAGATCACCCCACCCAGCGCCGGCAGCAACAGCAGCGCACCGAACTGCAAGGTGGCCTGCCAGAGATCAGTGGAGGTCAAGAGTTCGAGCAGCTT
>CAZFWN010000024.1:29728-46433 GCA_964522745.1 uncultured Ktedonobacterales bacterium
TGTCGGGCCTCGATCTCGGCATGAGGCGCGGCAGCCAGCGCTGTTGAAAGCGCCTCAGGCGTCGGGAGCGCCTCCGCCAGCAGCGCCGCGCTCCCGGCCTGCTGCTTCAGCCGGTTCCCGATGAAGCGCATCACCAAAGTGATCGCTATCAAGAGTAAGCCAGCGATATAGAAGATGAACAAGAACGTGGCAGGGGTATTCACATCAGCAACCCCAATGGCCCCAGACACGCCTGATGCTACATCGCTCAGCGACGCCAGCGAGATCAGCACAAAGCCGGCAAAGCCAATACAGGCCACGATATCCGTCGCCGCCAGGATTCCTAGCATAACGGCTGGCAATCGCGCCAGCGCCAGGTTAAACTCCGAGCGCAGGCGAGCCAGCAGGCGCACCACCGTCGTGCGGAACTGCGGGATAATCTGGCCGGCAATCAAGAAGAGGACCACCGCCTCAAAGGCAAACTGAATAATTTCATTATGCACCGAGAAGCCATTGGGAATATTGGGCACCGCGTTGCTGGCAAGCTGGCTGGAAAGCAGCGACATCAGCCCTGCCCCCTGAATCAGTGCCGCAAAGAAGAACCCGGACAGCACTACCCCAACTGGTCCATTCAGACCCAGCAGCGCCACAGAGATCGCATCAAAGCCCGTCGTATCCGTGCGGAAGGTCGTATCGTTAATTGCCTGTTGCAGATCAGGCCCCATAATAATCAAAGCGCCGGCAGCCCCGGCAAAGGCTCCGGCAATCGTCATCGTCAGGGTAATATTGCGGCGCACGTTAATACCTGCATAGCGGGCCGCCTTCTGGCTCTGCCCAACAGCGCGAATCTCATAGCCCAGCGTCGTGCGCTTCATCAGGAACCAGTAGAGGACCGCTCCGCCAATCGCAAGCAGCAGCCCAACATTCACCAGGTAGCTTTGCTCATTCGCCACCGCGCCGGGAACAATCTGGTTGATGATATGTGAGAGCGATGGCAGCGCCGCTCCGGCTCCCATTGGCAGCGTTTTGGGCTGGGAAGCAACCCTGATACTGCCCACACCCGGCAAGCACCCACTGGTACACTCGACGATATAGGCGCTGATCGAATAGGCAATAAAGTTCAGCATGATCGTCGTGACCACTTCATGCGCGCCACGCCAGGCTTTGAGTGCCCCCACAATCGCGCCCCAGAGCGCCCCACCCAAAGCAGCAGCAATAAAGACGGCGGGCGCCAGCACCCAGGCGGGCGCAGAGGCAAAGTGGATGCCGATAATGATGCCCACAGTGCCCCCGATGGCGATCTGCCCCTGCGCGCCAATATTGAACAGGCCGGCGCGATAGGCCACCGCAACAGAAAAGCCCGCCAGCACCAGCGGAGCCATCTTATCCAACGTATAGGACAGATTCGTCAGGCTCCCAAACGCGCCGCTCAAGAGCAGGCTGTAGGCCGTCGAGGTAACATAAAAACGATCAGAGATGCCCAGACCACTGGGCGCTGTTACCATAATGAGGATGCTGCCGATCAGGGTCATCATCAGAATTCCCAGCATGACAGCCGTGACGGCTGGCGTCACACGAAGCGCAAAGCGACGTGTACGCTCGCCAAAAGAGCGCAGTGGGGGGGGTTGCTGGTCGCGCGCGGATTGTTCAACGAGTGGCGCCGCCATGCCGTCCTCCTGAAGTAGAACTGGTGAGTTATTCAGCAGCTAGACAAGATAGGCCGACAGGTGGACTACTGCGAAGTAGCCCACCTGTGCGGAGTAAACCCCTCATTCCTCAGCCTCATCCCAACACATTTCACCAGGGCGTTGTATCAGCCTTGCGGAATCGCCTCAGGCGGCGTCAGCGCCCCAGATTTAATGTCGCTCGTGTACTGTTGAAGCACCGCCTGCGCATCAGAAGGAACCGCGCTGCTCAACGGCGCGGCACCCACGCCATTGTTAGTCAGGCCAAAGTGCGGGAAGGTGCTCGGATCAGCGGGATACTGGTTTTTCTCGGTCAGATCAATGATCGTGTACACTGCCGTATCCACATGCTTGGTGGCGCTGGTGATGATGCTATCAGGATGCAGATAGCCCTGATCGGTATCGACACCAATACCATAGACACCCTTGGTCGCTGCCGCGTTCAGCGCGCCCACGCCACAGCCACCAGCCACCTGGAAGATGATGTCCGCCTGCTGGGCAATCTGCGCGTTGGCCGCGTCCTGGCACTTCGTCGGGTCAGTGAAATCATTGGAGTAGGAAATCAGCACCTTGACGCTGGGATCAACTTTTTGCGCGCAATACTTGTAGCCCGCAATATAGCGATCCACCGGCGGGATTGAGATGCCACCAACCGCGCCAATCGTGCTGGCGCCCAGCAGCTTCGAGGCTTGGGCCTTGCCATCCATCTCCATCTTGCCCGCCACCGCGCCAACCAGACAACCTGCCTCTTGCTCCTTAAAGTAGAGCGGCGTCACGTTTGACAGATTATCGCACGATCCATCCGATTTGGACGCGCACGAGTCCACCAGCGCAAACTTCTTGTTGGGGAACTGCTTGGCGATCTGGTCCATTGCTCCACCCATCAAGAAGCCCACACCAATGACCAGATCGCTCGATTGCGCGGCCTGCGTCAGATTCTTGACGTAGTCGTTCTGGCTCTGCGTCTCAATGATCGAGTCCTTGAAGCCGTACTGCGTCTCGGCCTGTTCATAACCCTGGTGCGCCAACTGGTTGAACCCGCGATCATTTAGCCCACCAATGTCTGTAACCAGAGTAACCGCTAGCTTGGGTTTGGGCGGGGTGTTCGTCGGGGTGTTTCCACACGCTGATAACAAGAACAGCGTGATAAGCAACGGCGCCCCCAACAGCGACATGCGGAAACGAGATTTATTCATCTGCGCTCTCCCTCTTGCCGGTAGGTATGAGTATTCTTGTTGACATAGATAGAGCAGGTTGAGATAAAAGCATCCTGGCTGGAATCGAAATGCGAGGAGTACCTGGAAAAGACTGGAGATGCTTATCCAAACAGAAGCATCATCTACAGCCTGCACGCCTTCTTTACCGGCGGGAGTAGTATAGCAGTTTGCTCAAATGAATGCAAGAGCCTTTTGGGTGTCGTTTCTATTTCCTGGTTCGCCTTCCCTTCGCCAGCACTCTCCTGGCGTGGTACACTGCAAGCAGCACAGGAAGAGAGGGCGGTCTCAGTGACAGCAGCACCTATTCCTCCATCCGATCAGGGCTGGATGCTCCAGAACAAATCCATCGCGCTAGAACTTACAACCAGCGGCACGTTTATCATCCATTCCCGCAGCGACCCGGCAACCTGGCTAACCAGCAGCGCCGCCGTTGCCAGCCAGGGACCATCTGGCACCCCGCAGCTTCAGCGCCCACTGGCCGACACGGGAAGCATCATCCATCAGCAGACCCCCTACTCCGATCAGCAGGGCACAGGCATCCGGCTGACGGCGGAGTTTACCCTGCCAAACGCAGGGCTTCGGCTGCAATCTGACTTCATCCTTTATGATGCCCTGCCCGCGATCAGGCTCCAGGTCGGCGCCTGCAACGTCGCAACGCACCCCATCCCTATTACGCACCTGATGCCACTCCTCACAGACGCAACCGCATTGAACCAGGAAACCATGCTCTCTGATGCGCAGATAAGCCGCTATGCGCTGAGCATCAGTGGTCACAAAGCTGGCTGGGCGTGCTATCAAGAGGGCTGGCAATCCTGGAGCTATGCTGGCGCGCTGGCGCCAGGGAAACCTGCACCGCTCCCCCGCTCCCATAGTTTGCGCGCCTCGAATCATCCCCAGTTTCAGGGTGAAAGCCACCTGTTCCACTCCTGGGGACAAATAACAACCAGTGAGGCAGTCGCCCTTGTAGGCTTTCCACAAAGCTCCCCAGCGCTTCTTGTTGGATTTCTCCGAGCGATAGACCAGGCCGGGCAAATACTCATCGATCCCAGAGGAGGCCGGCTGGCGGCGGTTGCTCATGCCGAAGGAACCCTGGTTGCACCAGGAGAAACCTGCTGGTCCGAACCTGTGCTGATCGGCTTTGGCGCCGAAGCCGAGATACTTCGGCACTACACAACCATGACCGCCCGCAAGATGCACGCCCGTGCTGATCGAGAGATGCCCACCGGCTGGTGCAGTTGGTATTACTACTTCACCCGCGTGAGCGAACACGACATTCTAGAAAACCTGCAAGCCCTCAGTCCGCGCCGCAACGAATTACCGCTGCGCCTGGTGCAGATCGATGATGGCTATCAGACCGCCGTAGGCGATTGGACCTCCATCAACGACAAGTTTCCCAGCGGCATGAAGCAGATCGCTTCAGCGATTCGTGAACAAGGCTTTCAGCCGGGCCTCTGGCTGGCCCCATTCACAGCCACCGCCAATAGCCAGCTTTTCCGCGAACATCCAGATTGGCTCCTGCGCGACGAACGAGGCCGGCCAATCTTCGGCGGGAAGAATTGGAACAGCACCATGCACGGCCTGGATTGTACCCATCCACAGGTGCAGGATTGGCTGCGCCGGCTCTTCTCTACGCTCGTCGAGGAGTGGGGCTATCCCTATCTCAAACTGGATTTTCTCTTCTGCGCGGCGCTGCCGGGTCTCCGCTATCGCCAGGATCGCACCAGCGTGCAAGCGCTGCGTGAGGGTCTTCAGACGATTCGCGCAACCGTTGGTGACGACATTTATCTCCTTGGCTGCGGCTGCCCGATCCTGCCGGCCATTGGCCTCGTGGATGCCATGCGCATCGGCCCGGATGTTGCGCCGCACTGGCCGGCGCGTTTTCATGGTTTGCCGGTTCCCGCCAGCGACCGGTCCAGTGTTCCCTCGGCCATCAACGCCATACGCAACAGCCTGACTCGCGCCTGGATGCACCGCGCCTTCTGGGTCAATGACCCGGATTGCCTGCTCGTCCGCGATACAGAGACAAAACTCACTCATGATGAAATCTGCACCCTGGCAAGCGTGATTGGCTTGACCGGCGGCATGTTGCTGCTTTCCGATCCCATGCACACCCTGCGCGAAGAAAGCTGGTCGCTCGCCACTTTGCTCATGCCACCACTCGATCAGGCCGCGCAACCACACTCCTGGCTGGACGAACCCTGGCCCAGCAGCATCAGCACCACCCTGACACGCCCCTGGGGGTCGCCCACCCTGGCCGGCCTCTTCAACTGGACAGGGCACCCGCAGCATCTCCAGGTGCCACTCGCCTCCCTCGGTCTCGCACCAGGCCAGTACCACGTCTGTGAGTTTTGGACCCAGCGCTACCTGGGCATCGTCAGTGAGAACATTCCTATCACGCTGCCGATACATGGTTCGGCGGTGCTGGCAATTCAGCCGGCCATATCCCGCCCGGCGCCGCTCTCCACCGACCTGCATCTCGGCCAGGGCGCAGCAGAACTCCGGCGCTTTGATTTTGATGAAGACAGGCGGCAACTAGAGTGGGAGATCGATCTGGGGCGGAACGCGGCGGGAAGCCTGCGACTCTATCTGCCGCCACCACTGCGGCCCGGCACCCTCAACTCGTCAGCAACCCAGACCTCACTGCGCCCAGGATCACAGCCTGGCGAATACATCATCCAGGCCACCATTCCCAGAAGGTCCACATTCACCCTTTCCCTGGAAACGGCTGACGCATGAGTATGGAAACGAGCGCGCTGTATGATCTTGCCACGCTGCGACGGCTAGACGATCTGCTTGTCCGGGTCAGCACGGCTACAGAACCGCGAAGCACCGTCGTGGTGGCCCCATCAGCAGCAGCCACCGATGCCGGGCCCCTGCTGCTCCTGCCGGGCGCATTCAACCCACCAACCAGCGCCCATCTGGCCCTGGCGCGCTCAAGCCTGCATGCTGTACCCGGCGCGCGCTTCTTCTTCACCCTGGGCACCACCATTCTCAACAAAGAACAGACCGAGCGCGCGAGCCTGCTGGACCGCCTCCTCCTGCTCGATCAGATCGCCCGGAGAGTGGGCGACCTGGGAGTGCTGCTAACAAACCGAGGGCTGTATGTCGAACAGGCGGCAGCCGCGCAGACCGCCTTTCCGCAGGCACCTGACCTTTTTTTTGTGGTGGGATACGATAAAATTGAGCAAATCTTCGATGCTCATTACTATCAGGACCGCGATGCAGCGCTGCGCGAGTTATTCTCGCTGGCTCAACTGCTGGTGGCGCCGCGCGCCGGCCACGAGGCCACCGACGTCGCCGCGCTGCTGGATCGCCCGGAAAACCAGCCCTTCCGAGCAGCGATCCGCCTGCTCCCGCTTTCCACCGAGTACCGTCAGGTCTCTTCCAGCCAGATTCGAGCCATGCTCCAGGCGCCCCCATCCGATCTGGTCGCCTCGCCGCTGGCCGATCTTCTCCCGCCAGAGACACTGACCTTCTGTCGTGAAACGGGCTGCTATTCGCCGCCGGAGCAGATTCCCGATGGGGAAGCGATTGATCGCTATGCCCTGCGCACGGCCCTGATCGTCCGCGTGCTGGCGCTCCCACCGCTTGAACAGGCGACCATCAACTTGCAACGACTCTTCGCGCTGGCGCTCAGCCAAAGCGAGCAGGGGCGCCAGCTTCGTTACTGGCTTGCTGAGCCTCCAACGGCGGCCCCGCCCTTTGCTCTGCATGTGGTCTCGTAACGACAGCCCATCCCAACGCGGGGCAGCACTCACGGCTATCAGACATGCCGTTGGCCGATGGGGCAGATCGGCTGGAAGGGACAGACGCGGCACTTGCTGAGCAGTTGACCCGTCAGCATGGGGGGACGGCGCTCATCGCACTGCTCCATCTCCGCCAGCCGGCGCAGCACCTTGCGCTTGAGCGTCTCAGTATAGTGGATGGTAAATTCGCGGTTGGCATAGCGCAGTACTCCATACTGCGGAGGCCGATCATACAGGTCTTCCAAAATAACAAAATAGGCTGCCAATTGCATTATGTGGCTGCGCTGCGGCTCTTCAGCATCAGCGCTCAACTTCAACTCCACCGGGATAGGCACTCCCTCTGGCGAGAGAACCACATAATCAGGCTTCCCAGAAAGAGGATAGTTTTTGGCAAACAGCGGCGCGCCGCTGCCGTCGGCATCCTGGTAGACAATCTTGCCCGCCGGTAAGCGCCGCGCCAGTTCCGGGGCTGCCCGTGCCAGCGCGGATTGACGCCCCTGCCGGCGTGCCCGCCGCTCATTGAGCAGCAGCGCCCCCATTGCGAACAGCAGCACACCACCGATAAGGATGAGCGTAATCCCCACCGAATTGAGACCCTGGGTATTCAGCACCATCAAGTCACGCTCAAGTATCATCGGAGCCACAGCCACACCCCAAAGGTGAGTAAAGCCACCATGAACGCAATCAGACTGAATACCACCACTGCAAAGACACGCGGCACCGGCGGGCGCATCACCTCAGGTACAGCAGCTTCGCCCCCTTGCGCGCTCTCCTCTTCCTGATCCTCTTCCTCTGCTTGTGCCCCAGACGCCGACTCGTGCATGGCATACTGGGCATGCTGTGTTTCGCCTTGCTCAAAGAGTCGCGCCCGCTGGAGCAGCCGCTCGGCCACCTGATATTCAGGAAGCGCCGGCGCTGAAACACCAGAACGTTCTTCCAACGCTTCCAGATAGCGCTCTAATTCATCCTCATCCGCCTGGGCCACCTCGCTGACCTCCTCATACCACCAGGTAAGCGGGCAATACTCAAATTGCGCCACATCACTGGCCGAAAAAATGCGCCGGTGGTCGGAAGGCTGGTGCATCGATCATCACTCCCTATCAGCAACACTATGACGCATCTTAAGCGCCACCTGCAACGAGAGCCGCGTATCGGCGTCTTCCAGATTAGCATGCAAGACCTCACCAATGCGTTCCAACCGATAGAGCAACGAGTTGCGATGCAGATGCAGACGGCGAGCCGCCTCACTCAAATTGCCATTACAAGCAAAATAGGCTTCCAGCGTCTCCACCAATTCATTATCGGTTCGGCGATCATAGGCAATCAGCGCACCCAGCACTTCATCATAAAAAGCGCGAACATCCTCAGAGCCTTGCAGATGAAACAGCAAGCGGTAGATACCCAACTCACCAAAGTAGGTCACCGGCTGCGCGGCAAAGAGCCGCTGCCCAATAAGCACCGCCTGGCGCGCTTCTCGATAGCGCACCGCCAATTCCTCCAAACCAGATGCCAGACGGCCCACTCCAACCCGAATAGTCTCCCCAACGCGCCACGCATCCTGGCGCGCCAGCAGGTCAGCCATCCGGTTTTTGAAGCGAGGGAACCAAACCTCCGGTTTTCCACCATCCTCAACTGGGATCAAGAGGACGAGTTCATCTGCGCGCACCCGCGCCCAGACGCCAGGGAATATCCGCTCGGCCTCGGCAATCATCCTCCGCATCCAGAGTGGGGCTTCTGGCACCTCCTCACCGCCAGAGGCTCCGCCAGTTCCTAAAGGTTCGGCATCCGCCTGCATCACCACAATCAACGATGGCACGCTCAAATCATGTCCTAGTTGCCTGGCACGGGCCAACGCCTGCGCGTAATCAGCCGGGTTCCCAGCTAGCAGTTCATCCAGCACATCACCATGCAGGCGCTGCTCCATCTGAGCCAATTCCTGCACACGTGCCAACTCCAGGGCAATCAGCGGAGTCACCTGTCCAAGCACCAACCGATCCAGCGTATCAAAGCGCGGCGCTTCATCAACCAGTGAGAAATAGCCAGCAATTTCCTGGCTGAGCCGAATCGGCGTCACCAGACGCGCCAGCCCCAGTGTGTTCAACTCCTGGCGCTTGATTACCTGCGCCAGCCCGCGCTGAACTGTTCCTTCAGCCCAACCCCGTCGCTCATCAGGAAAAAGCGTCCTGGCCGGATAAGCCGCCAGCAGCGGCTCTAGTTTCGCCAGCGAGACGCGCACCTCTTCAGGTGGAACAGCGCTCTGAAGTAAGTGCCCGCTCGCGTCTTCCAGCAACACTATTTTATGCAGCGAGGCAGCCAGCCGCTGCATCATCGCCACCACACCGGCCCGGTGCAGGCTCAGCGTCAGCACCTCCTGGTAGACCTCGTTCACGCGCTGCTCAACGCCCCCACGATGGCGCACCACAAAGGCGATACTGTCGCGCTCAATATCCATCAATCCTGGCTGGCGGGGCAGCGCAATCAATGGCAGCGAACGCTCATCCGCCAATGCAATCGCCTGTTGTACTTCTGGCGAGTCTGGCTGATCACTGAGACCAATGATGGCAACGGCAGCCACCTTAGCTTCATCCAGGCTGCGCACGACTTTTGCCAGCGTCAGCGTGCCATCAACCTCCTGTAAAGCGCTCAGAGCCGAAAGCGAGAGCAGCGCCAGTTCCCCCCCCTGCAACGATTCAAACGCGGGTGGGCGCGTGCGCATCGTCGCTGCCCAGGTTACCTGGCGCTGCAACCCGCCGGCCCCTCCAAGGAGCTTTGCAGCAGGCGGCAGCACTTCGGAGAGCAGGTTGCTCACATTCACCATAGCAAACACTGTGCCTCTCTCTTGTAGCTGCTCAGCCTTGAGCGTACACGCTGGCCTTCCAGCAAGCCAGGCTAAACTAGTCACTCGCACGCAAACAACCCATGCCACATGATAGTTGCCTGATCATGTGGCATGGGCGAGCAGAAAAAACGATCTCTCCTGATAAAATGGTGAAAAAACGCTAGCGCCGGGGCGTTCCCGTAGCAGCTTGCTGTTGCTTCTGCTTCTCCTCATACTTTTTGCGCTTGGCGCGATGTTTCTTCCAGGCCACACGCTTTGCTTTATTCATCGTTCGCGCTCCTCTTTTTATTCCATGTCGTTGCTATCGGACTCTTCAAAGTCGATCTCCGGCACGTCCTCGATGTCGCCATCGCCGGTATCAGGATAATCACCATCTTCGCCTCCATCCTCTTCATCATCCCGCTCATAACGCAGCATCGTATCTTTGATATAGGCACGAATTGTCTCGCCGGTTCCCTGAGCTGGGAAGCTCACGCGCCCAATCATATCAGGGTGCTGATAGGTCTCCCGAATGATGATCCGCACCTGATGGTTATCCAGATCGGTAATAGCCGCCGCGTATTGGTTGCCGCTGTCCATAAATTTAATGAGCCGGTTTGCCAGACGCGGTTCTACCTGGCCGATGGTCTCGCCTCGTGCATTGCGCACATAGAGCGTATGTCCATCAACGTGGAAATAGACCTGATCGCCAGAGGTCAACTTTGCCAACTCTTCCGTCGGAGCAATGTTGATCAGCCTGGTGAAGCCTGTCTTGCCAGTTTCCTCAATAAAGAGCCGAGGATCAATCCGCTCGGCAGCAGCTTTCGGCGCGTGATCACTGGTCTCGCCATTGCCCAGGTGCGAGAGGCGCTCCAGGTTCTTGCGCGCAATCGTATTCGCCGGATTGATCTCCAGAGCCTCAGCATAGGCTTTCTTGGCTTCCGCGTAATGCCCTAGCTCACTCAGAGCCTTGCCCAGACGATTGAGCGCCTCTGGATCGCGCGGGAATTGGCTGAGCAGAGATTGATTCGCCGCTACTGCCTCTTCCCATTGGCTTTGTAATGCAAGCTTAATCGCCTGCTCTATCAGTTGCTTACGCAACCGGATTTTCTCTTCAGATTGAAATTGCGCTTGCGTCATCCGAAGCGTTCCTCCTCCATCATTGCCCTTACCAGAGCAAATCGCTGGGCACCTACCAATTCAGCCCTCCCATAGCTGCCAGAATGAACAGGTCTTGCTATTATACCCCGACTACGCAACCCTGCAACGACCAGGCCGTTGCACGCTCAATGCGCACCTGTACCAGATCGCCGACGGACAGCGCCGGCTGCCCGGCATTCTCTCCATCAGGAAAGAACACCAGCTTATTCGTGCGCGTGCGCCCCTTCCACTGTAAGACGCCATGCTGCTCGTGTTGTTCCTCAAGCAGCACTTCCTCGACCCGGCCCACTGCCAGCATGTTTAACTCGCGGGCGATCCGCTCCTGCACCTCTTCAACCACATGCAGCCGGCGCTTCTTCTCTGTCAGTGGCACATCATCCTCCCACTTATCCGCCAATGTGCCGGGGCGAGGAGAATAGGCGGCAACATGTACCACATCAAAACGGATCTCATCTAGCAGATCAAGGGTATGCTGGAACTCTTCGGGCGTTTCCCCACAAAACCCAACAATGACATCGGTTGAGAGCGAAACCCCCGGCCACCACTCGTGCAGCTTGCCAATCAGCGCTCGGTACTCCTCTAGCGTATAGCCTCGCCGCATACGCTGGAGCATCGTATCATCGCCAGACTGCACTGGGATATTCACATGCTCGCACACCTTGGGCAGCGCAGCCATCTGCTGAATCATCTTATCGGTCATATGCCGGGGATACGACGTCATAAAGCGGATGCGCTCCAGCCCTTCGATCTGGCTCAACTCGGCCATCAAGTCCCCCAGATCGGCCTCTTGATCGGGCAAATCCAGCCCATACGCCTCGACAGTCTGTCCAAGCAGCGTTAATTCCCTGGCTCCAGAGGCAACGAGATGACGCGCCTCCTCCAGCAGTTCTGGCAGCGGGCGGCTGCGCTCGCGTCCGCGCCGATAGGGCACGATACAATACGAGCAGACTTTATTGCATCCCAGGATCACCGGCAGCCAGGCCGTCGGCCCTTTTTTGGGAGCAATCTGGACCGGATAGTGGGCCTCGCGCTCGCCCGGCTTCATCGGCGCAGCCATTGGCAGCACAGTTCTGCCGGCACCGAGCCGCGTGCCAAACGACGGCTGCACCAGATCAACATCAACACAGCCATCGCCAGTTGCCAGGGGCGTCCAGCGCTCCTCCAAGAACTGGGGTAGCACATCAGCATTTTCCACCTTAAAAAACAGGTCCACCATTGGATAGCGCTGCTTGAGGCTTTCCACCGTCTTTTGGTTGCCGATCATACAGCCCATCATGCCGACAAGCAGATCGGCGCGTTGCTTTTTAGCATGCCCCAGCAGGGAAAGCTGCCCATGCGCGCGCTGCTCTGGCTGAGCGCGCACGCTGCACGTATTTAAGATCACCAGATTCGCCTGCTCCATCTCCGGCGCCTCCTCCCATCCCAACCCCTCAAGCAATGTGGAGACGCGCTGCGAATCTGCCTGATTCATCTGGCAGCCAACTGTCCAGATATGATATTTTCCTCGCGCGATGTTCATGAACGTCTCCCCTCGTAAGACCCGACGCGCTTCCCTCACTCTCCCCAAGTACCGTATTATATCGCGCCAGCCCCGCTTTAGGAAAGGGTTGAGTGTGTCACATTCAGCCCTTGGGCTGGTCGCTTTCGATGGAGTTCGTTCATGCTGCCAGAGCGAAACCCCTGGAGATCGAGCGTCACATAGGCATAGCCAATCGCCTTCAGCCCTTCAACCACCTGCCGGTTCGTCTCCTCTTCGATCAGACGCGCAAAATCAGCCCGGCTTACTTCTATACGAGCCACAGACTCATGATGGCGCACACGTACCTGTCGAAAGCCCAGATTGCGCAGCAGCCGTTCAGCACGCCCAATCTGCTGCAACGCCTCAACGGTCACCGACGTTCCATAAGGAATACGCGATGAGAAACACGCCAGCGCTGGCTTATCCCAGACCGGCACACCGAGCGCGCGCGCAATCGTCCGAATCTCCTCTTTCCCCAAACCAGCCTCCTGCAACGGCGCGCGCACGCCAAACTCGCGCGCCGCGCGCTGCCCTGGACGAAAATCGCCCAGATCGTCTTGATTCAGTCCATAGGCGATATGTTGCATTCCATACTGTTCTGCCAGCGGAGAAAGTTGGCTAAACAACTCAGTCTTGCAATGATAGCAGCGATCCAGGCCGTTCGCCGTATAGCGCTCGTTCTCCAGTTCGTGCGTCTCGATCTGGATCACCCGCGCCCCCATCGCCTCAGCGTTGCGCAGCGCCTCGGCAGTCTCCGCATCTTCATAGGCCGGTGAGGTCGCAATCACACCCAGCGCTTGCTCGCCCAGCACATCCAAGGCCAGCTTGAGCAGCAAAGCGCTATCTACCCCACCAGAATACGCCACCAGCACCGAACCCATCTCGGCCAGAATCATGCGCACCTGCCGATATTTCTGCTCTATTTCAGGCGGCAAAGCCTGCCGCTCTGCGCCTGCCGGGGTCGATGAAACCGCTGCCATAAGCTACTCCTGGGGGAAAAGGAACGATGAAATCGCTATCCCTGAATTGTAACACGCCGCATCGAAAAAAGCAGAGAAATCCTGCATTACTTAGCCACTGACCGGCAATGAGCGGGTCAATTAGGAAGCGCTGGCGCGCCACATGCGAGCGATCTTGCGCGGAGGATCGACAAACCAACTCCACGCGCATTGCCCCACCAGCGCGGCCACCGGAAGCTTTGCTGGCGGCGTCTCTTGCCCGCCGGCAGCCGTCGTCTTTGCGAGAAAAGCCTCCCGGAACTCCTCAACCGTCTTGCCCGCGAAGGTTGTATACCCACTGCCGATGTGCTGCCAGAAGTGCGCGTCGCTGCCGCCGGTCTCAGCCAACCCCCAGGCTTTGTTCAACTTGATCACCGCTTGCCGCTGAGAGCTATTGGCCGGTGATGGATTGTACGTCTCAATCCCATCGAGAGCATAGCCACGCGAAAGCAACTCCTCAATCTTCTTGCGGCTCAGGCTCGGCACCAGCCGGCCTAGCGGATGGGGCACAATCACCAGCCCACCCTGTGCCTTGATCGCATCGATGCTCTCTTCTACCGAGCGCAGCATCCGAGGGGGCCGCTGCACAAACAGACCCAGCAGATGCCCCTGGCGTGTCGTCACCTCAATCCCAGTAATCAATCCCAGCGAACTTTCCGACTTCGCCAGCAGATCAGCAACACGCTTGGCGCCTTCAAGATGATCGTGATCGGTCACCGCGATCACATCTAGGCCACGCCGCTCCGCCTCGGCAATCACTTTGGCCGGGCTGGCTGTGCCATCGCCCAGATTCGTGTGCATATGAATATCGGCGCGCCCAACGAGGGGCACCCCGTCAGATATGTTCTGACCCACCTATTTTCCTCAGTTTCAGTATAAATAATGAATACCACGAGCGATAATGCTTAGCGCGCAAGCTGATGGCCGCAGCGCGTGCAAAAATTGCGGCCCGGCAGGTTTTGATGCCCACATGCCGGACAGGGAAACAGCGCGCTATTGACATCGCCAGATGCGCCGGGCAGACGATTGCCACATTTCGTGCAAAACATATGCTGGGGCGCGTTCGGCGCCTGGCAGGCCGGGCAGATCAACGCCATCGACCCATACTTTGCCAGGATGGCCGAGCGGCTCTGCCCTGAACCAGATGGCGTCACCTGGCGCGGCTCGATGCCAGCCAGGCTCAGGCCACAGCGGCGGCAGAAGTGCATCTGCGGCAAGCTCTTCGTCTGGCAACGAGGACAGATCAACCGCTCCGCTGGCTGCGCAGCGCTTATGGCAGCCAGCCGTTGGCTGCTCCGCTCCCCAGGAGCAACAGCGGCGCTACCTGCTGCCGCATACTCCAGCGCCACCGAGAGATCGGGAGCGTGGGAGAAGCGATGTGCCGGTTCCTTTGCCAGCGCCCGCAAAATGACTGCCTGCACTGCTGGAGCAATGCGCGGGTTAAACAGCGTCGGCGGCGGCACCGGCTCATAGATATGCGCGTGGGCCAGGGCTGTATAGTTATCTGCCTGAAAGGGTGTACGCCCGGTCAGCATCTCATAGATCATCACGCCCAGCGCGTAAATATCGCTGCGTGGGTCCACCTTGCCGCCCCGGCATTGTTCTGGCGACATATATTCCGGCGTCCCCACCCCGGCCCCAGGGCGCGTCAGATGATGCTCAGCGCTCTCCATCACCTTGGCAATTCCAAAATCGCTGAGTACGGCCCGGCCATCGCCATCCAGCAAGACATTCACCGGCTTGACATCGCGGTGAATAATCGAGCGTTCATGCGCATAATGCAGGGCATCGGCAATTTGATGAACCACCGGCAGCACCTCAGGCAGACCCATCTGATGGTCCATCCGCCCCTTCAATGTGCCGCCACTCATGTAGGCCATGACGATATACAGCCGGCCATCTTGCTCACCGGCATCATGCACCGTAATGATGTTGGGGTGAGAGAGCCGGGCCATCGCCTGCGCCTCTCGCTTGAAGCGATCCACAAAGTTCTGATCGGCGGCATAATAGCTGGGCAGCACTTTAATCGCCACCAGACGATCCAGGTGTTCCTGATAGCCCTTATAGACGCGCGCCATGCCGCCCTGGCCCAGAGGCTCCTGAATACTATAATGCCCAATCCGTGCGCCGATTAAATCATCCCTCACGCGCACTCCTCAAAAAGGAGACGCAGAACCCCTTCCGCGTCTCCTTTTTTGTACAAGCACTTCTCTGCCTCGCAGGCTCACCCCTGGCGCCGCATGAACACCAGAATGGTTTGACCAAGCTGAACCTCATCGCCCTCTTGCAGAGCAACCTCTGCCGAAACACGCTGGCCGTTCACACTGGTTCCATTCGCACTATGCTCATCGCGCAAGCGATAGCCACCCATTTCATCACGATAGATCGTCGCGTGCAGTCGTGAAACCGCCAGATCCTCCAGGAAAATATCGCTTTCCCGACTGCGCCCGATACTGATATGCTCTTTGCGCATCTCATACGTCCGCCCAGGCTCTTTGCCCTGCCGGACGACAATAGCCGGAATACGCTCGCTGGCAGCGTCCTTGCGCATGACCACCGTTTTGGCAGCTTCACCTTCATCAACCTCAGGCGCGGGCGCCGCATAGGCCGTCGCATCTGGGCCTACTTTGCCAAGTGGGCGCATATCTGGCCCACGCCGATCTACTGGTGCGCTGGCAACCCCAGAAGCGCTGCCCGCTTGAGCAGTCGGGGGAGCCTGCCACGCCGGCGCCACAGGCTCTGGCGTCGGTGAGCGCGGAAATGCCTCGCGTGGCTCCCAGCCGGCGGCTGGCTGCATCGGACGCACTGTTGGCCTCTCAAAATCACGCTCCCCCCACTCACCACCAGCACTTCTCCCCACTGGAGGCTGGCTGGCATCAGCAGCACTCGCCGGAGCAACTGGTCGGCTTGCCCCTGGCTTTGGCGGCTGTGCAGGCTGGCCCCATTCATCTGCCGCTCCCGGTGCTTCCCAGGGCGCAGCCGCAGATGCACCACCAGCCGATCCCCATTGAACTGGCGCCTGCGGATGGCTATTTGGTGGCCCGCTGCGTGGCGCCGATTGTTCAGACGCTGCTGGCTTTCTGCCGGCGCTCTGCCAGGCAGGTGGTTCTTGTTGCTGTGGTGCCTGCCAGGCCGGCGCCTCACCTTGCTCCCAACCTCCTGAGGGCTGGCTAGCTGCCGGGCGGTCAACACGCGGCTGGCCCCACTCGCTCCCCACCTCGCCAGCCCCCGGCTGCCTGCCCATCCCAGCCGCACCACTCTGAGCTACCGGGCGACTCACCCCTGGCTGCATCGGTTGAGCCGGCTGCCCCCAGCGGTCACCACCCGCCTCATTCCAGGCAGACCCACCGGCAGCCCAATTTCCCTGGTTCCATTGCTCATCTGCGCGATTCGGCCCATCCTGGCCTCGTCGTGAACCGCCGCCCAGACCATCTGGCTGCTCTGGACCACGCGCCATTGCCGGCTGCGGCTGACCCCATTGATCCTGCTCGCGCCCACGTCCTGCTGGCTGGCCCCAATCATCCTGGGCCGGCTGGCCCCAGTCATTCTGTGCTGGCTCCCGCCCACGCGCTGCTGGCTGGC
>CAZFWN010000025.1:0-7424 GCA_964522745.1 uncultured Ktedonobacterales bacterium
AAAAGGAGTAACGAAAAAGATGCCTCGATTTATCGCAGCGGATGGAGTTGAGATCGCTTACGAGACATGGGGAACCGCTGGCGCGCTGCCGCCTGTGCTGCTCCATCATGGGTTTATTTCCAATGCCAGGAACAACTGGGTTCAGCCGGGAATAGTAGCAGCCCTGACCAATGCCGGGCGGCAGGTCGTGGCCCTCGATGCTCGCGGACACGGCACCTCCGGCAAGCCACATGATGCCAGCTTTTATGGAGAAGAGAAGATGGCGCGTGATCTGCGGCAACTCTTCGATAATGTTGGGGCCAGGCAGGTTGATCTGGTCGGCTATTCGATGGGAGCCGTTGTCTCGCTCCTGACCGCCAGTCAGGATGAACGTATTCGTCGCCTGGTGGTCGGTGGCGTTGGCGCTGGAGTAGCTGAGCCAGGGGAAGGGAATGCACGCGCAGCCGCCGGCAGGACCATCGCCGCCGCGCTGCAAGCCCAAGACACTGCCACAATTACAGAACCCATAGCAAAGCGGTTCCGCGCGTTCGCCGATCTGCTCGGAGGAGACCGCGAGGCGCTCGCGGCTCAGGCGGCTGCCCGGCACACACGCCCCATCGCCCTCAACCAGATCACTGCTCCGACGCTGCTGATCGTTGGAGATGCTGATCCCATTGCTGCCCGGCCTGAGGTACTGGCTTCGGCTATTCCCAACGCCCGCCTTCTGCTCCTGCCAGGAGATCACCTGAGTGTCGTGATAACGCCCGCATTCGCTTCCGCCATCGTGGAGTTTCTTGCATCGTAGCCTCAGAGGACGCAAGGCCAGGAAAACCGGCAATATTGCACAGCAATACCATGATATACTACATAGCTGGGGCGATAAAACTAGAGTAATCTGGAAGCATCGGCAGATTGTGTAGTAAGCATTGGCAAGGTGGGAGCAAGGCATGGCACGTCACACGGATGAAGGTTTAGCAGTTGGGCGGGAGTCCGGGGAGATTTCTCGCAGCGATCAGGAGCAACAACCCCAGGCAGCGCCCAATCAGCCCGAAGGAGAAGCTGGCACCAGCACTGGCGGCTGGTCGCCCTCGCCTGGCTACGCCAGCTACATCTTCTGGCTGATGTTTGGCATCAACCTGATGAATTATCTTGATCGCTGGGTCTTCAGCCTGCTGCTGCCCTACATCCAGGTAGACCGGGTCTTTTGCTCGCCCGGCAGTCATGCCCACTACTGCATCAATGACTTTCAGACGGGCATCTTGGGAAGCTCGTTTCTGCTGATCTATGCCATTGGCGCGCTGCCGATTGGCGTGCTGGCAGACCGGGTAAAGCGCAAAAATGTGATCGCCGCTGGCGTCGCCCTCTGGAGCGTCGCTACCGCGCTGACCGCCTTTGTACATGGCTTCTTTGGCCTGCTGATGACGCGCGCCTGGCTGGGCATTGGCGAGGCCAGCTACACGCCTGCCGGCATCTCGCTGCTGAGTTCCTACTTCCCCGGCAAACGCCGGGCGCAAATCCTGAGCCGCTGGGCGGCAGGCGCGCTGGTCGGCTTCGCGCTGGGCATCATCGTCGGTGGTTTCATCGCCTATAAAACGCATAACTGGCGCCTGGCCTTTATCTTCACCGGCCCGCCCGGACTGTTCTTCTCCTTCTTGATGTGGCGCACCCACGAGCCTCCTCGCCGCGCCGCCGACGAAGCCGCCAACGAGCATGACATCCGCCAGCTTGGCACCGGCCTGCGTCCCATTCTCGTCCAGATCAGAAACCTCCTGCGCATTCGCACGCTGGTGGTCTGCATCATTGTGCAGGCGCTCGGTTTCTTCGTCATCACTCCCTCGGCCATTTTCTTCTCGCCGCTGCTGGCGCGTCACTATCACCTGCACCTACCCGCCATTGGTGGGGCAGCGCTGCTCTTAGCCCTCGCCAGCATCGCCGGGACGCTGGCCGGTGGGCGTCTGGCAGACCGGCTGACCCGTCGCTATGCCGGTGGCCGACTGATCGCTGCCGGCCTGGGCTTCCTGCTGGCCGCGCCCAGTATGATTCTGGCGCTCATCAGCCCCAACATCTGGGTCTTTCTGCCCTTCTTTATGCTGACCGGCGCGCTGCTCAATATCTACAACGGCCCACTGAACGCCACCATTCAGGACGCGGTGCCACCGGCAGTACGCGCCTCGGCAGTCGCCCTGGCTTTCATGCTCGCCCATGTCTGCGGCGATCTGGCGGCGCCCTCGGCGGTTGGCGCCCTCTCCTACTTGCTCGACCCTGTCAATCAATCGAAGCTGGCTCAGGCGATGCTGATCGCCGGCCCTGGCATACTGGTCATCGCTGGCATCATTGGCCTATGGGGCAGTCGTTTCGTGGCCCGCGAGCGCCAGATAGCTCAAAGCGCCGCTGGCTGAAGCCACGCCAGCAGGACATTCTTCCCAGTTTCCCAACTTTCCCAACTTTCTCAGCATGCACCTGTAGCTATGGTAGAATACAACAGATGTGGAAAAGTATGAACTACCTCTTCGCGTGTGTCCGGGAGCGCCTTCGTGACTCAATCAGACTTGACTATAGAACTGGCCCCAGCCCACAAGCAGGGATTACGCCTGCGTAATCCGGTGATGACCGCCTCCGGGACGTTTGGCTACGGCACCGAATACGCCCACATTCCTGATATTCAGCGCCTGGGGGCCATCGTCGCCAAGGGCGCGACCCTGCACCCACGCGCCGGCAATCCCGCGCTGCGCGTGGTGGAAACGCCCGCCGGTATGCTCAACGCCATTGGCCTGCAAAACCCCGGCATCGATGAGTTGATAGCTCAGCGCGCCCCCATCTGGGCATCGTGGAGCGTGCCCGTCATCGTCAACATCGCCGGCGAAACCCTCTCAGAGTTTGTCACCCTGGCAACAAAGTTGGAAGGCGTCCCCGGCGTGGCCGCCATCGAACTCAATATCTCCTGCCCCAACCTGCGCGCCGGCGGCAGCGTCTATGGCAGCGACGCCGAAATCGCCGCCGAGACGACGAGCGCTGTCCGCCAGGCCAGCAGCCTGCCCCTCATCGTCAAGCTCTCCCCCAATGTTCCCGATCTGCGCCCCATCGCCAGAGCCGTCGCCGAGGCTGGCGCTGATGCCGTCTCACTCATCAACACCCTCACTGGCATGCGCATCGACATTCAAACGCGTCGACCCTTGCTGGCAAACGTCACCGGCGGCCTCTCCGGCCCGGCCATTAAACCTATTGCCCTGCGCATGGTTTATGAAGTGGCGCAAGAACTGCGCAGCGGCGTCAATGGCCGGCCTGTGCCGGTCATCGGCATCGGCGGCATCTCCAACCTGGAGGACGCGCTGGAGTTTCTGATGGCCGGCGCCACCGCTATCCAGCTTGGCACCATCAACTTCGTCAACCCCCACGCCGGCCTGGAAATCATCGATGACCTGGAGCGCTACCTGCGCCAGCAGGGCATCGCCGATCTTCAGAGCCTCATCGGCGCAGCCCTGCCCACCCCAAGCACCAGCCACTAGGCACCGTAACCTTCGCCCGTACTCTGCTTTAGAGAGAAGTGAGCAGCACTAACCCAAAAGTCATGCCCTCTTGCATACTCATGGGTTCGCCTGCTAAACTCTAGAATAATACCCTCGCATACCCTATCCCTGGCGCCGTGTTACACAAACATTGGCACGTATCCCAAGCGCAGGCAAGTACGCCTCAGCTATCCCTTCAGGTGCGACCTAGAGAGGAGGTGTTGTTGTCGTTGGATTCTGCGCTTCTTTCCTTCTCAAATGTGCATGATGCCATATTCTATCCCTCTTTGGCGCGTAGCCCCAACGACAGAGCGCAACAGTAGCTCGCTGCCCTTTCAGGCGCATCGGTGCGCCTGGCGCGTATCACTTTCTCCCCGCCTGCATGCTGCCGACGGGGGATGCGCAAACGGTTGACGCCAGATACCAGGCGCTGCCGTTCGGAGCGTTGCTTCTTTACTCCCTGTTGAGAAATGAGGTTTGGGCGCGAATGAAATTACGACTGCTCTTATTAGTCGCCTTGCTCGCCCTGGTTGGTGGCTTCACCGCCGGCGCGAACGTTGCTCATGCCGATGCTTCAAGCTGTCTGAATCACACCGGCCTCAATGCAATGACTGGAAAAATTGACGGAGCCAAGTATGAGATTGAAGTTCCCGCAACCTGGAATGGCACCCTGGTCCTCTACAGTCATGGCTACGAGTTCCCCGGCTCAGCCAATCCCTTCACCGATGTTGGCGACCCCCTTACCGGCGCCGCGCTGCTGAGCCAGGGCTACGCGCTGGCCGGCTCCTCGTACAGCCAGCAAGGCTGGGCGTTGCAGCAGGCGTTCCACGATCAAATCGCCCTGCTCAACTTTTTCGATCAGACCTGCGGCCAGCCCACCCGCACCATCGCCTGGGGCCACTCCCTCGGCGGCATCATCACCGCCGGATTGGTTCAGTTGAATCCTGATCGCTTCAGCGCTGCCCTGCCGATGTGCGGCGTCCTCGCCGGTGGCATTGGCACCTGGAATCAGGCGCTAGATGGCGCCTTTGCCTTCGATCAATTGCTGGCGGGCGGCTCGCTGCCCATCGTCCATTTTACCCCCCAGACCGTCGGCAGCGATTTCAACACGGCTGAGGGCATCCTGGCTGGGGCACAAAATAGCCCCCTGGGCCGGGCGCGTCTCGCGCTGGTCGCCGCCCTGGGTGACACCCCAGGCTGGTTCAACTCTACTTTGCCCGAACCGGCCAGCAATGACTTCGCTGCCCAGGAGCAAAACCAGTTCCTCTGGGACAGCCAGGTAGACTTCCCCTTCCTGTTCTTTGGGCGCCTCGAACTGGAGGGTCGCGCGGGCGGCAACCCCTCCTGGAACACAGGCGTCAACTACCGCACGCAGGTGGAGCGTTCCTCCGACTTCCAGGAAGTCAAAGCGCTCTACAAACAGGCCGGGCTGAGTCTGGACCAGGACATCAATACCCTGCAAAACGCCCCGCGTATCTCGGCTGATCCAGGCGCGGTCAACTACCTGAGCCAGTTCATCACCTTCAACGGCAACATCCATATTCCGGTACTCACCATGCACACCACTGGCGACGGTCTGGTCGTCAACCAGGATGAGCAGGCGTATCGCAGCGTTGTGAACTCACAGGGCAACGGGGACTTGCTGCGCCAGATTTTCGTCCATCGCGCCGGCCACTGCACCTTCACCCCGGCGGAGACTCTCGCGGCGTTCCAGACGCTTATCAACCGTCTGAACACTGGCGAGTGGGGCGATTCGACCAATGCTGACCTGCTCAACCAGGAAGCGGCAGCTCTTGGCCCGACCTTCAACATCGCTCCTCCGGCCTTTATCCACTTCGAGCCAACCGTTTTCCTGCGCCCCTTCGACATTCGCAGCCAACACAACCACAAGTAATAGCCGGGTGCTGCGTACCAATGGTACGCAGCACCCTTTCCTCGCACGCTCTGGCTCCTGAGCATCCTATCTGAGCAATGGCAAACTACCAGTAAGCTTATTCACTACCTCTCGCTTTCCATACAGCGCCAGCCCCAGATACGTGAGTTGCTCTGAGGACAGGTCGCCGATCTTCTGAATGTAGTCCTGGTACGCCTTCGTCGATTGCACCGCATCAGTGACATCCACCACCAGCAGATCACGCACCTCGGCAGCCTGCATCCAAAGCGCCTTGATCGTCTCTCCAGACGCTTTGAGGATCGGAAAGGGCAGCGTGGTGATACCCACATGCGCCCGCCCAGACCCATCCAGCACATCTGGCCCGATAAGCAAGGCCAATCTGCTGCCCAGGGTCAGCGCCAGCACAACGCCGGTATTCACCGCCAATCCTGCCGGCAACTGCTCATCAATGACAAAGACACACTTCTCTGCTCTGGCTTCCATAGCACTCCCCTGGAATATGTGATCCTCACCAACGCCAGCCACCACCCCGCTATCCAGTGTAGGCGTGCCAGACGGACTTGTCTTGTACATTCTTGCGCTCGTGCTGATATTGCCCAGGCGTCACCCCAACCAGCCGCTTGAAGCGCCGCGTCAGATGGCTCTGATCGACAAAGCCCGTCTCCAGCGCCACCTGCGACAGAGGCAGTCC
Organism: uncultured Ktedonobacterales bacterium; assembly: GCA_964522745.1. GTDB lineage: Bacteria > Chloroflexota > Ktedonobacteria > Ktedonobacterales > DATBGS01 > DATBHW01. The sequence continues at coordinate 6,071 of CAZFWN010000025.1, forward strand.
CAGCAAGAGCAGCTTTTTTGCCTGGCGCACACGCACCTGGGTCAGATAGGCATGCGGCGGCAGCCCAAGAGCGGCGCGAAAGACGCGCACCAGATGGTATGGACTCAGCCTGGCGATGCCTGCCAGGTGAGCAAGCGTCACCTGCTCAGCAGGATGCGCCTCAAGATAGTCGCGTACCTGTCGCACCGCCTGATGTTCCTGCCCCAGTGCCGATGCTTCAAGTGGGCGCTCGGCATGGCGAGCAATCAGATCAGTAAACGTCAAGAGGAAACCGGACTCTCGCTCAAGTAGTGATGCCGATTCTTCCAGCAGCACATGCAGGCTGCGCAGGCGCCTGCTGAGCGCCTCATCCTGAATGGCTGGCCCGCAAAAATAGGGAATGCCGCGCTCTTTGCCGACAAGATCAGCGGCAGCTCGCTGGAGCAGCGCTCCATCAGGATACAGGGCGCGATAGGTCAGGCCATTCACCGCGCCTCCAGCGCCATCATGTACCTCGCCCGGATGAATCACGACGATAGTGCCGGCAGGGGCAGCGTGCATCGCCCCGCGATAATAAAATTTGCACGCGCCCTGCTCAATGACCCCGATCATAAACTCATCATGCGTATGCCGGGCGAACGAGTGCGTGCGATAGCTGGCCCGCAGCAACTCCAGATTGCCCAGCTCTGGTGCACGCCAGAGTTTCGCCTGCTCGTGGGCAACCATGCTAGCATTCTTCAAGGGCATTGCTCCACCTCGAAATCCATCTACCTGGAAGCTCCCCGTTCGCGGGCCTGCTGGTAGGCGCGCTTCGCCTCCTTCTTGCGCCCAAGGGCCTTGAGCGCATCGCCCTTCCCGCTATAAGCAGACGTCAGCCTGGGGTCCAACTCGATAGCCCGCTCATAGGCAGCCAGCGCCTCCTCATAGCGCTTCAGATGGCTGAGGGCATCACCCTTCCCGGTGTAAGCATACGTTATAGTGGGGCTTACGTGGAGCGCCTGCTCGTAGGCCGCCAGCGCTTCCTCATAGCGCTGAAGGCGATAGAGTACAGCGCCCTTGAAACCGAGGGCCGCTACCAGCCTGGGGTCCAATTCGATGGCTCGCTCGTAGGCGGCCAGTGCCTCCCAATCCCGCCGGAGCCAATAGAGCGCATTGCCCTTCAACCTATAGGCATTGGCACGGGTAGGATTTAACGCGATTGCCCGCTCGCAGGCAACCAGCGCCTCCTCATACCATTGCAGGCGAATAAGCACTTCACCTCTACCAACATAAGCCTCCACAAAGGTAGGATCGAGGTTGATAGCTTCCTCATAAGCCGCCAGCGCGTCCCAGGTCCGCTGAAGGCGAGAGAGCGTATGGCCTTTGCTCGTCCAAC
>CAZFWN010000025.1:7524-28159 GCA_964522745.1 uncultured Ktedonobacterales bacterium
AGCGCGTCCCAGGTCCGCTGAAGGCGAGAGAGCGTATGGCCTTTGCTCGTCCAACCGACTGCGGTAGGATCGAGGTTGATAGCCTGCTCGTAGGCCACTAACGCTTCCTCATACCGCTGAAGGTCACAAAGCACATTACCTTTGTTAATGAAGGCAGTGACATACGTAGGGTCTAGCTGAATGGCTTGTTCATAGGCGGCTAACCCCTCCTCATAGCGCTTCAGGTTGTTGAGGGCATAACCTTTGTTAGTAAAGGCACCAGCGCGAGTAGGGTCTAGCTGGATGGCCTGCTCACAGGCAGCCAGCGCCTCCCCATAGCGCTTCAGGTGGCTGAGGGCATAGCCTTTGTTAATGAAGGCAGTGGTATGCGTAGGGTCTAGCTGGATGGCCTGCTCGCAGGCGGCCAGCGCTTCCTCATAGCGTTGGAGATAGGCGAGCGCAGCGCCCTTCCCGCAGTAGCCTTCTGCATATGTGGGATCCAGTTCAGTAGCCCGCTCACTGGCTGCCAATGCTTCTTCGTAGCGCTTCAGTCCCCAGAGTGCAGAGCCTCTCGCACGCCAGGCACGGGCATCAGTCGGGTCCAGGTGAACGGCTTGCTCACCGATTGCCAGCGCCTCTGCGTAGCGTTTAAGCTGGCTGAGCGCCCAGGCTTTGCCGCTCAGGGCAGGAACAAAAGTAGGGTCCATCTGGAGCGCCCGCTCATAGGCGGCCAGCGCTTCTTCAGAGCGTCTGGTCGTATCCTGAAGATAGGTGTCGCCCTCTTTCAGCCAGTCCTCTTTGGTGATACTTTCAGCATCCTGATTGTTGGGCACGAGTTGTCACCCCCCTTGACCAATATCGCTTCAGGCATAAGAGATCAATACCTTGATCGAGGAAAGTTCTCCTGTCGCCAGGCGCTCAAATGTCTCCATCAGGCTATTGGCGTTTGTGGAACACGCAAAAAGCTGCTCCAGGCCATGCGCATCCTCGCACACCAGATTAAAATACCATACGGCGTGCGCCTGATAATCCCAGCCATCGCTCGACCCGACGACTAGCAACTCTTTCTCATGGAAGGCTGGCAACAAGATGAGCGGCTCAAGGTTGCCATCGGCCAGAGTGCAGAGACGCCCGCCCGGCTGCATCTTCTCTTGCAACAGGGCAAAGCCTGCCTGCCGGCTGGAACACTCAATCCCAAGATGGTAGCATTCATCTCCCCCGGCCATCTCTTCCGGGGAGAGCGCCATGCGTGCCCCAAGTTGTAGCGCCAGGGCGCGCCGCTGGGCGCGTGGCTCGATCACATCAATGGCTTGCAACCCCAGAGACTTCAGGAGAAAGACCGTCAGCAGGCCAATCGCCCCGGCGCCCGTAATCAGCACCGATTGCTCATACTGCGGCGCGAGCTTGCGCACGCCCTTGGCGACATCGCAGGTCAGGATCGCCAGCAGGGCCAGCGCATCTGAGATGCCCTCAGGAACCTTGATCGCCTTCGCCTCTGAGACAATCCCATGCGTGCGATGCCCATAGAACGCTACCGCCCGATCTCCAACCGCAAAGCGCCGCACCGAAGCGCCGCAGGCAATCACCCTGCCCACGCTTTCATAGCCCGTCATCTTGGGATAGCGCGCCGGCGTGCTGCTGCGGGCTGTGCCGCGATATTGCGGCACTTCAGCGCCAATGCTGATCGCCCCGGCGGTTGTCTGAAGCAAAAGCTCGTCTGGCTGGAGTGGGGGCAGTTCTTCAACCACCCACTCCAGCCGTCGCGGCCCGGTCAGCAGCAATGAACGGCGGCGCATAGCATCTCCAGAAGAAGCGGCTGGCGGCCATAACATCCGCCAGCCCGTGCAGATCGCTACCTATCGTTCCAACCCGCGAAGGCGCGGCTCACTGGCGCCAGTCTCCAGACGCGGCTTCAACTGCCGGATTTCCCCCCGGCGAACTGGACAAGCCGGCGAGACGCCGGCGCTACGGCAGGCGCGTCTTTGATCGCTGCCAGCAAAGCATCTCGCGTTCGGGTGGCCGGCTGGAAGCCGGCGCTACGGCAACGGTTCGTCCCGGCCTACTCTAGCAGCGAGTGCGCCACCGAACTGACCACATCATAGCGACCAAACGAGGGCATCAGATAGCAGCCCTGAATATAGCCGCGCGCCTTGGCTTCGAGCAAAAGTTGTCGCGCCAGTTCCATGCCCACCTCGCGTCCGCGCTCGCCCGCTTCGCGCATCTGCTGGCGCACCGCGTCAGAAATGGTAATGCCAGGCACCTCATTATGCAGCTTCTCCGCATGCCTGGAACTATGTAGCGGAATCATCCCCAGAATCATCGGGACGGGTGGACGGCCTTTGCGCTCTAGAAAGCGCTCCAGCACCGCGATGTCATAGATCGGCTGCGTCATAATATAATCTGCGCCAGCCGCCAGCTTGCGCTCGTAGCGCTCAAGCTCTAGCGCAATCTCGCTGAGCTGCGCGTCCTCTCCCTCAAACCCATTGCGCAGCTTGCGCCGCACCCGCTCGCGGTCCAGATCAATCAGATCATCGGTCATATTGAGATTGAGCGCCCCGCCCACATAGAAGCACGCCTCGCCGCCAATTGACACCCCTGCTGCGTCGTGGCCCTCATTCATTCCCTTGAGGATGCGAATCAATTCCACCGAATCCACGTTCCAGATACCCGTCAGATTCGGATAATCACCAGCCGCCACTGGGTCTCCAGTCAGCGCCAGAATATTGCGAATGCCCAGCGCGTGCGCCCCCATCAGATCGGCCTCCAGCGCCATCAGATTGCGATCACGGGTCGTAAAGTGAATGATCGTTTCCAAATTCAGACGATCCTGAAGCAGCCGCGCCAGCGAAATACAACTCATGCGCACTCGCGCCATCGGGCTATCGGCAATATTGATGAACTCGACGCCGGCCTCTTTCACCAGCCGCGCGCCCTCTAGAAGCTTCGTTGGGTTCAGGCCCTTGGGCGGGTCAAGCTCCACCATCACCACAAACTCGCCTGCCTCCAGCTTCTGCTGCAAGCGCGTCGGCGTGCCCGCTTTTGGCGCGACTTCTTCCGCCTCTGGCACTAGCACGCTGTGCGGAGCCGTCACCGTCACAGAGAAGCTGGCTGACGCGGCTGCCCCCGCCTGCGCGCGCTCCGCCAGCGAGTGTCGCATGGCCGCGATATGGCGCGGCGTTGTGCCACAGCAGCCGCCAATCAAGCGCACGCCCGCTGCCGCAAAGCGCTGGGCATAGTCGGCGAAATATTCTGGCGTTGAGACATACAAGAAGCGCTGCTCGACGCGGCTGGGCAGCCCGGCGTTTGGCTGGGCCGAAAGCGTCACCTCTGGCAAATGGCGCACCGCCGCCGCCATCTCCTCAACGACATCCAGCGTGCCGGAGGGGCCAACGCTGCAATTAGCGCCAATCACATTGGCGCCCAACTCGGCCAGCGTCAGCGCCACCTTTGCCGGCGACTGACCGCCGAGCGTCCGCCCATCCTCATCAAAGCTCATCTGCGCGATGACCGGCAGATCGCAGCTTTCCTTGACTGCGAGCAATGCCTGGCGCAGTTCCGCCAGATCAGAGAACGTCTCCAGAATGAGAACATCCACACCACCCTCCAGCAGCGCCTCCACCTGCTCCCGGAAAATAGAGCGCAGCGCCGCCAGACGCTCCTCGTCGCGCTCGCCCGTCAGCCGCGCCTGCAAGGGCCGCCCCGATGGTCCCACCGCGCCGGCGACAAATACGCTCTCTCCGGCAACCTCGCGGGCCTCGCGGGCCAGCGTCGCCGCGCGTTTGTTTATTTGCCGCACCTGATCGGCCAGATCATAATTCGCCAGCTTGGCGCGATTGGCCCCGAAGGTATTTGTCTCTATCAATTGCGCGCCGGCCCGAATGTACTCCTGATGAATCGCCAGCACCAACTCTGGCCGCGACAGCGTCACCTCATCAAAACAGCGCGCCCGCGCCGCTGCCCCAGGCAGCCGCGAATACAGCAGGGTGCCCATCGCGCCATCCGCCAGCACTGGCCCCTGTCGCAATCGCTCCAAAAATGGTTCTCGCATCAAATCTCCCTCTGATCTTTCCCCATGATTCCACGTGATTCACATCATCCGATCCTTCGCACACCAGCCACGCGCCCTTGCGCCTTGTGTGACGAAGTTGCTGCCATTATATCAAAAGTTCAGGCGCTCTTCTCCCTCTTGAAGAAGAGCGCCTGAACAGGGAAGCTGGCGGTTAAAACCACGCCTGGAGGCTGCGCCGCGAAGCCTGCCTTCGCAGGCCAGGACGGGGAGACTCACCAACCTGGTCCGCTCAGCACAGGCCAACCGCCACCCGCGACGGCGCGCCAAGCGCGTCCAGCGCTTCTGCAATCTCCATACGCTGGCAGGTGAAGATGGGCGTATCGCGCTCGGTGTAGGAGCTGGCCTGCGACTCGCGCAGGTCCATCACCAACTGCAAGAAATCCTCCGGCACGTTCGTCTCAAACGCCACCACAAATTCCTGGTCATCCAGCCCAAAAGAATAGGTCGTATTCAGCCGCACCGAAGGATAGCGATGGCCGATCTCGATATGCTCATTCATCATCCGCTGCCGCTCCTCTTTCGAGAGCGCGTACCAGGCGCGCTGCTTCACAAACGGATAGACAAAGAGATACTTCGCCTTGGTTGGCCGCAGTTGCAGCCGCGCGCCCTCCTGCCCGGCATGCACATGCTGCTCAATATAGATCGAGCGTTTGGTCATCGCCAGATATGAATACGGCATGCTGAGATACTGCGCCAACTCCGTCGAGAAAAGCCGTGTTGCCGCCTCTTGCAGCGTATCCAGTTCGTTGGCTGCAAACCAGAGCAGCACATCGCAATCGCCCCGCGTTCCCATCGTGCTATAGCTCTGCACCATCATCTGTTCGCGTAGTTGCTCAACCACCCCGGCGAACTCGCGCTTCTGCCGCTCGCGCTCCTCGGCAGGCAGACGCCGCCACTCTGGCGCGATCTTAAAAAAAGCAAAGCGGGTAAACTGGCGTTTCTTTGGCGCGGGAGCGCGCCCCTCAGAGCCGCTCTGCTGTCCGGCAGGCTGTGCAGGCTGCTCCACCTGCCCGCCATGCTCATGATGTTGCTGTTCCATAACAGTCCTTACCTTCATCTGCGAATAAAAGTGTTATCTATCGAGTGTCTGCCATCCAAAACTGGCAGCATCAGGCGCTCGTGCGAGCTACATCATCTCTTATAGTAGCATAGCCGAGAGGCCAAGCGCCAACAACCCTTGATTTGCGCCCACGCGGCGCATACAATCCAGGCTATGAGAGGATTCTTCCTGTTTTTCAGACGGCGTTTTCCTGCCCTAGCCTTTCGCTGGGCTGTCCTGACCGTGCTGGGTACATTGGTAGTGAGCATGCTGGCCGCGTGCAGCCCTGGACACACCGGCAGCACTGAGATCGGCTTCCTACGCGGGGGCGCGCTCTGGGCCATCGACCCGGACGGCTCCAACCTGCATCAAATCGAATCAGGCCAGATGATCGGCCTTTCCTGGTCGCCCGATCATCACCAGATCGTGCTGCGCCAGCAAAATGAAAGAGCTTCTGGCGGCGCGCATCCCGTCGGCCTGGGCGATTTGAAAAGCGAACTCGGTGTCACCGCCATTGATGGGGGCAATATCATTCAAATCACCCCGCCCAACAGCGGCTTGCTGCGCAGCGACGCCTGGTGGGATGCCAGTGGCAATCGCCTGCTCTATCGGGAAGAAGCGCCTGGCGCAAACGGCAGCGCCGGCACGCCCCAATGGAAGCTCTCGCAGAGCGATCAGCCCGCCGGCATCGCCCGCAAAGATCTGCCAGCCAGCGCCGTCTTGCCGGCTGTCAACAGCGATGGCAGCCTGATCGCCAGCATCGATGCCCAGGGGCACGTCCTGGTGGGCAGTCCTGGCAGTTCGCCCCAAACGATCACGACGGGCGCGCTCGCCCTTCTGCCAGGCTCCAACTATCCCGCGCGCCCGCTCTGGCAGCCGGTCACCGGCGCGCTGCTCTACGCCACCGCCGACCCAAATCCCAATGACACCAGGCTCCTGCTCAGAGCAAGCGATGGATCGGCGCATCCCCTGGCAACCATTCCCAACCTGCAACAATATGCCTGGTCGCCGGATGGGCGCTGGCTGCTGGCGCGCACCGCCAGCGACTATCGCCTGTACAGCCCTGCTGGCAATGAGTATTTCGTCTGGAATGACAGCGCCAGCGTCTCGCTCGCCTTCTGGTCGCCGGATAGCCGCTTTCTGCTCATCCTGGAGCCAGACGGCGCGAGCCTGGTCAACGTCGCCTCCCAGCGCCAGCTTCCGCTGCTGAACGCAGCGATTTCTCTGCCACCGGCTCCAGAAGCAGGTCAGGCGCCTTTCTTGCGCCCGGCGACGAATAGCCCCTGGAAGCCAGATAGCAGCGCCTTGCTCTTCACCGCCCCGCGGGGGAGCGCCTGGAGTGCGCAACCTGATCGGTCCCTGCCGACTGCGAGCGGAAGCGGCGATGGTCTCTACGCCACCACGCTCGACCAACTGAGCGGCACGCCCCAGTTCCCCACCTTGCTGGATTGGGGCGAGCATCAGGACGTCGCCTGGTCTACCCTTGATCCCAATTGTGCTTTCCTACTGACCTGAACAACACACCTGGCAAGGAGCCTTTTATCATGGCAAACCACTCGCGCAAACCACCCCAACGCCGTTTTCAAGGTCAAAAGCCGGCTGAGCAGAAGCCAGAGCAAACGCCCGCTGACGCGCCCGATTATGACACCCTGCTCCTGCTCGAACGGCTCGAAAGCCTGCTAGAAGAGATGGAGGAACTCGGCGTCTCGACTCGTGCCGAGATCGAGGCGCGCATTGAGGCACTGAACGAAGAACTCGATGCCGCCGAGTAAGCGCCGATTAAAATCGGCGAATAGCTTTATTTGGCAACTTTCATCATTCGGCATCCTCGCTTGGCGTCGATCAGCCGCCGCCCAGATATGCCTGACGAACGAGATCGTTCGTCAGCAGATTCGGCGCCGTATCGCTGAGTACAATTTTTCCCGTCTGCAAGACATACCCGCGATCAGCCACATTCAGGGCCATATTGGCATTCTGCTCCACCAGGAAGACGGTCACACCCTGCTTGCGAATCTCCTGAATAATATCGAAGACGCGCTCCACCAGGATCGGCGAGAGGCCCATTGATGGCTCATCCATGCAGACCAGCCGAGGGCGGGCCATCAGGGCGCGGCCCATTGCCAGCATCTGCTGCTCGCCGCCTGACATCGTGCCTGCCGCCTGTTTCAGTCGCTCCTTTAGACGCGGGAAGAGTACCAGCACTCGATCCATATCCTCCTGGATTTGCTTGCGATCCGAATGGATATAGGCACCCATCTCTAGATTCTCGTAAACCGACATCAGCGGGAAGACATGCCGCCCCTCAGGCACCATCGCCAGCCCAGAGGCGACGATCCTTGCGGTGGGCGCCCGCTCAATCGGTTTGCCCTCAAAGATCACTGCCCCCTTCACAGGCCGCACAATGCCAAAAATGGTTTTCATTGTGGTCGTTTTACCCGCTGCATTCGCTCCCAGCAGGCAAACGATCTCACCTTGATCCACCTGAATTGACACGTTCTGTAAGACATGGCTGGGGCCGTAAAAGGTATCAATCCCCTGAAGTTCAAGCATCGTGAGCCGCCGCTTTCCGCCCAAGATAGGCTTCAATCACACGCTCGTTGCGGCGGATCTCTTCTGGCACCCCTTCCGCAATCTTGCGCCCATAATCCAGTACGGCAATCCAATCAGACATGCCCATCGTCACCGTCAGCTTATGCTCGATCAGCAGAACGGTAATCCCACGCTCATCGCGCAGACGGCGGATATACTGGACAGCCGCTTCCGTTTCACGCTCGTTCATCCCGGCAGTTGGCTCATCCAGCAAAAGCACCGACGGATTCGAGGCCAGCGCGCGAGCAATCTCCACCCGGCGTTTATCAGCGTAGGAGAGACTAGAGACCGGGTCATCTTTGCGCTGTACCAGATGTTCGCCAAAGAAGCGCAGCAGTTCTATCGCCTTCTCGCGGGCCTGCTCCTCCTCAGCAATCATGGTGGGCAGGCGAGCGATGGAGGAAAAAATGCTCGAACGCAAGCGGGTATGCTGGCCGACCAGCACATTCTCCAGGATCGACATATTGCTGAAGAGGCGGATATTCTGAAACGTGCGCGCCACGCCCTGGCGTAAAATCTGGTCAGGCGAAAGCCCGATCAACTCGCGCCCATTCAACAAAATCTTCCCCTGGTAGGGGCGAAAGTAGTTTTCTGCCCGAATTAACAGCGGCTCGATCACGGGGTTGGCGTAGCGCACCCACACCCCATAGACCACAGCGGTCACTATCAGGAAGACCGCGACGGCTGTCACCAGGCTCAACTGGGCTGCGATAATCAGGAAGGTGAGAAATCCCACCCCAACCGCTTCCACGATGCCTATAATCAACCCTTGCAGGGAACCACCCCGCCTGCGCCGAACAAAGAGGACATAGCCCAAAATGCCAAGCAGCAGCGCCGCTCCCACCAGACTCCCCAGCAAGACGGCAGCCCCAGCAGCAATCGCCTGGCTCACCACGCCATTCACAAGGCTGCCCAGGAAATAGCCCAGCAACACCCCCAGGAACAGGCCCAGAACATGGCGGGCCACAATCCCAAGAAAGGTATTGATGAGCAGCATCGCCACATAGCCCCAAACTTCCCGGAGGAATCCTACTGAAACTCGGTCTGGGCGGTAAATGCCCGTCACGACATTAAAAACCGTCGTCTTGCCGGCTCCATTGGGGCCAATAATGCTGAAGATTTGCCCCTGCTTAATCTTGAGATCAAGGTCGCCGATAGCAGTCAGGCCGCCAAAGCTCTTATTGAGACCCTGAATATTAAGCAGCACGTCACCACTCTGAGAAGGGGGTTCAGGTGAGCCAGGTGCAGGCATACTCGCTTGCTCAATCTCAATGCTCATGAAGAGGCCCCTCCTTCACCTGGCTCCTGGGCAGGCGGCGCGGGACCATCAGTGGCGCCTGGGGACTCCAAGGCTTCAACCACTACATCCTCCTCAGTCGCTTCCTCCAACACCTGGAAGGCATCGATCACTCCGCTCTCCGACGCGCCAGCAGGCACCACGATCTCTTTGCCGGTTGCGGCATCAACGGCGGCCACCGCCTGACCCTTGAGTTCACGCTTGCGCAGCGCGCTGGGAATTAACCCCTGGGGACGCACAATAATCATCAAGAGCAAAAGGGCACCAAAGATTAAGAATTCCGAGCTATCAAGCAGCCCCGCCACCGTATACTTCTGTGTACAAACCGACCCGATACACAGCAAAATCGTTTTCCCATTCAGGAAATGCAGAATACTGCCTTGCTCTTGAATAGCAGTAGGAACAATAAAGAGGATGCGGTCTAGGAGGCTGAGCAAGAGCGCCCCAGTAATCACGCCAGGAATACTGCCCATGCCGCCCAGCACAATCATCACCAGCACCGTAATCGAGACACCGAAGCCAAACTGCTCAGGAGACACGGCGGCATTTTGCGCCCCATAGAGGACACCAGCAAAGCCGGAGACCGAGGCGCCAATCGCAAATGCGGTTAGCTTTGTGGCGACCAGATTGACGCCTGAGCAGGCAGCCGCCGTCTCGTCTTCGCGGATCGCCACCCAGGCGCGCCCAATCTTCGAGGTGCGCAGCAAGACAACCCCGATAGTTGCCAGAACCACCAGCCCAAAGACCAGATAATAGAAATTGGTGAGATCGCTATGTGCCAGAGTAACCACATCAAAAGTGTAGGTGCCGAAAGGGAACACGAGGGGTGTCGGGCCACGCACACTTAGCCCATTGACTCCGCCGATCTGCACATTTCCTAGCAGAGGCAAGGAGGTGGTGTCAATATTTCTGAAGACAATCGGGACAATTTCTCCAAAGCCCAGGGTCACAATAGCCAGATAATCACCACGCAGACGCAAGGTGGGCGCGCCCAGGAGCACTCCAAACGTGGCGGCTACAGCCGGGGCTACCAGGAGCATCGGCCAGACAGGAATGTGATTTGCGCCAAAGTTCACGATGGCATAGGCATACGCCCCAATGGCAAAGAAGGCAGCATAGCCCAGGTCCAGCAACCCGGCAAACCCAACCACGACATTCAAGCCGAGGGCCATCAGCACATAGATGCCTGCGGAGGTCAGGGTGTCCAGCAACTGGTCTCCATCAAACGAGGGGAGGAGCGCGGTAACTGGTTGAGCAATCAGGTCAGAAAAGAACTGGGGCATGAACAAGAATAAGAGGAAAATAATCGCTCCCAGACCCCAGCCGCGAAAAATGCCCCGGCGCCAATCAAAACGCCGCAGGCCGCTGCTTTTTAACCACATCTGCATAGGTGTTTCCCTTCTTCTTGGGGTACACTGCTAGACCTTTTCAACAGTCTGCTTACCAAGCAAGCCTGAAGGGCGGAAGACCAGCACCAGCACCAGTACCGCAAAGACCGTCGCATCAGCCCACCTCACTCCATTGTTTGCATAGGCGATGACAAACGCTTCCACCAGCCCAATAAAAAGTCCGCCTAACACGGCGCCATACAGGTTGCCGATGCCCCCCAGCACCGCTGCGGTAAAGGCTTTCAAACCCGCCTCAAAGCCCGTTAAGAAAAAGGCGACCTGCAATTGCATAGCATAAACGACACTGGCCGCGCCGGCCAGCGCGCCGCCAAGGAGGAAGGTAACGATGATCACCAGATTGATGTTGACACCCATCAGCGAGGCGGCCTGGCTATCCTGAGAAACCGAACGCATGGCGCGCCCCATCTTGGTTCTGGAAATGAAGGTTGCGACGGCGAGCATCAGCACGATTGCCAGCACGATGATAAAGACATCCAGATATTTGAAGTATACCAATCCAAACAGATCCCAACGACCATTGGGGAAGAGATTGGGCACATTGAGCGCGGAAGGCCCAATGGCAAACAACCCCAGATTTTCCAGGATAAAGGAGGCGCCAATGGCCGAGATCAGCGGGGCAATGCGGTTCGCACCGCGGAGCGGGCGATAGGCAACGCGCTCAAGGATAAAGGCGATCAGGGCACAGATTAGCATGCTCAGTACCATGACCCCTAGGACGGTCCCAATGAGCTTGAAGGGATTGGTGATGACATCGTTCAGATGAAATATCTTCACCAGTAGAAAGTAGGTAACCAGCGTCCCCCACATGAAGACATCCCCATGCGCAAAATTGATTAACTGGATAATGCCGTAGACCAGGGTATAGCCGGTAGCAATCAGAGCGTAAACAGCGCCAGTGGTGATGCCTTGCTCGATCACCTGCAAGATTGGTTCGGTGGAGCTATCAGCAAGAATCATCTCTACACACCTCAAAGAGCCAGGGAGATAAGGAAAGGCGAGAGAGCCAGCAGGCTTCGCGTGTAGCTGACTCTCCCACCAACTAAAAACAGCAGGGGATCAAGCGGGTGGATTGTGAGCCTTAGGCGCCAACCTCCTTCAAGAACACCCACTTGCCACCTTTCACTTGATACAAGGACCAGACACCGCCGCCGGAGTTGTCGCCATGGATGTCAAAGCTGATCGTGCCGGTCACTCCAACATAGTGGATGTTCTGGACCGCATCACGCACCGCTGCGCGGGTCAGCGTCTTGCCGCTGTTAATGACGTTCGTGATAGCGGTGATGATGACATTGGCCGCATCGAAGGAATTGGCGCTATAGGCGCCAAGACTCTGACCGGGGAAGGCGGCCTTATAGTCGGCAACGTATTTTGCTCCGCCGCCAGCGGCGCCGTAACTGCTCTGATCGGGCGCGCCGTTGGAGGCATAGGTGCCATCTGCCGCTGCGCCAGCTTGCGAGAGATAGGCATCATCGAGCACAATGCCGTCACCACCGACCAGCGGGCCGTTGTAGCCTGCCTGAACCAGTTGAGCCTTGAGCGTGCCGCCGCCACCAACGGTTACACCACCGTAGAAGACCGCATCGGGGTGGGTGGCCGCAATCCGCTGAGCCAACGCAACGATTTGCGCGTTGTCAGTGGACACGATGCTATCACGGCCCAGCTTCGTGCCACCCTTCTTGGCGAGTTCCTGCTCAAAGTAGTTGGCAATACCCTGGCCGTAGACCTCCGCGTCATCCACCACATAGACTTTTTTGGCACCCAGAGTATCAACGGTCAGATCAGCATCCACCGTGCCTTGCGCGATATCGTTGCCAGGGATACGGAAGTAGTACTCGGTGCCCGGAGGAACTGAGCTTCCATCTGCTGGCTGCTTCGGATGGAGAACGCTCCAGTCATAGCCATTGGGCTTGGCAGCCGCATAGATTGTCAGACCAGGGTTGGTATTCGCCGGGCTGATCATCACCAGGCCAGCATTCTCAGAGACCGGAATCTCCTTTTTCGCCACACTGCTGTTGAACGGACCGACAAAGCCCAGGATGCACTTATCGGCAGCCATGTCGCCCACATTTTTTGCACCCTTATCGGCGTCGTGCTTTGGCGGCTGCGTTAGATTTGATACATCATCGTGTGTAATCAGGCTCAACGTGTAGCCGCCAGGCAGTTTGGCCTGGCTGACCGCCAGTTGCACCCCATTCTGGGCTGGTATGCCCTCGCTGCCATCAGTGCCACTGGTCGGAAGCTCAGTCCCAATCTCGATCTGCCCGTTGCACAGCTTGGCCGCTGTGTTGCCAGTAGTGGTGCCGCAGGCTCCCAATGCGACAGTCAACGCTGCCACACCGAGCGCGAAGATGACGAAACGATACCATTTCTGCATGAACCTGTTGCCCTCCTCAAAAGGATGATGTGGTTAAGACCACTTCGCTCAGGACATCTGCGGGTACACCTCTTGCCAGACAAGGCACTGCCCGATTACTGCTACGCTCCACCAGCTTGTGCCGATGTGCGTTACCAGCAGACGAACAGCTAAGAAACCCGCATATGTATACTACGTCCCAAGCCAGAGAAATCTCACATGAGAAAGGAGACTTGTACCAGCCCTTTCTCACGCAGATGCCGCAAAGGAGAAGGCGCCACTTCCAGCACCATGACCAGATATTAAAGAAAGAGTCCCCAGGCAACGCTGGTAGAGGGGTCTGGCATCTCCTGCCAGCGATGAAGTGGCAATCTTCGTCCTTGCTGGCGGGATTATAAGGGCTAGCCACGCGGACTGTCAAGCCCCATTTTCAGCAATTTTCGCCTGAAGTTGGGTGTTCTTCTTGTCAGTCGCGTTGAGTGCAGGAGCAAGGCTAGCTTTGCGCCGCGCGCCGTTTGAGCAGTGACCAGCCACCGGCTAGATATTCCACCGCTGAGAAGATCGTCCAGATGACGGCCAGCAGCATGATCACATCCGAAGCAATGAGCAGATAGCCCGCGCCATTACTCACAGTGAGCGCCCATCCCGACGGTGAGCCGATGCCCCAGGGAAATGCCGCGCTGGCTCCCAGACCCTTTGCCAGCAAAATACCAAACAGCCCTACCATTGTAATCGCCGTCTTCTGCTTTCCCCAGCGTCCGGCAGGGATGACCTTGTTATCCGCCGCCGCCAGCGAGCGCAGCCCGGCAACAATAAACTCCCGGCTCACAATCACCACCACCAGCCAGGCCGGCAAAACTGCCACCTGCACCAGCACCACCAGCAGCGCGCTCACATAGACCTTATCTGCGGTCAGATCAAGAAAGACGCCCAGGTTCGAGACCAGCTTATACCGGCGCGCCAGCTTTCCATCAAACCAATCGGAGACCGCGCCCAGCACAAACAAGCCCGTTGCTGCCAGATATGCCCAGGGGTGATCGAGCAGCACCAGCACCACCAGGGGCACTGTCGTCAACAGGCGCCCCAGGCTCAGAAGATTCGGAATATCACGCACGAGGTTGCTCCTCGAAAGAAATCAAGGTTTAAGATGTTCTTTCTAAGTGTAGAAGATTGCCCGTCCTTTTGCAAGCCAAAGCAATTGAGCGGCAAAAACTTGAAATAACCCCCGGTTTGTACTAGACTACTGCTCGGAGGACATATGACCCTGTTCAGCGACACACAAACAGCAGTTCCTGCTATTTCCATCCTCTACGAAGATAGCGACCTGCTGGCCGTCGAAAAACCGGCGGGCCTGGTCGTCCACCCTGCCTATAAACATCCCGATGGCACGCTGTTTGATGCTGCGCGAGATTACCTGCTGCAACGCGGCGAGGCCAAACCCTGCCTGCTGCATCGCCTGGATAAAGACACCTCCGGCATCGTCCTGCTCAGCAAAACCGAGGCCGCCCGACGCTGCCTGGTGCGCCAGTTTGAGCAGCGCGCCATTCGCAAAACCTACCTCGCCCTGGTCTGTGGCCGGCCCAACCCGCCCAGCGGCCTGATCAACCTACCGCTGCGTCGCAACCCGGATGACCGGCTGCGCGTGCAGATCGATCTCGCAGGCGACCCGGCCCACACCGAATACCAGACCATCCAGGCGCTCGGATCGCGCTTCTCGCTGCTGGAACTTCACCCACTCACCGGGCGCATGCACCAACTGCGCGTCCATCTGGCCGCGCTGGATACACCCATCGTCGGCGACGCGCGCTATGCCGACCCGGCGCGCTGGCAGCCGCTCAGCGCAGCCCGCCAACTGTTGCACGCGCACGCGCTGACCTTTCAGCATCCAATCACCAGCGCACAGATGCGCATCGTCTCCCCTCTTCCCGACGACTTGCAAACGCTGCTATCAGCTAGTTTCATCGCTGAGGAGGCGCTTGCTGGATAAGCCATCTTTTCCTGGATAAGAATTTCATCTATAAGGATTTCAATCCCATCTTGATAATTACAGAGAGAAAGGGCACTACCTTGAACATCACCAGTCTTGACCAGATTGATCGTCGCTATCGCCACATCTATCTCTCGCCGCATCTCGACGATGCCGTCCTCTCCTGCGGCGGCTCTATTGGCCTTCAGACCGCCTGCGGGCTGCACGTGCTGGTTATCACTGCCTTTGCCGGCCTGCCGTCGGCAGACCTGGAATCTAGCATGTTCGCCAGCCAGACGCATCAGAATATGGGCCTGCCCAATAACCCGCGCGTCGTCGTTGAGGCGCGCCGCAAAGAGGACAAAGAGGCTGTCTCGACCCTGAACGCCGATACCTTCCACCTGGACTTTTTAGATGCCATCTACCGGGGCACCCCGCCCTCCTACCAGAACAACGAGGCGCTCTTCGGCGAGGTCCAGCAGCCCGATTTTGCCATCGATGAGCAGCTTGCTACGCTTCTGCTGGAGATCTACCAGCGCGCCCCGATGGCCGTTTTCTACGCGCCGCTGGGCATCGGCCATCATGTCGATCATCAGCTCTGCTGCTCGGCAGCAGATCGCCTGGCGCAGCAAGGGGCCAACCTCAAATATTATGAGGATTTCCCCTATGTTGCCACGCCAGGCGCGCTGGACAACCGGCTCAAAGAATTGGGCAGCGGCCTGGAGAGCGAACTAATCGAAGTCTCCGGTACGCTGCGCCTGAAAGAAGACGCACTCGTCGCCTACAAGAGCCAGATTCCGCAACTCTTTGGCGGCCCTGACCGCATGCAGCGCGCGGTGGAAGACTACATGGGTTCCCTCCGTCACACCTTCCCCGGCATCATGATCGAGCGCTACTGGCAAACAAAGTAGCTAGACCAGCGGTTAAGATCTCGCCGGTCTTCGCCCCAGCCCGCGAAGGCAGGCTTTGTGGCCGAAGGCCCGTAGGCGCGGTTTTAACCGCCAGCGTCTAGATCAGCGTCGCATCGCGGGCTGGCGGAGGGCAATATGAATGGGCCGGCCTTCCGCCGCCAGCACCGCCTCGCGCAGCGCCTCGCTGAGCGTCGGGTGCGGATGAATCGTGGCGATAATCTCCTCCGTCGTCAGTTCGGCGGCCATCGACAGTGTATACTCGGTAATCAGATTGGTCGCATCGGGTCCAATAATCGTCGCGCCCAGCACCTCGCCATACTGACCGATAATCACCTTCACAAAGCCATCGGACTCGGCCATCGAGAGCGCCTTGCCATTCGCCACAAACGGGAACTTTTCCGCGTGCGCCTTGGGATCGCGCTCCTTTGCCGCCGCTTCGGTCAGCCCCACCGAGGCAATCTCCGGGTGCGTATAGATCGGGCGCGGGAAGGCGGCATAGCTGATCGC
Organism: uncultured Ktedonobacterales bacterium; assembly: GCA_964522745.1. Taxonomy (GTDB): domain Bacteria; phylum Chloroflexota; class Ktedonobacteria; order Ktedonobacterales; family DATBGS01; genus DATBHW01. Next base: position 23,644 of record CAZFWN010000025.1, read on the forward strand.
CGCGTGATGGCCCATCGCGTTTTCCGCCGCGATCTCGCCCTCCGTCGAGGCCACATGCGCCAGCATCGTCTTGCCCACCAGATCGCCAACCGCGTAGACCCCCGGCAGATTCGTCTCCATCCGCTCGTTGGCCTGCACCCGGCCTCGATCCATCGCCAACCCCTGCCGCTTGAGTTCATCCAGGCCGGCGTTGTTGGGTCCGCGCCCGACGACCACCAGCACATACTCAGCGGTGATCTCCTTCTCGCCGTCGGGCGTCTTCGCCACCACCTTCTTCTGCTTGCCGCTGTCCTCAATGCGCTGCACGGGCGAGTTGACCAGTATCTCAATGCCCTGCTTCTTCATCGAGCGCGCCAGCAGCGCGGCGACCTCCGGGTCTTCACTGGCGATAATCGACGGCAGCATCTCGATCACCGTCACCTTCGTGCCAAAGGCGGCAAAGGCGCAGGCCAATTCTACCCCGATGATGCCGCCGCCGATGCACACCATCGACTTGGGCACGTCTTGCAAGCTCAGCGCGTCGTCGCTAAAGATCACATTTTTGCCATCCATGCCCGGAATAGGCGGCTTCATCACCACCGACCCATTCGCCAGGATCAGCTTGCCCGTCGTGACCTCCTGCGTGCCGTTCTTGCCCTCGATGCGCACGCGATTGGCCGAAAGCGGCGTGCCCAGCCCATCAAAGATCGTTACGCCGTTGGCCTTGAGCAGCTGGCCCACGCCGCTGGTCAGCCGGTGGACCACCTTGCCTTTAAACTCCACCGCCTTGCTCATCGAAAAAGATGGCTTGCCCGCGCCGATGCCAAACTCATCGTAATGTTCAAAGCCGCGCAGCGTATCGGCGATATGAATCAGCGCCTTAGACGGGATACAACCCACATTCAGGCAGGTGCCTCCCAGCCACTCCTTCTCAACAATGGCAACCTTCGCCCCAAGCTGGGCGGCGCGAATGGCCGCCGGATAACCTCCGACGCCCGCCCCCAGCACCAGCACATCGAATTGATTCTGCTGTGTAGCCACAACACACTCCTTTATGGATATAGCTTATGCCTGGTTGACAAAATACACTTTGAGCGCCTGCTGCGTGCGCGCCAGTTCTACCCCCTCATGAAATCGCTCCAAGGGCAGCCGGTGGCTGATGAGATCGGCCACGCGCACCTTGCCCGCCGTCAACAGCTCCAGCGCGGTTCGCAGATCAGCCGGTGAGGAGGAATAGCTCGCCGTCACGGTCAACTCATGATGATAGATCGCCGAGAGATCAAGCGGCGCGATCAAGCCGGGCGGGCAGGCGAAGATATTCAACATGCCGCCAGCGCGTATCAGTTGCACAGCTTGCTGCACGGCCCTCGCGCCACCTGCCGTCAGGACTGCAACATCTACGCCGCGTCCCTCGGTCCGAGCGCGCACCTGCGCCGCTAGATCATCGGCATCTGCCCGCAGCGCCAGATCGATCCCAAGCCGCCGGGCCAGCGCCAGCCGGTCCTCCCGCAGGTCTATGCCAATCACAGACATATCCTCGACCAGCGCCTTGATGGCCTGCGCCATCTGCAAGCCAATCGACCCCAGCCCGATGACCAGCGCCGTATCGCCGGGCAGCAGCGCCGAACGCCGCACTGCGCGCAGGCAGCAGGCCAGCGGCTCGGTGAACGATGCGCCTTCATCACTGAGGGAATCGGGGAGCAGCAGCGTCGTCTGGCGCGCATTTTCAGCGGGAACACGCACATAGTCGGAGAAGCCGGCGGGGAAAATATTGCTGGCCTTGAACGCCGCGCACATCGAGGGATTGCCATGCCGGCAATACTGGCACGCGCCGCAGGGCACGTGATGCGCCACCACCACGCGATCCCCCGACTGAAACGCGCTCACGTCCTCGCCCACTTCTACCACTCGCCCGGCCAGTTCGTGTCCCAGAATCACCGGCGGCTCGGCGCGCCCAATGATCTTGGCGAGATCAGAGCCGCACAACCCGCAGCCTGCCGGCTGAAGCAATACTTCGCCCGGCCCAATCGCGGGCACAGGAACCTCCTCAACACGCACATCATCGTAGCGGTGGTAAATAACAGCTTTCACGCTTCTGCTCACTGCAAGAGTTGTCGGCAACAGCGCCACCCACCAGTATAGCATATGCGCAGATAAACCCGCCGCAACACACCATGCCTTGCGGCGGGCCATCGCTTGTAGCGCCGGCATCTTGCCGGCTCGTACCTGTTGCGCCAGCCTCCATATCTGCTAACAGAAGCGGCCTACTTCAATCACAGTGCTGCCGACACAGTGGCCTTAGCGCTCGCGCCTCTGCTGATCGAGCCGCTCCGTGCCAATCTCGCGCGCCCGTTGGTAGGCGGCTTGCGCTTCCGCAGATCGGCCCAGGCGCTCAAGGACAGCGCCTTTGCCAGCCCACGCCTCAGCAGAACGAGGATCAAGCTGCAACGCCCGCTCATAGGCAGCCAGCGCTTCATCATAGCGCTGGAGTTCGCGCAGCAGATCGCCCTGCTGGCAGTGGGCTTGCACATTGGTTGGATCGCTCTGAATAGCTTGCTCACAGGCCGCCAGCGCCGCCCTGGCGCGCTGTTTCGCGCCTCTTTTCAAGAAGGGAAACAGCCCATATCTGCTCGCGTTCGCCTCTTTTGCCAGCCGATCTTTTGAGATATAGATATGCCCATCTGTCGCGGCCCAGGGCTGCGAGCGATCTGATGATGAATTGTCAGGCATGCTCGAACCTCCTTACAGCAGAAGCAGCAGCGTTTCTGCTATGATACGTTTCCAGCAGCCAATTGCTCACGGCTCATAAGGCTTTGGCAACGGTGAAACTCAAATAAAAGGGCAAACAATGCAACAAGCAATCTCATCCCAAGACCGTGCGGAGCGGCTGGCACGCGCCAGATGTGCCCTGGCGGGATTATCGGTTGGCGATGCCTTTGGAGAACGGTTCTTTCTTGCTGAAGAAGTGGCTCTATCCCGTATTGAGGCACGCCAGCTTCCTTCACCTCCCTGGCCGTACACCGATGATACCCAGATGGCACTCTCCATCTTCTCGATACTCCGTCAATATGGAACCATCGACCAGGACCGTCTGGCGGAAAGCTTTGCGACGCGCTATGACCCTTCGCGTGGCTATGGCCCTTCGATGCACTATCAACTCCGCTCTATCCGCGCAGGCCAGCCCTGACAAGAGGAGGCGGGCAGTCAATTCTCTGGTCAGGGATCATTTGGCAATGGAGCCGCCATGCGGGTGGCGCCTCTGGGCGCATTCTTTGCCGATGACTTGGACACGGTCATTGGACAAGCCGCTTGCTCCGCTCAGGTCACCCATACCCATCCTGAAGCCATCGCCGGCAGCATTGCTGTCGCCGTTGCAGCGGCCTGGGCCTGGCGGCTCCGCCACGCTGAAACGCCGCCAACCAGACCGGAATTCCTTGACCTCATTCTGCCGTTCGTCCCTACCAGCGAAGTGCGCCGAAAAATACAGTGGGCACGCGATATAGCGGCTACAACATCCGTAGCATTAGTTGCCGCCATGCTGGGCAATGGCACCGGGCTGTCGGCACAAGATACCGTTCCATTCGTCCTCTGGTGCTCTGGTGAGCAACTCAATAACTATGAACAAGCGCTCTGGCTCACTGTCAGCAGCCTGGGAGATCGAGACACGACCTGCGCAATGGTCGGTGGCATCGTCGCGCTCTCTACTGGAGTCGAGAGCATTCCGCCTTCATGGCTCCAAGAAAGAGAACCACTGCCAGACTGGCCGTTTGAAGAGCAGGCCACCTGAGCGCTGGAGCCATCTCTATCCCCGCGCCACCGTGAGTACACCATCGTTGATGTCATAGAGATCGTCGGCGATCTCAATTGCCTGAGGGTCATGGGTGGCGATCAGGAAGGCCACGCCCTGCTCGGAGGCCACCCGACGCAGCAGTTGGAAGATGGCCCGGCCCGTCTGCGAATCGAGCGCGCCCGTCGGCTCATCGGCCAGCACCAGTCGGGGACCGTGCGCCAGCGCCCGCGCCAGCGCCACGCGCTGCTGCTCGCCGCCGGAAAGCTCTAACGCCCGGTGTTTGGCGCGCTCAGCCAGCCCTACCAGCGCCAGTGCCTCGCTGGCGCGTGTGCGCCGCTCTTGCTGCTCGGCACGCGCCAGCCGTAGTGGAAGCTCCACATTTTCCAGCGCCGTCAGAATCGGGAACAGATGCGCCGACTGAAAGACAAAGCCCAACGCCTCGCGCCGCAGCCGCGTGCGCTGCTCCTCGCCCAGCGTTGCCAGAGCGCTGCCAAAGAGCCAGACCGCGCCAGCCGTCGGCTCATCCAGCCCGGCGATCAGATTGAGCAGCGTCGTCTTGCCCGCGCCGGAGCGCCCGCGCATCACCGCGATGCGTCCAGGCCAGAGCGCCAGAGTGATACCGCGCAGCGCCGCTACGCGCTCGCCACCCATCGTATAGATGCGCTCCAGCCCAAGCGCCTCCATCAGCGGCGCGCCAGGCTGGGTAGCCGGCGCCGCTGGCGCGCTCGCCGGCCAGGACGCTGGCCC
>CAZFWN010000025.1:28259-32974 GCA_964522745.1 uncultured Ktedonobacterales bacterium
GGCCCACTGCCCATCTGCCTATTATCCACTTGATTGGTCGGCCTCGGCTCTGGCTCACCACCTAACGGCACCAATCTGACTCCTTTCATCGGCTCGCGGCCTCCTCAGCCTTCGCTTGCATTGCCTGCTGACGACGATAAACCTCGCTCGCGCCCTTGTCGGGACGCGCCCGAAAATGTGTAACGCGGCGGACATCTGCCAGGCGCAGCACCTCAAACACCGCCTGAATGCGCCCGCTCTCGCCAGCCCACTCAGGATCAGCACCCGTGTGTTCTAAATCGAAAATCCGCTCCCAGCTTGCTTCCTGCGCCTCTCTGGTTTGCTGCTCCGGTGGAAGCTGATACCAGGCATCACTCTCGGCCTCATTGAGAGAGTTATATCCATCGTTCAAGACGATATGCCACTCCCCAAAATCAGAACAAAGTACCTCGCGCTCAGGCACGTCTAGTTCCAACCGCACACACTGAGAACCTGGCTCAAAGCCGCCATGCAACCTTCTGGCACGTAAATCAGGCCGGGGACGCCCAGCCTCCCACTGCACCCAGGCCCACCAGGGATAGTGCCCCTGATAGTCGGGCAGGCGCTTTGCCATCTGCTTGCGCATCCAATCATAGGCGGTCTGAAAATCAGCATAGATAAGCTCAGGGTCACAGAACAGGCGCCCATCGCGCTGCAATTTCTGCCAGAAATCTGCTGAGGCAATCATCCACATCCGCAGCGTCTCACTCCTTCCAGCTACTCCTCGGCTTCATAGACGGCGCGGCTCCCTGCCGGCCAGAGTTCCAGATGCCCATCGGCCAGCCGGATTTCGGCCCGCCCCTGGAACGGCAGCGATTCTAGAAAATGCGCCGGAATCTGCAAGCGCCCCACCTTATCAATAATCACCGACTCGTGATGCGTCACTTCCAGCACCGGCGTGGCACCAGCGCCCCGATAGGCGCCATCCTCCCAGCCGCGCTGCACCACCTGGCGTACCATCTCGGTGCTGGTACGCCCATCCCGAATCGCCACCGCTCGATCTACTGCCTGGGCCACGTTGGTATCGTGCGTCACGACCACCATCGTCAGGCCAAGCTCGCGGTTCAGGTAGCGCAGCAGGCTGAAAATCTGAGCAGCCGTCTGGCTGTCCAGTTCGCCTGTCGGCTCGTCCGCCAGCAGCAGCGGCGGATTGTTCGCCAGCGCCACCGCAATCGCGGCGCGCTGCTGCTCGCCGCCGGAAAGCTGCTGCGGCTTGTGGGCAAGCTTCTTGCCCAGCCCAACCATCTCCAGCAGCCCCCGCGCCCGCTTTGCGCGCCTCTCGCGTGGATGCCCGGCCAGCGACATGGGCGTCTCAACGTTCTCTTGAATGGTCAGATCGGCCAGCAGATTGCGGCTGGTCTGCTGCCAGACATGCCCGATAATCATCCGGCGGTAATCGTTGCGCTGGCGAGCGCCCAGCCGCGCCAGATCATAGCCGGCCACCTCGCAGCGCCCCGCGCTTGGCGTATCCAGCCCGCCCAGGATATTGAGCAGCGTGCTTTTGCCCGATCCCGAAGCGCCGACCAGCGCCAGCATCTCGCCGGGCTGCACATGCAGGTCTAGCCCTTGCAGGGCCACGACCTCCAGATCGGCCACCTTATAAATCTTGACCAGATTGTCGCAGTGAATCATTGCCGCTTGCTGCACGCTAATCTTCTCCCAGCCGCAAGGTGCGCCCCAGCCCCAGTCTGGCCGCGTAGCGCGCCATCCAGAGCAGCGCCAGCACAAAGGCCAGCGCCAGGCTGGCATAGAACACCCCAACCGCCGGCCAGGAAATCGCCAGCACCGCCGGCGGCACACCCTGCACAGCAGTATCGCTCTGCCCCGCGCCAAACTCCAGATAGGGCAGCGTCGCCGTTGATAAGACCGCGCCCAGCAGCGTCCCTGCCAGCAGGCCAAACAGATACATCGCCAGTTGCTCGCCCAACAGCAGCCGCGCCAACTGCCTGCCGCTGGCCCCCAGCGTGCGCAGCACCGCAAATTGCGTGGCCCGCTGCCGCGCCGTCAGCCCGCTATAGAGCAGGCAGCCCAGCACCGCCAGGCCGGCAGCCGCCACCACACCCAGCAGCAGCACGCCGCGCACTCCCGCTTGCAGCGGGTCGCTTTGCGCCGTCGCCAGCAACGCCCGGCGATCCCAGATATGCTGGAAGTCTAGATCAGGCTGCGCCAACCGCTGGCGCAGCGCGTTGAGCGTGGTGGCGTCGTCAGTCGCACGCAGCCAGAATTCGCCGGGGCCAAAGAGCGCGCTGCCGCTCGCGTTGTTCACCAGCCCCAGATAATCATTCAGATCAACGATGATATAGCCGTGCCCGCTGCGATCATACATCGTCGGGAAATCCTGCACCACCGCGCCGACACGAAACTGCGCGTGTGCAAAGGCCGACTCCGAGGGCGCGAGCGTAAACGAATCGCCTATCGCCAGCTTATTCTCGCTCAGAAACGACTGGCTCACCAGTGCCCACAGCGGCGGCGGTGAGGGTTGATTCAACTGATCGGACGAGAGCGCGTGCTGCTTGAGCATGCCCAGCAGGGTCTCTACTGGCTGATTGGCAAAATCAGATCGCCAGGAGGCCACGCCGGCAAATGAGGCCGGGTCTATCGCCAGCAGCCCAACGCTGGCAGAGAGGGCTCCCTGGGTAGTGGCAGTGGTGCGCCGCGCCGGGCTGATCGACTGCACGCCGGGCAGCGCTGCCAGTTGCCTGCCCTGATCGAAGGCCGCCTGCGTCGCGTTCAGCGGACTCTCGACCACGCGCAGATCGGCCCCAGCGGTATAGCCTGCCCGATCTGCCTGGCTCTGGCTCAGCGAGGCCGAGAAGGTCAGTGTAAAGAGGCCGAGTCCCATCGCCAGCGTCAGCAGCAGCACTAGCCGCGCATAATGCAAGGGGCTGCGCGCCATCTGAATCAGCGCCAATAGCCCCGTCGCGCCACGCCCACGCGCTGCCAGCCGCGCCGCGCCGCGCACCGCCAGCGGAAAGAAGCGCAGCGCCAGCAGCGCCCCTGCCAGCAAGAGCAGGCCCGGCGCGAGCAGCAGCAGCGGGTCAGCCGAGGCGCTCCCGCCGAGCAGGCTGCGCACACCCGCCGTGCCAAACTGGCTCAGTTCCAGATAGCCCGCCGCGCAGAGGACGGCCAGCCCCACATCCAGATAGAAGCGCTGCCAGAGCGGCTGGCGCAGCGAGCGCGCCGACTCGCGCCGGAAGGCCAGCACATCCAGCCGCGCAGCCCGCAGCACGGCTAGCCCCAGCGCGCCTAGACCCAGCAGCGCCGCCAGCGCCGAGGCCCAGAAGATCGAGGCCGGGAAGGTCACTGCACCCAGATAGCCGGCGCTCACCAGCCCCGAAGTGCCTGGCAGCAGCCAGGAAACCAGCCCGCGCGTCAGCAGCACCGCCAGCACCGGCCCCAGCAGCGCCGCCAGCACGGCCAGCGCCGCGCCCTGCGCCAGATAGACCCCCAACACCTGCATTCCACTGGCTCCTCGGCTTTTCAGCGTCGCAATCTCGCCCGCCTGGCGCTCCACCAGCAGCCCGGCCACAACGGCGATATAGAACAGAATCAGCCCCAATACCTGCGCCATGACCACATACAGCGGCAGCGAGAGCAGATTGAGCTTCTGCTGATACCCGCTGAGTAACTGATCTAACCCGGTACGTACCTCCGCGTGGCTCGCGCCGCTGATCGTCATCAGGTGGTTGCTCGTCTTCGATGAGAAGCGCCCCAGAGCATCCAATGTCGCGTTCAGTTGGGCGATATGAATCTGCTCCGGCTGGAGATAATACTGCCAGCGCGCATCCATCCCCAGATTGGGGATGCCGGCCAACTGCGACAGAAAGGTCTCATTGCTCACCAGCAGCGGAAAGAGCGGCGGCTGATTCGCGCCCTGGTCGCTGCTGAAGGACCGCCCGTACCAATAGGCGTCTGCCGGGTCTTTGGGCGTCCAGATACCCGACACGCGCAGGGTGAGTTGGTGAGTATGATCGCCGAAGGGCGCCAGCACCAGCGCGTCGCCCACCTGTAAATGATATGCCTGCGCCATCTCATCGGTCACCAGCGCGGCTGGCGCCGCGCCCTGGTCAGGCAATGTGCCGGCCTCTAGCTTGATATGCGCTCCGGCGGTCTGGTAATCATAGGCCAGATAACGGGCTTGAACAGGCTGCGAAGCTGTAATATCGAATTGCTGCTTGCCAGCAGCTTGCAGCAGAAGCGCATCGCTGCTCAGCACTCGATGGCTCGTGTTAATCAGTGATCCCAGATATTGCCTGGCAAGGCTCGTTTGCTGGGCATCGGCGCTTTGTATCGCTCCAGCGTCAACGGCCCCAAGCTGAAGATCAAGCTCCAGGTTGCGCGTGACCACATCGCTGCTGCGCAGCGCTTGCTGCAAGCCGATGTCTGACACCGTATTGGCAAAGACTGGCACCGTACAAAACAGCACCGTCGCCGCCAGGATACCCAGGCCCAGGCTCGCCAGCAGCAGCGCGCTATGCCAGAAACGCCGTCTCGCCAGCGAGAGCGAAGCTCGCATGCGGGCCATGACCGGGCGCCGTCTTCGTCGCACCGTCACGGTCATTTTCTGCTGCTGAGTTGCCATGCCAATCCTATCTATCCTTCAGGTGACCGCTGTATGCTCTAACCTGAAGCGCTGCCCGCATATACTACCATAGCCGGCAGCATTCGTCAGCAAGCGCCCATCTGCGATTGACGAG
>CAZFWN010000025.1:33074-45557 GCA_964522745.1 uncultured Ktedonobacterales bacterium
TATACTACCATAGCCGGCAGCATTCGTCAGCAAGCGCCCATCTGCGATTGACGAGATGGCACGCCATGCTATCTCAACCCAAAGGAGGGCGTTCTTGGGCAATTGGCGCGGCTAGATGGAGAGCGGCCCGACGCCCAGAACACCCAGAACCACTGGAGATGCAAAGATGCCTGCTGCTCTGCCGAACCTTGAGGAAAAGAGATGAAACTCACAAGGAGCAGCGATGCAAACTAATTATGCTAAGGTTATTGCTGCCTTACGCGAGGCATATGACCTCGCCGTCGAGGAGCGCGAGAAGAAAGAGATAACACCCTGGAAGGCTGAGGAGCGCCAGCGGTTTCTGGAACTGCTCCAGCGCGAGGGCAAAACCACGCTGCTTGAGATCGGCGCCGGCACCGGGCGCGATAGCCTCTTCTTTCAGCAGCAGGACTTGACCGTTACGAGAAGTAATCACTCAAATGATCCTGTGGTATGGGGAGGGCAGTCGCTGCCCCCTTGGGACACGAGCAGGCAAAGCTGCGCGCAGAGGCGGAGGCCGAAGAATAGGACACGAGGGGCTGAAGACCGTTTATCAGCCTTCAGCCCCTCGTGTTGGTAACTCTGGTAACTCTTGCCCGTGCAGAGACCTAGACCAACCCAGAAGAGTCTGGATTATCGGTGGAGACAAAGTGCGCCGGCACCCCAAAGAGGTTCAGCGTATGCACATTCGCCACACGCATGCTGCTGTTGGGCGTGCGCGTCGTGAAGTATTTTTGCACCAGCAGGCCCAGCGGACGCGCCAGCACCAGCGCCGCCGTCGAGGCCAGAATCACGTTATTAAATGTATTGTAGGGACGCCGCAGCTTCGCCACGCTCATCGCCGACAGTCCGGTCAGAATACCGGCCACCGCCAGATTTGTCCCGCAGCGCTCGTGGATCGCCATCTCTGGTTCGCCGCCGCGCAGCCGGCGCAATGCCTGCTCTGCCGCCGGAATCACCGCCTCGGTGGGCACATCGCCAAAGACAAAAAAGCCTGCCGCAAACGAGATGCCCGCCAGCCGGACCTCTGGATACGCTTTACTCAGCAGCACAATCGTCGCGTGTTCCAGCGCGTGGTTCTGGCGCACCGCGCTGCCCAACAACATCTGCTGCGTGACCTGCGAAATTGGATTCATAATTCGAGGCTCGTCCTCTCTTGCCGGCGACGACTAGCACCACCGGAACTATTGCACAATGCTAAAGGCGACGATCTCATCGCCGAAACGGATGCGATCCCCATCTTTGACCACCTGGGGCCAGCGGATACGCATATCGTTGACAAAGGTGCCATTGGCGCTGCCTTTATCCTCCACCAGCCAGTGCCCATTCTCAAAGCGCAGCACCGCGTGATGGCGCGAGACCGTCAGATCAGGAATAATAATATCATTGCCGGTGGTGCGACCTATGGTCGTTGTATCCTGGTGCAGCGTGTAGTGCCGCCCCGTCAGCGGGCCGTTCATCATCGCAAAATGGGCATAATAGGGCCGCCCGGTCTGCGGATTCACGAAGCGATCACTCTGCGCCCGCCGCCCGGAAAGATCATAGCCGCAGGTCGTGCAAAACAGCTTTCCCGGCAAATTCTCGTTGCCACAGCGGAAGCAGCCCGTTCCCGGCTGAGACCCGGCAGGCTGCGACGGAGTGATCGGCTGCGGATAAGCGCCTATCTCCTGCATCGGAGGCATCAGATGGTCTGGCGGCGCGGGCAGCGCGCTAAACGCGCTGGAAAAGCCAATCGTCGGGCCACGCAGCGCCAGGTTAATATTGCTCAGCGCCTCAATCATCTCCGTCGCCGACTGGAAGCGACGGCTGGGGTCTTTCTCCAGCGCCTTCACGATCACATGCTCGACCATCGGCGGCAAATCCGACACAAACTGGCGCGGCGGCGGCAAGGGATCGTTGACATGCTTGAGGCTGATCGTCAGCGGCGCGTCCCCTGGCGCCCCAAACGGCACCCGCCCGGTCACCGACTGATAGAGGACGATGCCCAGCGAATAAATATCGCTCCGGCCATCCACCGCCCCGCCTGTCCCCTGTTCCGGCGACATATACTGTGGCGTGCCAATGCCTACGCCTGTGCGGGTGAGCATCGTGGTGGCTTCCAGTATCTTGGCGATACCAAAGTCGGCCAGCAGCAAGAAGCTATCGCTGCGCAGCAGCATATTGCCCGGCTTCACATCGCGGTGAACAATGTTATTCTGATGTGCGCATTCCAGCGCCTGGCAGGCTTGCAAGATCAGGTCAATGGCCTCGCGCAAGACCATCCCCTGCCCCGACTTCAGCTTCTTCTTAAACGTCCCGCCGGAGACATACTCCATCACAATATAGGTCGTGCCATCTTGTTCGCCAAAGTCATGCACTGGCAGAATGTGGGGGTGGTACAGCTTGGCAATGGCCCGCGCCTCGCGGATAAAGCGCTCCAGAAAGGTGCGATCTTTGGCATAGGTATCGGGCAACACTTTAATGGCAACATGGCGATCCAGAGCCGGCTGGTAGGCTTTATAGACCGTTGCCATGCCGCCCTGCCCGATCTGCTCCACTACCTCAAAATGCCCCAGCTTCTTGCCGATCAGCGTGGTCATTCCACATCACCGTCTCTCAGCCAGAATATATCCTCAAAGCAAAGCAACAAACGTTGGGGTGCCGGGGCAGACTAGCGCGAGCAGCAGAAGCGCCGAAGAGGTTCACCGAAGGAGAACACTCTTACCGCCAGAGAAGAAAGATACCCTGAGAAGCAGCCCAGGATCATTATACCACAGGTTGTCGCGGAGCCACAGCCGGTATCTGGTGGCTGAAAATAGCCCTCATCCCTCGCCAGAGCTGCGCTCAGCATCGCGCGATGCTGGAGGGGCCACCGTCTCTGGCGTTGCGGTTGGTCTGACCCGAACTGCTTCGGCGACAAGGGATGAAGAAGAGGATGTCTGTGGCAGATCAGCCGGCGTGGCCGGCAGTTTCGTCGTTGTACGCGGCGTCAGAGGGGCGCGCATCAACGCCAGGATACGATCAACCGGCGTATCGGTAGGGGCCGGCCAGCCGACGCGCTCGCCGCGATGCAGCGCTTCCAGCAGCGCCAGCAGTTCACCCACCGCCCGTTCAAGCCGGCGGTGTTCTCGCCCCTCATCAAACAGCTTCTCCTGGCGGTTCAACAGTTGATTGAGTTTTGCCGCCAGCGCGGCCAGTTCTCCCTCTTTGAGGACAACGCGGGTATGCAGTTGGCCGGCCACTGCCCGCGAGAGTACCTCCTGAATGGTATCTACCTCATCCTGCAACTGGCGCAGGCGCAGATCAGATTCCACCCGCACGCGCGCAATCTCGGCGCTGTTCCAATGATCGACGCCGCCGATGCGCTCGCTCCGGCTCAGCAGCGCCAGCAGCGCCCCAGTGATCCAGCCCAGGCACAGCAGCGATCCCAAAACCGTACAGAGGAGCGCCAGCGATGGGCGAATAGGCAAGGAGAGGTGACGCAGTCCGGCCAGTTCGGTCACAGCCAGCGCCGCCAGCACAAGCGCCTCATAGCCTACCATCCGCAGCGTCTCGCGCCGGTCCGCCAGCACCGCCGCCAGCAAGACCAGGCTAGGGAACAGCAGATACAACACGCTGGACGACCCCAGCAGCAGCCAGCACACAGCAAGCAGCGCCAGATCGCCTCCCAGGATGAGCCAGCGTGCCAGGTCAAGTTTCCCTAAATGCCCGGCGCACCAATAGGCTCCGATACCATAGCCGATCAGCACCATCGACAGCACGATCAGCCAGAGCCAGTTCTTTTCATGACTCTCCAGAAAGATCACCGTCAGCGCCCCAGCCAGCGCCATTCCACTCAGGCCATGTAAAAGCGCGCTGCGGGTCAAAAGGGTCGTGCGGAAGGTTGTTTCAGTCGGGGCCGTCGTTCTGGGAACCCCCAAACGCCGCTTCCAGGCGCTTTCGCCGCGCGCGCCACGCAAGCTAAAGCCGATATTGCGCGCCCGCTGCGCCGCAGAGTGGGTACGGCCAGCAGAAGATAGCTCCTCCTGATCACGCGCCTCATCAGAGCTTCTAGGCGGGGAGAATGCTCGTGAATGCTGTAGCCCATCACGCAGTCCGGCCATCGCTGTCTCCTCCTTCCAAGACACGCCTCGACCCAGCGAACCTGGGACGAGGAAAACCTGGCGATTAAAATCGCGGCTAAGGGCGCTGCCTCCAGGGCGGTTTTAACCGCCAGCCTCCTCTTGACAATACACTCAAGATATGCCATACTGAGTGAAAGGCAGGCTTGACGAAGCCTCGCCCAACAAACCTTGAAAGCCTTGACGGAACGAGTAGGCCCATGCACTCGCTCAGAGAGTCCGGGGGTGGTGAGACCGGATGCAAGCCATGAGCCGAATATCCCTCCTGAGCTGCCAATCGAACCCATCAGCCGCTGATGCAAGTAGACCTGGCCGGTATCCCCGCCCGTTATCAGACGGGGCAGGCGTACATACGCGCCTGAACTGAGTGCGCCTCCCCGCGCCCAACGCCAGCAGATCACTTTGCCAGCGGCGTATCGGACAGGAGGAAGCGAACCAGGGTGGTATCACGGGAATCATGCCCGCCCCTGTTGGGGGCGGGCTTTTCATTGTGCCCATGCCCGTTTTCGGATGGCAACGAGTACCAGAGGAGCCGCGATGAACACCGATCTCTTGTATCATACCGACAGCTATTTACGCAATTTCGATGCCAGAGTTGTTGCCGTTCGAGAGGACGCTATCGCTCTTGACCGCACAGCCTTCTACCCCGGCGGGGGCGGCCAACTGCCCGATCATGGCCTGCTGCGCTGGGACGGACAGGAACACCCCGTCACCGGGCTTCCCAAAGACGACGACTGCATCTGGCATATGGTCGAAGGCCCGCTGCCGCCTCTTGGCACCAAGGTGCAAGGGGAGATTGATTGGGAGCATCGTTACCGCATGATGCGTACCCACACCGCGCTGCATGTCCTCTGCGGCCTGATCTTCCGCGAGTATGGCGCGCAGGTCACCGGCGGCCAGATGTATGTGGACCGCGCCCGGATGGACTTTACGCTCGAACAATTTGATCAGAATCTGATTGAGGCTATTGAAGCCAGCGCCAACCGGGCTATCCAGGAGGACCATCTGATCAAGGTCTATGTGCTGCCGCGCGAGGAAGCCTTTCAGATACCCGATCTGATTCGCACCAAGATTAATTTGCTGCCGCCCGGCATTCCCAGCGTGCGCATTGTCGAGATCATCGGGCTGGACCTGCAAGCCGACGGCGGCACTCATGTAAAAAGCACCGCCGAAGTCAAGGGCATTAAGGTGATTAAAAGCGAAAATAAAGGCAAGAGTAACAAACGCTTAGAGATTGCATTGGTGGATTAACACGTGTTTCTTTGAGGTGGCAGATGGCACAAGCAAAAACAACCGTCTTTCAGCCGGCGCCCCCGGCCAACCGCGTCGATTACCCCGCCCTGGAGCGCCAGATGCAGCGCTGGTGGGACGAACACGGCACGATGGAGCAGTATCTCCAGCGCAATGAACAAAGCGACAAGCGCTTCTCCTTTATCGATGGCCCTATCACGGCCAACAACCAAATGGGTGTCCATCACGGCTGGGGTCGCACCTACAAAGACCTCTTCCAGCGCTTCAAGACGATGCAAGGCTTCCGCCAGCGCTACCAGAACGGCTTTGACTGCCAGGGTCTCTGGGTCGAGGTGGAAGTTGAAAAAGAGCTTGGGCTGCAAACCAAGCGCGACATCGAAACCTATGGCATCGCCGCCTTTGTGGAGCGCTGCAAAGAGCGCGTGCTGCGCTTTGCCCAGCGCATCACCGAACAATCCATCCGGCTCGGCGAGTGGATGCACTGGGACAACTCGTACTACACGATGTCCGATGAGAACAACTACACCATCTGGCACTTTCTCAAGCGCTGCAACGAAAAGGGCTACATCTACAAGGGCAGAGACGTGATGCCCTGGTGCCCACGCTGCGCCACTGGCATCTCCGATATGGAGATCAACGAGGGCCGCTGGGAAGTCACCCATACCAGCGTCTACGCGCGCTTCCCGCTGGAGGGCCGCGAACACGAATATCTGCTGGTCTGGACGACCACGCCCTGGACGCTGCCGGCCAACGTCGCCGCCGCCGTCAATCCTGATCTGACCTATGTGAAAGTCAAACAGGATGGCGACTATTATTATCTCTCCCAGGATGTGCTGCCCAAGCTGCAAAAGCTGCGCGGGCGCGACAAGGGCGAGGTTGAGGTGGTGGAGGTGCTTTCGGGACGAGATATGCTGGGATGGCACTATCGCGGTCCCTTCGATGATCTGCCCGCCGCGCAGGGCGTGGTGCATACGGTCATCTCCTGGAACGAGGTCAGCGCCGTCGAAGGCACCGGCGTCGTCCATATCGCGCCAGGCTGTGGCCGCGAAGACTTTGCGCTTTCCAAAGAGCATTCCCTGCCGGCACTGGCTCCGGTGGATGAGTCGGGCGTCTATATCGATGGCTACGGCTGGCTCACCGGGCATGGCGTCACCGAGGTCGCTGAGGACCAGCGAACCAATGTCGTTGCTCGCTTTGTCTTTGATGACCTGAAAAAGAAAGGGCTGTTCTACCAGACCGAATCCTACCGGCACGTCTACCCGCACTGCTGGCGCTGCAAAACGGAACTGATCTTCCGCCTGGTCGATGAGTGGTTTATCTCGATGCGTGAACTGCGCTATCAGATGATGGAACACGTCAGGCACGTTCGCTGGATTCCCGCCTTTGGCCTGGACCGCGAACTGGACTGGCTGCGCAATATGGAAGATTGGATGATCTCCAAGAAGCGCTACTGGGGCCTGGCGCTGCCTATCTACGACTGCCCCAAATGCGGCACATTTGAGGTCATCGGCAGCGAAACCGAACTGGCAGAGCGCGCCGTCGAGGGTTGGGACGAGTTCGAGGGCCACACGCCGCATCGGCCCTGGGTCGATGCCGTCAAAATCAGATGTGCGAACTGCGGCGAGGTCGTCTCACGCATCAAAGACGTGGGCAACCCCTGGCTGGATGCTGGCATCGTGCCCTACTCCACGCTGGACTATCGCCATAGCCGCGAGTATTGGAGCGAGTGGTTCCCGGCGGACTTCATCACCGAAAGTTTTCCCGGCCAGTTCCGCAACTGGTTCTACTCGATGCTGGTGATGAGCGCCGCGCTTGAGGATACCGAGCCGTTCAAGACGGTACTGGGCTTTGCCACGCTCCTTGACCAAAGAGGCGAGGAGATGCACAAGAGCAAGGGCAACTCTATCGCCTTTGACGAGGCCGCCGAACTGGTGGGCGCCGACACGATGCGCTGGCTCTACACCAATCATCCGCCAGAGCAAAACCTGCGCTTCCCACGCATCCCGACGGAGAAGGATGCCCAGGAGGCACAGGCGAAGGGTCAGCCTATCCGACTGAGCGACCTCTGGCTGAACACGCGCGCCCCGCTGGACAAGCTCTGGAACGTCTATTCGTTCTTTGTGACCTACGCCAATATCGATGGCTTTGATCCGACCAGGCGCAGCCTGCCGTCTGCCGAGCGCAGCGATCTGGACCGCTGGGTACTCTCTGAACTCCAGCGAACCATCAGCGAGGTCACCAGGGGGCTAGACCTCTACGATACCGAGAAGCCGGCGGAGGCGATTGCGCTTTTCCTGGAGAACCTCTCCAACTGGTATGTGCGGCGCAGCCGGCGGCGTTTCTGGAAGAGCGAGGAGGACGGCGATAAGGTGGCCGCCTATCTCACGCTCTACGAGTGCCTGGTCACTGTCGTCAAGCTGCTCGCGCCCTTTACGCCGTTCCTGGCCGATGCGCTGTATCAGAATCTGGTGTGCAGTGTGAACCAGAACGCGCCAGAAAGTGTCCATCTGTGTGACTGGCCTGTCGCGGACCCGGCGCTAGTTGATGAGCGGCTGGCGCGTGAAACCGCGCTGGTCATGCGTATGGTCAATCTAGGCCGCGCAGCGCGCGAGAAAGCGCAGATTCGCGTGCGTCAGCCGCTCTCGGTTCTCTACGCCCGCGTGACCACCGACGATGAGCGCGCTAGTCTGGCGCGCCTGGCAGGGCAGGTACTTGAAGAATTGAATATCAAGCGCCTGGACTTCTTGCCGGACGAGAGCGATATGCTGGTCTACACGCTCAAGCCGCGTATCAGCGTGCTGGGTCCGAAATATGGCGCGCTGATGAAACCACTGCTGGGCGAGATCAGCAAACTCGATCCCGCCGACGCGGTGCGCCGCTTGCGCGCCGAGGGCCAACTGACCCTCAGCGTCAACGGCCAGGAGGTCACACTGGCCCAGGAGGAACTGGAGGCTGTCGCTACGGCGCAAGCTGGCTATGTCGCGGCAGAAGAGGCTGGCTATGTGGCAGCCATCGAGACCACACTGACACCCGAACTCGTCGAGGAGGGGCTGGTACGCGATCTGACGCACTATCTGCAAGATATGCGCAAGAAGGCTGATTTCTCTATCGAAGAGTCGATCAACGTCCGGCTGATCACCGATGCTGAACTGGCGGAGGTACTCAATCGCTATGCAGACTACATCAAGGATGAGACGCTGGCGCGTGATCTGGTCGTGCTGACGAACAAGCCGGGTGCAGAGAGCGCGAACGGCGCGTACAGCGATACCATCGCGCCGGCCAGACTTGGAGGTCACGAGGTAGACGTCACCCTCAGCCGGTTGTAGGTTACACCACTTGTACCGCTGGCTTCCAGCCGGCGCGTTCAGTTCGCCGGCTGGAAGCCAGCGGTACAGGGAGGGCGTTCCCTTCTCGCCTTCCATTTTGGATGGAACCCATAAGGTTCCTCTCTGGCAAAGGCTGAGGCATCTGCTCTATAATAAAGGAGACGTTCCGGTACGCGCCCCTGAGAGCGCCTGGTACGTCATCCTATCTGTTGACCTGCACCTGCCAGCAGGCTATAATCCTGGTATGGCGCAAGGCCAACACTCTACGACCAGGCGGTACACCTGATGTTCCAGCAATACACTGAGCAGACCTGCTACATCTGTGAGCAACCATCTGCCGGGCGGTGCCCCGATTGCCATCACCGGCTCTGCATCCAGCATTTTCCGCTCAATCAGCATACGCCGTGCAGCGAGCGCCAGGAGCGCCACGCCGCGCGCTATGTCTGCTATGTCTGCGGTGAGCCGGTACGCCCGACACAATGGTCGTCAAATGCCGTCGCTCACTATTTTGATGAGTTTCGCTGCAACGGGTGTAAGCGCTATATTTGCGATGAGCATCATACCCGGCGCAAGGTGCCGCGCATGGTCATTGAGCGCGATGGCATGGCGAGCAACCGCTATCACTACACCATCCGCTACTGCGACCTCTGTTCGCCACTGCGGCACTTCCAGGGACTCAACGGCCTGGCAGGCTGGACCGTCGCTGGCCTGACCGTCGCGCTGGGCTTCTTTTTCTGGTTCCATCACTAACACAAGCGTAGATTGGGCGGTGCTATGGCCGTTGCTGTCAATATAGAAACCATCCTGAGCAAATACCGTCTGCTGATAGACAGGCAAATGCGGAGCTTTTTAGCACACTCTCAGGCTGATGCTCAGATCGACCAGCTTGCCGCTTTTTACGGCCAGATGCGCTATCACCTCGGCTGGGCGCATCCCGATCTTAGCCCGGCTGAAGGTAATCCTGGCAAGCTGCTGCGTCCCACGCTGCTGCTGCTGGCCCATCAAGTCTGCCTCCCCGATCACCTGATTGCCGGCGCGCAGCCGCCCTACCAGCTTGAGCAGATTCTTCCAGCCGCCGCCGCCATTGAACTGGTGCATAACTTCTCGCTCATTCACGATGACATCGAGGATGGCGACCCACTGCGCCGTCATCGCCCAACCCTCTGGAAGCTCTGGGGCCAGTCCCAGGCCATCAACACCGGCGATGGCCTCTTCTGCGTGGCTCGCCTGGCTCTCTGGGAACTGGCAAACACCGGCATCGATGCCTCGACCATCCTTACCCTGGCCCGGCTCTTTGATCGCGCCTGCCTGGAACTGTGCGAAGGCCAGCATCTCGATATGAGCTTCGAGCGCCAGAGAGCGATTACGGTTGCCCTCTATCTCGACATGATTAGCCGCAAGACGGCTTCTCTGATGCAGTGCGCGAGCGAGATGGGCGCCCGCCTTGCCACCAGCGATGCCGCGCAGATTGCGCAGCTAGCCTCATTTGGCCGCTCGCTCGGTCTGGCCTTCCAACTGCGCGACGATCTGCTGGGCGTGTGGGCCGCCGAACATGAGCTAGGCAAGGCCGCCGCTGGAGACATCCGCCGCAAGAAGATGAGCCTGCCCGTGCTTGAAGCGCTGGAGACCGGCGCGCCCGCTCAGCAGGAACGCCTGCACGCGATCTATGATGAAGAGGGTCCGGCCAGCGATGGGCAGGTGGCCGAGGTGCTTGCCATTTTTGACGAGGCTGGCATCCGAGAGCGCTGCCAGGAACGCCTCGCAGCCGCCATCGCCACTGCCCGGCAGGCGCTCGATACTATCGCCTGGAGCGAGGCTGGGGCGCAGGCGCGCCATGAACTGCGCGCGCTGGTCGAGTTTCTCGCGCAAGCAGCGCAGCACTAGCAGAGGACCGCCAGCATCGTGGCATAGCGCTTGCTATAACGCAAGGCATATTTCTTGCAAACTCAGCCAATCAGATGAGGATAAGCAATGACACTACCCGTTTGCAGCAAACGCAAACGGGAAGCACATTTTCAGTCAAAGAGGAGCCGCTGTTAGCGGGCAACAACTTGTCAAATTCGCAAACACTATGTTACACTTAAAGGCGAAATCCAACGTCTGAGAGAACCGCGAGGGCACGTAGGTGGCTTCTACGTGACCACACCGTCCCCCCAGGCGACACCGCAAGCTCTCTTCCCCTCGTTTTATCCGGCGGCGGTGGCAGCATGGCAAGGACACCGTGTTCGCGCGGCCCTGCACCAACGCAGCGCAGCGTTGTTATTTCCATTTGAGGAGGGCAAAGTTTCACGTGAACGGTTACATCGCTGTCCCCATTGCCGCCAGTGTGGTGGCAATTCTCGTCGCCTTCGGTCTGGTCCGCTGGATTCTCAGCCAGGATCAGGGCAATGAGGCGATGCAGAAGGTTGCACGCGCAATCTTCCAGGGCGCCCAGGCATTTCTCAAGCGCCAGTACATCACCATCGGCGTCCTCGCCATTGTCGGCGCCATTGTTGTTGGTGGGCTGCTCGCCATCCTGAGCGGCAATGCCAATGCCGTTGGAGGCGTCACCCCGTTTGGCATCGCATGGCGCACCACTATTGCGTTCCTGATCGGCGCAAGCTGCTCCGCCCTCTCCGGGTTGGTCGGCATGAATGTCGCCGTGCGCTCCAACAGCCGCGTCGCCAGCGCCGCCAGCCGGGGGCTGGGCCAGGCATTGCTGGTCGGCCTGCGCGGGGGCGCCGTCACCGGCTTTCTGGTCATCGCGCTCAGCTTGCTCGGTGTCACGCTCGTTTACATTATTTACAGTGCGATTGGCCCACAGAACGTTGATAATACGCCGGTGTTGATCGTCGGCTTCGGTTTTGGGGCCAGCTTTGTCGCCCTCTTCGCCCAGCTTGGCGGCGGTATCTACACTAAGGCCGCCGATGTGGGCGCCGATCTGGTCGGCAAGGTCGAGAAAGACATGCCCGAAGACGACCCGCGCAACCCCGCCGTGATTGCCGATCTGGTGGGCGACAACGTCGGCGACTGCGCAGGGCGCGGCGCGGACCTCTTTGAGTCTACCGCCGCTGAAAACATTGGCGCGATGATCCTGGGCGCCTCGGTCTACGAGAGCCTGGGCCGCACCAACGTTGGCTGGATTATCTTCCCGCTGGTGGTCGTTGGCCTTGGCATCATCGCCTCGCTGATTGGGCTGTTTGCCGTGCGCGCCACCGGCCTGCGTGAGCCAGGCACCGACAGCAGCAGAGATGCAGGCGCGATTGCGATGGGCAGGCTGAACGTCGGCTACTATGTCACGGCGGCCTTTGCCGTCATCGGCATGGTCGGCGCCAGCTACGCGCTGCTGGGTGATAAGTGGTACTACTTCGCCGCCGCTGGCATCGTTGGTATCCTCAACAGCATTGCCTTCGTCTACATCACCCAATACTACACCTCCGGCAGGTGGCGTCCCGTGCG
Source organism: uncultured Ktedonobacterales bacterium (assembly GCA_964522745.1). Lineage (GTDB taxonomy): Bacteria > Chloroflexota > Ktedonobacteria > Ktedonobacterales > DATBGS01 > DATBHW01. The sequence continues at coordinate 45,208 of CAZFWN010000025.1, forward strand.
CGAGATCGCCGAGGCCAGCAAGACCGGCCCGGCCACCAACATCATCGCCGGCCTGGCCGTCGGCTTCGAGAACACCGCCCTGCCGGTGCTGGCGATCTGCGCCTCGCTTGGTCTCGCCTACTTTATCGGCACGTTGGCGGGCATCCCCAGCCAGACACACAGTATTATCAGCACCGGCGGCATCTACGCCACTGCCGCCGCCACAATGGGCATGCTGATGAGCGCTGCCTATATCCTGGCGATGGACAGCTTTGGCCCGATCACCGATAACGCCGGCGGCATCGTCGAGATGAGTGGCGCGCCAGAGGAAGTGCGCGTGGTCACCGACGCGCTGGATAGCGTTGGCAACA
>CAZFWN010000026.1:0-17107 GCA_964522745.1 uncultured Ktedonobacterales bacterium
GGATGCCCTTCTGATCTGGCGGCGGGGCATAATGGAGCATGATGCGCCGCACGAGCGGGCGAAACGCTGTCGATGCCCAGCGCAGCAGGGTCATTTGACGTCGGGACTCACGAAAGAACTCCTCAGAAGAATAGCGCTGATAGTGCAGCAGCGCCTGGCTTTCGTCCGTATCGTACCAGTCCAGATGATAAGACGTCGTGGCAAAACGGTTGGCAGGCAGCATGCCAATACCGGCGGCTTCGAGGTAGCTCTGGTAGTAGTCGCGCATCAGCATGCGGCAGCGTGGGCCGCCAGCGATAATCAGCGTTTTGCCCCAGACCTCTTGAGATTTGACGGCGTTCGCCAGCGCGAGGGCGGCGTCATAGGGATGAATCATCTCCACGCGGTCCGTCAACGGAACGGTGAACATGGCGCGAATGCGCAAGGGATTGAACCCCTCGACGAAGCGAGGTACAGCCGTCAGCCGAAGGATCGCCCAGGTCAGCCCCGATGCCGCCACCAGCGTTTCGCACTCCGCTTTGTGCTGGCTGTAGGGGTCCATCGGCTGGATGGGATCGCCGACACGACGCGGGGGCGGCAGCGCCTGGGTATTGCCAAAGAGCGCGATGCTTGAAATGTAAAGCAATTTGGGAGGCTGAGGCTGTGCTTGCATAGCCGCGATAAGCTGCTGCGTGCCGCCGACATTGACGGCGCGGGCCAGTTCCGGGTGCTGATCGCTCACCGGCGGCAGCACTGCTGCGAGATGAATCACAGAGTCCTGGCCGGCAACAGCGGCCTGAACAGCCTCGGCATCGCGCATATCGCCCAGCGCGATCTCAACCTGACCAGCTTTGCCCTGGCGCATAAGCCGGCGCGCGTCGCGCTTTCGACGGACCATGCAGCGCACGATATGCCCCTGTCGCAGCAACTCTCGCAGCGCCGGCCCACCAAGATGGCCTGAAGCGCCTGTCAACAGCACTCTCATCGCGTTCCCCTTTTCTTACTCTTTGGGTGCTATTATAGTCGGAAAGAGGCAACCATGATAGATTGTTCTTATGCGGAGAGACGTATGAAGAGTTTGTGGGTGCGACACAGCTTTATGAGGACCGTTGACCGGCTGACGAAGCTGGTCTACCGGCTTTCTGCCGGGCGCCTGGGACGCAGGCAGGGGAAGTTCCAGATGCTGCTGCTGACGACCACCGGGCGCAAGACTGGCAAAACGCGCACGCATACGCTGCTGTTCATCCGCGATGGCGAGCGCTATGTGGTGGTTGCCTCCAATTTCGGCGCGCCCTCTCACCCCGGCTGGTATCTCAATCTTCAGGACCATCCCCTCGCATCCCTCCAGGACGGGCGCAGACGCCTGGCGGTCAGCGCCCGCGATGCGACAAGTGAGGAGCGCGAGCGGCTGTGGCAGCAGCTTGTGAAAGTATGGCCGTACTTTGCTTCCTACCAACGCGGCAATCCCCGCGTGATTCCGGTAGTGATTCTCTCGCCGGAACCGGCATCTTCCGCTGTGCCATAGGGTCGCTGCGCCTTATCTATCATTGCCATCCTGGTTCATCTGATCGATACGACGGTATAGGGCTTGCAAGTATGCTGGCTTGTGGACGTTGCGGTCACGATGAAGGAGAGACAAGGCGATGAGCCGGACGACTAGCCGCGCACCCCAGCGCCGCCGGAGAAAAAGCACACGCCGCTCGCCGCGCAGCCGGCTGCACCTGCTGGCGCAGAAGGCGCTGGCGGTGCTGGCGCTGGCGGTGCTGCTGCTGGCGGTGCTGGCCTGGGCCATATGGCGCGTGCTGCTGTGGTTCCAGGGGCATCCTCAGGCTGCTGCCGCGCTGTGGATCAGCGCGTTGCTACTTGGCTCGCTGGCTGCCGCCGGGGTGTTTTACTGGACCTATCGCCTGCCGCCGCCGGGGCTGCGCGGGCGGCATCCTCGCCGCGCCGACCTGGCGCGCTACTATGACCAGCGCGGCACGCTGCACGACCTGCAAACAATGGATCCGCTGGCGTTTGAGCGCTACATTGGGCAGCTTTTTGAACTGGAGGGCTATGGCGTCCAGTATACCGAGCGCAGCGGCGATGGCGGGGTAGACATTCTGCTGTGCCGCCCTGGGCGCGGCTGGAGCAGGCGCGAGGGCGATCTGGCGCTGGTGCAGTGCAAGCGCTATGCCTCGCAGCATACCGTTGGCTCGCCTGAATTACAGCAGTTTTCTGGCGCGCTGCGCCACCACTTTGCCCACGAGGGCTATTTTGTGACCACCAGCTTCTTTACCCCCGCCGCGAAAGAGTGGGCCGAGCAGGAGGGTATCCAGTTAATTGATGGCCTGGACTTGCTGCGCTGGCGCACCCATGTGGCGCGGCGCGAGCGGGTGAGATGGCTGCTCTCACCCTTCCGCGCACGCAATGCTTGGGAGAACACGCTCAATGACGCTCCCCCGGCAGAGGATGATCTGCCAGGGGAGCGTGTTGATTTGCCTGCCCGCTAGATCAGGCGCTTGCTCCTCTTTGCTATGATGTGGGTGGAAAGGGCGCCGCCCATTCCTCAGCGCCAACCCGCGCCGCGTTGGCGACAAAAGAGATGACGTGATACCAGCCGGCCAGCACCAACAGTTCGATGAGTTGTGGCTCGCTCCACTGCGCGAGCAGGCGCTCCCAAAGGGCATCGGAGACCGTTGCCGTCTCGTGCAGTTCATCGACGAATTGGATGAGCAGCGCTTCGCGTTCGGACCAGCCCTGCCATTGGGCGGATTGTGTCACCGTTGCCTGCAATTGCTCTGGCGAGAGGCCGCTGGCCTGCCCAAATGAGGTGACATGCACGCCCCACTCATAGGCGCAGCCACAGCGCGCACAGACGCGATCAATGACGATCTCGCGTTCCTGGGGAGCGATGGACCCATGCGCCAGGAGGGCTGCGCCAAGCGGGCGCATGCGGTCGCTGAGCTGTTGGTTGCGCAGCAGGGTGCGAAAGAGCGTGAGCGGCTCGACCGGGGCGCCGGGCGGCATCCACTTTGCCAGGGCGGCGGCGACTGCTGGCTCGTAAGGTGGCTCAAGCGGTTGAATGCGGGGCACCGAAGTGGTTGAGTTCATAGCCGGTTCCTCCAAAACATCGGCTGCTAACGAGCGCAGCCGGTTCTGCCCTCCAGGTATACTGTCCAGAAAGGAGAGATTCCTGGCGAGCGATACGAAATTAGTAGCACTCGCCAGTATATCACTACGAAAATCGAAGCACAAGGGGCGCATGATGACGACACCAAAACCTGGACGGCCTGCTCGCGGCTCACGCACGGGCCGCCCGATCATGGCATTGCTTGACCTGCTGGGCCGGCGCTGGGCGCTGCGCATCATCTGGGAACTGCATGCGCGGAGTCTAGGCTTTCGAGCGCTGCAAGAAGCGTGCGATGGGATGTCCCCCAGCGTGTTGAGCCAGCGGTTGCTGGAGTTGCAAGAGGCAGGCATTGTTGCTCAGGATGAGCAGGGGAACTACGGTTTGACAGCGGAGGGGGGAGAGTTGTTTCAGGCGTTGGCCCCGCTGCATGAGTGGGCGGGTCGCTGGGCCGAGCGCGAGGCGCGGCAGGGTGATTGAGAGGCAAGCGTTAGCCTTCATTTTTGCAGAAGGGCTGCGTACTTTCTCTTGCTCGTTGCCACTTTCGGCACGGCATTTGCGAGATCAATTTTGGCAAAATTACTAAATATGGTGCTTTACCCTCTTGAAAAATCAATATATTGTGTTATACTAGCATACGTCAGCAAAAATACTAGAAACATTGTTCAGGCGTGGAATCTGGTCGCGCTCAAGCGGCCATAGAGGAGAAAGGCGTAGAGCGGTGAAAGAGAAGAAGACTGGCGCCGAGGCTGGAGCCAGGCAAGAGGCCCAGCGGCGCGCACCTAGCATCTGGTCGGAGTCGGCAGTGCGGGTGCTGAACGAGCGCTATGTGATGAAAGACGAGCAGGGGCGTCCCACTGAGACGCCCGACGAACTGTGCTGGCGCGTGGCGCGAGCGGTGGCGGCCCCGGAAGATCAGTGGACAGAAAAATCTGGTCGCACCTCGCAAGAGATGACAGAAGCCTTCTACAATTTGATGGCTTCGCATCAGTTTTTGCCTAACAGCCCGACACTGATGAATGCCGGCAAGGGCAACAATCTGCAACTTTCCGCCTGCTATGTGGTGCCGGTAGAAGATAGCCTATCGGGTATCTTCGATGGCATCAAGCATGCCGCATTGATTCACCAGAGCGGAGGCGGTTGTATCTCTGGTGACGCACATATCTTTACAACCTTCTGTGGCGTTGAGTCGATAGCGACGCTTTACAAGCGCGTGCAGACCAGTGGGAAAGTTGAAGAAGAGCATGGCGATCATGCAATCATGGATGTGCGCGATCTGAACATCCAAACAATGGCGCTTAATCCCGAAGATGGAAGCTATGAATCAGCTCAAGTAACCCATCTCTGGCGCTATGACGTGCCGCTAGCCGATCAAGTGCGTGTGCGCGCTGCTAATGGGTTAGAGGTCACGACAAGCCGCTGGCATCCTTTCATGGTGTTTGACGGCACCAGATTCGTTGAGCGCCGGGCCGATGAGCTTCGTATTGGTGATATTCTTCCTACGCCTAATGCCTCGGTGCGCCAGCGTTGGCTGCATAACGAGTATAGGGACGTTGCAGGTGTGCGCTTAGATGAGGAGATTGCCTGGCTTCTTGGATACTATCTAGGCGATGGATCGCTTGGCTGGGCTAAAGTGCCAGAGAGCGAGCCTCGACAAGAAAAACTGCGTTGGCGGTTGTTTGATGGGCGTACTGCTTCGCTGGAATGGGCAAAGGATATTCTGGCCCGGCGCTTCAATGTACGTCTGAATATTCAGCAAGATACTCGTGGTCTCTACTCCTTGAATACAACAGACCAGCGATTTATTAAACAATTCTGCCAACTTCTTGCCATCAATCCCGGCCCAAAGATTGAGCTTCCTTTCCCTGAAATGGTTGCTAAATCGCTGCTGACAGTGGTTGGTGCGTTCCTTGCCGGGTTGGTAGACTCAGATGGGCATGTGGATGCTAGCCGTGACCGAGTAACCTTTACTACTCAATCGAGGCATCTCGCCAGCAAGGTTCATACACTGTGCAGCTTGTTAGGGCTTGCACCTGCTCTTCGTACCCGTGACCCACAAGGCAAGGGACGCACAGTAGTCTACGAGGTCAAGCTGGCTGGTGAGCCTTTGGTTGCTGATCTGCGCGAAGTGATTGGGCCATACCTGAAAGACCCTCTCAAAGCTTCAAGATTAGCTGAGATACGCGGCGCTCACGAACATGCAACGGCACCCAGGTTGCCTGTTCCCTTCTCGGCGGTTGAGGACATCCTGCAAAGCATTGGGCTTGTTACCAATACAACAGAAATTCATCGCCAGCCCATGCGTATAGGTGATGTGGAAGCCTGGTTGCATCGCTGGAAGGAAGGCTTAGGAGTCAGCACGGAAAAGCTACGGCAGGTAACGGCTGCTCTACGTCCTCTGGTGGCTGGGACATATCAGTCGCGGCTAGATATGCTTGAACAGTTAGCATATGGTGCAACGACGGTTGAGAAGGTTGATGCGCCGAGCGAGAGTATTCCCTTCTATGATTTCACTGTGGCCGGCCATAGCACCTACCTGGCAGGCACGAATGGCCTGACAGCAATTCATAACACTGGTTTCTCGTTCTCGCGCCTGCGCCCGAAAGGGAGTACCGTCTCGACTACGCACGGCGTCGCCTCTGGGCCGGTTAGCTTTATGCGTATCTTCGATCAAGCAACCGATGCTGTCAAGCAAGGAGGCAGCCGACGTGGTGCAAACATGGGGATCCTCCGTGTTGACCACCCGGACATCCTGGAGTTCATAGACTGCAAGCGCGACGGCTCGATTACCAACTTCAATATCTCGGTGGCAATCACCGATGAGTTTATGCGCGCGCTTGAGGCTGATGAGGAATATGATCTGGTCTCGCCGCATACCAAAAAGGTGGTCAAGCGATTACGCGCCCGCGAGGTGATGGACCGCATCGTCTCAGCCGCCTGGGCTACCGGCGACCCCGGCCTGGTGTTCATTGATCGAGCTAATATATCGACTGCCAATCCCACACCTGAAATCGAGTTATTGGAAAGTACAAATCCATGTGGTGAACAGTGGCTTGGTCCATATGACGCATGTAACTTGGGGTCAATCAATTTAGGGTTGTTTGTGAGGGATGGCACGGTGGATTACGCGGCGCTGGGCGAGGCGACGCGGCTCTGCACACGGTTTTTGGATGATGTGATCGAGATCAATCCGTTCCCGCTGCCACAGGTGCGCGAGAAGGTGCAGGCCAACCGGCGCATCGGTCTGGGGGTGATGGGCTGGGCCGAGATGCTCTTTGAGATGCACATCCGCTATGATAGCGATGAGGCAATCGCGCTGGGCGACGAGGTGATGCGTTTTATTGAGCGCGTTTCGACGGAAGAGTCTGAGAAGCTGGCCGAGGAGCGCGGCGCCTTCCCGAACTTTGCGCGCAGCATCTACAAGGATGGGCTGCCGCTGCGTAACTCGACGCGCACGACGGTGGCGCCCACCGGCTCGATCAGCATCCTGGCGGATTGCTCTTCGGGAATTGAGCCGATCTTCGCGCTGGCCTTCCAGCATCGAGTGAAGCAGCCAGATGGGTCGTATCGCGTGCTGGACTTTGTCAACCCGTTCTTCCGCCGAGCGCTGGAGGAGAGCGATATTGAAGACAAAGAGGACGTGCTGACGTTTGTGAAGGAGCATGGCGCGCTGCATGGGCATCCTGCCGAGAAGCATCCGGCGCTGCAACGCTTTGTGACGGCACACGAGATCGCGCCGGATTGGCATATCCGTATGCAGGCGGCCTTCCAAAAGGGTGTAAATAACTCTATCAGCAAGACGATTAACCTGCCGAACAGTGCTACTCTGAGGGATGTAGAGCAGGCGTATCTGCTGGCGTGGAATCTGGGCTGCCTGGGCATTACGATCTTCCGCGATGGCAGCAAGGGCGAGCAGGTGTTGAATGTGGGCGTGAAAGAGGGCGGAAAGACGCAGCAGGTGACGACAGCGGGTGGCGCGGAGACGGCGCCGCGCGCGACCGCTGAAAGCGACCCCGCTGTGGAAACAAAGGAGGTGGCGCTGCGCGAGGCGACGGCTGCGCCGATGCACATCTATCGCGGAGATGGCAACGGGGTGACGGGTGGCATCCAGCGCCGTCCGCCGGTGGTCTCTGGCTACACGCGACAGGTGCGCGCGCCAGAGGGCAAGGTGAATATTACGCTGAACAGCGATCAGGATGGGCTGCTGGAGGTGTTTCTCAATGTTGGTAAGGCCGGCAGCGATATTTCCGCGCTGGCCGAGGCGCTGGGCCGGCTGATCTCCATTCACCTGCGTGTTGCCAGCCCACTTTCGCCTACCGAGCGCGCGCGGGAGATTGTTGATCAGCTGCGGGGCATCGGCGGCAGCCGGGCAGTGGGCTTTGGTCCTGAGCAGGTTCGCTCGCTGCCGGATGCGGTGGCGCGGGCACTGGAGCTTCATCTGGAGCAGCAGCTTGAGCAGCAGGCCGCTGCGTCTGCCGCGCCGGCAACATCGGCATCTGCGGCTGAAACGCCGCAGCATCTTCTGGAGGCAGAGCAGCCGCCGGCTGCGCCAAACGGCAAGGCGAATGGCTTTGCCAATGGCGTGGGTGGTGGTGCGCTGCTGCCCAAGGAGTCAGCCGCATCCTATCGCGTGACGGGCAACCTCTGCCCGCAGTGTGGATGCAGCACGCTGGTCTACGAGGAAGGCTGCAAGAAGTGTTACTCCTGCGGGTATAGCGAGTGCTAATGAGGTAGGTGAAGCCTCGAACATGAGCTGGAATGAGGAGATAAGGAGAGGCGTCAGGCTTTTCCTTATCTCCTCGTTCTGTGGAGAAAGGTTCCATAGATGTGGGTTCTTTGTCTGGAATAGTTATGTTTCCGCGATACTCTGTGGGGCGTCTGTTCGTTTGTTGAATCGGCCCGCTCTTTGCGGAAGGGTTGATAGATCATTCAGCATTATGTTGAGGAGTTTGCGCGTGCATCACTCATCCTATCTGGCGCTCAACGAGGCGCCTTCCCTGGCGACAGTGGAGCGCGGGGCGTTTCTGGCAATCGCGGGGAATCTGGGCGTTGGGAAGACTACGCTGGTGGAACTGGTGAGCCGAGTGACCGGCTTTGCCGCCCAGTATGAACTGGCCGAGGAGAATCCCTATCTGGCCCGCTTTTATGCAGATATGCGTGCCTGGGGTTTTCATTCGCAACTGTTCTTTCTAGTGAAGCGCTCCGAGCAGCATCGCCAGTTGGCGGCCAGCGAGGCGACGGCGGTGCAGGATCGCACGATCTACGAGGATGCCGAGATCTGGGCGCGCAACCTCTATCTGCGCGGCCAGATGTCAGATGAGGATTATCACCTCTATGCGGAGTTGTATGAGGAACTGTGCCGGGGCTTGCCACCGCCTGATCTGGTTCTTTATCTGGCGGCTTCGACGGAGAGGCTGCAACAGCGCATTGCCAGGCGCGGGCGCTCGTTTGAGGCGCAGATCGATGTCGGCTATGTGGAGCAGTTGAATCAGCGCTATGAGGAATGGGCGGCGAGCTTTGATCGCTGCCCGCTGGTGCGGCTGGAGACGGATCACCTGGACCTTGTGCATTCGCCCCAGGATCGCGCGGATGTGCTGGGTTTTATTGGCGCCACGCTCTATGATTACCGCCCGGATGTGCGCTGGCCGGCGGGTGTGCGGGATGCCTCAGCGGAGCAATGAGCGTTCATCACGAGATGATGGTAATGTCATGTTTTGGTTGCCGGTCCCCTTGCGCGGCGTGCTATACTGTGCGTGACCCATTCTGGTGCGCTTTGGCAGGCAGTTCTGTGTGTTGAATCGAGAGACGTGCCTGCTCGATAGGGCGTGTGACCTGTAGCCCGAAAGGGGAACGACGTGATGCAGCCATCAGCGACCAGTCCTGCTGCTGAAGGAACGGTTCATGCGCTTGCTCAGCAGCTTTCGTGGCTGGAGCGGCTGGCTGAAGCAGGTTGTGAGGGGCTGGTGGTCACCGACCCGGCTGGGCGCTGCTGCTTTGTCAACGAACTGGCGGCAGCGCTGTGCGGCAGCACAACGAAAGCGGCCAGTTCGTTCTCAGTTGGCGAGTATCTTGTCCGTCTATTCAAGCATAGCCGCCTGGTGGATGAATACGGGCCAGCGCCGGCCAACCTGGATGATCTGGCGGCGCTGGTTGGGCGCCGGCCTCTCCGCTTTACCTGCCTGGCCGATGACAAAAGCCTCTCTGAACAAGAGCAGTCCTATACGTTGGCTTGCTATCCGCTCCAGATGGACGACAGCGCGCTGCTCGGCTACGCGCTCTTCCTCCGCGATATAACCCCAGTAGTGAAGGAAGGGACGTTGGAAAACGGCCTGCTCTCCTCGGTTTCTCACGATCTCCGAACACCGCTGACTGCCATCAAGGCAGCCGTTACCGGGCTGCTGCAAGAGGAATTGGTCTGGGATGAGGCGCTGCGCCGTGAGACGCTGGAAGATATTAACGAAGAAACGGATCGCCTGACAACGCTGGTCAGCGCGCTTTTAGAGATGTCGCGGATTCAAGGAGGCGCGCTGCGGCTGCAAACGGAGTGGTGTGATCTGGCTGAGATTATCCATACCGTGCTGGACCGGCTGCAAAAGGTGACGCGCTATCATCGGGTGGTCTGTGAGCTGAGTGGCACGCTACCACTGGTGCAGGCGGATTTTATGCAACTTGACCGGGTGCTGAGTAATCTGGTCGAGAATGCGGTCAAGTATTCGCCAGAGGGAACAGAGATTACGGTTGTTGCGGAGACACGCGGGGCTGAGGTTTGGGTCAGTGTTCTCGATGAGGGCGTTGGGATTGCGCCAGAAGAGCGCGAGCGCATCTTTGAGAAGTTTTATCGGGTGAAGCCGCGCAGGGCTTGCGCGTCACAGGAGCGTCGGGGGGGGACGGAGGCTGAAGGGCGTATGAGCGAGCGGCATCTGCCGTCTCTGGCCGGAAGCTCCGGGCTGGGGCTGGCGATCTGCCAGGGTATCGTTCTGGCGCATGGCGGACGCATCTGGGTTGAGCCGCGATCCAAAGGAGGGTCGCGCTTTTTATTTACGCTGCCTCTTGAGTCTCCTGAGCCTCCTGAGCCGCTGAATGGAACCGATACGCATGAGCAGCGAGCGCCGACAGAGCAGCCGGAAAACGCGCCGGACCGGGAGCGCGAGGCGTTGGGCAAGGCAGCATCTGTAGATACCTGGGAGGGGCAGAAGAAAACCGCTCATGTTGATTGAACAAGATGCTCTTACCGAACACGTGCCCGCTGCTCCTGGGGAGGGGGAGGCTGATAAGGGAGTTGCCGCGTTTGAGGCTGATGGTCTGCCAGGTGGTATCCAGCCGGCCAGCCAGCCTGGGGCAAAGAAGCGGATTTTGGTGGTAGATGATGAGGCGCCGATCCTGCGGTTGCTGCGGCGAATTCTCACAGCCAGCGGTTATGAGGTGTTGATAGCGGCGAGTGGTCTGGAGGGCTTGGAACTGGCGCACCAGAAGCAGCCTGACCTGATCCTGTTGGACCTGTCGATGCCGGGGATGGATGGTATGGCGGTGTGCCGAGAACTGCGGCAGTGGTCGGAGGCGCCAATTATCGTGGTGAGCGCGCGTGGCGAGGAGCGCTATAAAGTCCACGCGCTGGACCTGGGCGCCGATGATTATTTGACGAAGCCATTTGGTTACGACGAGTTGCTGGCGCGGGTGCGCGTGTGCCTGCGCCGCAGTGTGGGGCGGCAGGCCGAAGAGAAATCAGAAGATGCGCTGCGCTTGAGCAGCGATGATGGCTATCTGGTGATGGATGTGGCGAGCCATCGAGTGATGGCGGGCGCCCGGCAGGTGCGTCTGACGCCGAAAGAATTTGAGTTATTGTATCAGTTACTGGCGGCTCCTGGCCGGGTCTTGACGCATCGGGCGCTGGTGAAAACGATCTGGGGGCCAGAGTATGGGGATGAGACGGATTATTTGCGCGTTTTTGTTCGCCAGGTGCGGCGCAAGATTGAGCAAGACCCTTCTCATCCACGCTATCTTCTTACGGTGCCTGGTGTGGGCTATGTCTTTCGTTCGCGCTGAGCAGAGGTCGATGTGGACTGTATCCCAAGGAAGTTGAGGCATACGATGACAGGGATGCGAGAGCCATTGCGTATTCTCGTGATGGGGATGGACCGGCGGCTGAATGAGGTGCTGGTGCGCAATCTGTGCCGCTGGAGCTATGGGGCATCGATCTGGGAGAGCGGCATGGAAGGAATGCCCGCTGTTCCAGTTGATCTCTTACTGGTTGATCTGGATGGGGTTGAAGATGAGCTTTCCCCTGACGAGGGACAAGGTGGCTTGCCAGGCGTGCTGGTCCGTCCTCCGGCCCGCTTGACGGTGGCGCTGGGGAGCCAGGCGTTGCGGCGGAAGACGTTGGAGTCTTTGGGGGCGGTGCTGTTTGTGCCGAAGCCATTTGACATGGGCGTGCTGCGGGGGTATCTTATGACGTTGGAACGGGTGCTTCATGGTGAAGCATCAGCCCCCTCCCAAACGCCGACGGCTGATGAGCCGGTGCGGGTGCTGGTGGCCGACGATGACAGCCGGCTGACCGAACTGGCCTGCGCTATGCTTGCCAGGGATGGGCGCTATCTGGCGCGCGCAGCACACGATGGTATTGAGGTGCTGGAACAGTGTCTGGATTGGGCGCCACAGTGCCTGGTAATGGATATGATGATGCCGCGTATGAATGGCTATCAAGTGCTGCGCTGCTTGCGGGCCAGGCCACAGGCCGAGCGCCTGCCGGTAGTGGTGCTGAGCGCGCTGGCTGGCGTGGAGATAAGCGCCGAAGCGTTTACACTGCCCTCGCTGGCGGTGATTAAGAAACCGCTGCGCTCTGCTGAGTTGCTGGCGGCTGTTGAACGGGTGCTGGACATGAAGCTGGCTGAAGGATCACGCGGCTCTCTCCAGGTGGGATCCTAGCGCGCAAGGTGTGAAGAGGCAGAACCATCATTTGAGGCTTCTTCCGCCTGGTCTTGAGGTCTTGATGTTCTGGAAGGCGAAACAGGGTTTTTCCCGGCGCTTCCAGTTTCTCCAGACGGTAAGAGGAGCATGAAATGCAACAGCAAGGGAGAATTCTGGACGGTGATCTGGAAACACTGGGCTTACAAGCCACGTTGAAAATGCTCGCCTTGAGTGGCAAGACCGGAACGTTGATGGTGAAGTCCGGCCAGGAAACTCTCTCGCTTTATCTGAACAAAGGGCATATTGCCGCGCTGGAGGATAACTTTAGCCACCATCCCAATCTGTTGGAAGTAATGCGGCTGCTTGGCAGGATCGAGCAGACGACGGCGGCTGAGATTCGGCAAGCTGTTGGCCCCAATTCGCCTGGGATGCTGGAGGTGCTGGTCGATTATGGCATTATCAGCGAGGAGGAGATGACGCAATGGCTGGAGTATGGGGTGATTCAGGCGCTGAGCCGGGCCTTGCGCTGGCAGCAGGGGCGGTTTGAGTTTCATCGTAATCTGCTGCACGATACTCAACTGGCGCTCAATGTCGATCATGTCTTGCTGGAGAGTTTGCGCCAAGCAGATGAATGGGATGAGGCGGCGGCGGGGGGGGTGAGCCGCACGACGGTGGCGCGCTGGATGCCACAGTTTGACGGTGATGTCCTGCGGCTGGGGCTGGAGCAAGAAGAGATTAATGTCCTCTGTCTGGCAAATGGGCAGCTTCCCTTGCAGGGGATTGCCTACGCGCTGCTGTGCAGCGAAGCCCGCGTGGCCCAGGTGATGGACCGTTTGCTGACGCTGGGACTGATTGAGGTGGTGGATGAGGCGCTGGAGATTGAACTTGAGCGCGATTTAATGAAAGTCCTCACGACCAGTCAACACGAACTGACCAAGCACCCCCACACGACTCCTGAGCAGCGGCTGCTGGCAGTCATCAAGACAATGACCTGGTGCATCAACGGCTTGCTCCGGCATCATGGTAGCTATGCCCGCCAACTGCGCGGGCGGGGGGCGTTGCGACCCCATCAGGTTGTGCGCTTCATCGAAGAGTTGTTTGGGCCGCTGCTGGGGCAAGCGCAGGCGCGTTGGGCTATTTTGGAGACGGTGACCTTCGAGCAGGGCCAACTGGACTGCCAGGAGGTTCTCTCGCTCAATACGCTGGTCAAGGGCGAGCAATTACAGAACTTCTATTGGGATGCAGCCAAGGGGCTGCGCTGGCTGATGAGCAATATTTTTGCCAACATTTTGAAAGAGGAGATTGGCAACTCGCGCTCTGAGCGTCGCCTCAGCGATCTGTGGGAGACGTTTTTGCAGGAGATTGAGGAGAAAGCTGGTCGCATGCCGATGAGTGGAGGGGTGGCCGCTGTGCGTCAAGGTGCGGGTGGCCCCCGGCGCACCGATCCGGCTGGGCGGTCCCGCGAAACGAATCCAGGCATGTCCGATCCACGCATGCGTCAGCTTGAGGCTGAGCCGCGCGTCTTGCCGGCACGGGAGAGAAGGAGGCTGAGTTGATAGTAAACGAGCCAGTGGTTCTGGTTGTGGATGATAGCCCAACGGTGCGCAAAATCGTGCAGTTGACGCTGCAACGGGAACATATGCGCGTTATTACTGCCAGCGATGGCCTGAGCGCGCTGGCAGCGGTGGCCGATGAAGACCCTGATCTCATCCTTCTAGATATTATGCTCCCGCGTATGGATGGCTATAATATTTGCCGCATTATTCGGGATAAGATGGAGTTTCGACATATCCCTATTATTATGTTGAGTGGGAAAGATGGGCTATTTGATAAAGTCAGAGGTCGGCTTGCCGGATCATCTGAATACTTAACCAAACCTTTTGATTCGGTGGAGTTGGTGCAATCGGTGAAGAAGCACCTGGCAAATGCGCCTGCGCGGGAGCGCCGACGTGAGGTAGGTCGTAATGTATCGCGGCTGCGGCGGAGGGGATAGGCGTTTAGTACCAGGCGGATGCCGGAATGGCTGGTGTTTGTTACTGGCGCACACCTCTAAGAGTCTTCTTAAACAAGAGAACTTTATGCTGTGTTGAAGGCCCTGCCGCTGAGGCAAGGCCCGTTCAGCGTCTCTTTATAGCTGGTTAGTGTGGGGACGCCCTCTTGGGCAGTGATGCTTCTGGAAGGGCGTTGCCACAGCGAGGAGGAATCATTTGATGCCCAGCGCAAAAGTTCTGGTGGTTGATGATAGCTGGACTGATCTGACGTTAATCGCTACCCCGCTGCGTGAAAGCGGCTTTGAGGTGATTACAGCGGTGGATGGGGATGAGGCGATAGAAAAGGTGTTGACAGAGCATCCCCAATGTGTGGTGCTGGATGTTATCTTACCCCGGCAAAATGGCTTCCAGTTGTGCCGGAAGATTAAACATATGGAGCAGAGCCGGCATATTCCGATCATCTTGTTGAGCAGCAAGAACACGCCTCTGGATAAACGCTGGGGCTTACAGCAGGGGGCAGATCTCTATCTCACCAAGCCATTTAATCGTGAGGAACTGGTTGCCAGCGTTCGCAGATTAGTGTAATATCCGTCGCAGTGAGGTCGAACCTCTCCGGCAGCGCGGAAGGGTTGCCGGGGAGGTTCGCGTGTGGAAGCTGGAAGAAACCAGACCAGAGGAGCAGAGCTGTGAGTGACCAGAATAATGGGTCCATCATTCCCTTTGAATCGTTTGTGCGCAGGCGAACGGTGGGCGGCGATCTCTCCGGGCCGACGGGTCCACTCTCCTCGTCGGCGCTCTCGTCCAGCTTTGTTGGTGGGCAGATGTCGTTGCATGGGACGTTTAATCCGCTGGCAGGCACCAACAGCGGGGAGACGGTTGAAGACCCAGGAGAGCAGCATCTGATCTTTTCATTGGCCGGCCTGGATTTTGGCATCAAAGCCGAGCATGTGCAGACGGTGGATCGCCTGCCAGAAGTGACGCTGGTCCCCAACGTTGCCTATTGGATCGATGGGGTGATCCATCTGCGCGGACAGATCATTTCGGTGGTTGATCTGCGCAGTTTTCTTGGCCTGGACCGCCAGCCGGTCTCGCCGCGCACGCGCCTGGTTGCCGGGCGTATTGGTGAATTGGTGATTGGCCTGGTGGTCGATGGAATCAGCGAGATGCGCGGTATCCAACCCCAGATGATACAATTACATGAGGCTATGCGTGCGCTTCCTGCCTGGGCTGCTCCTTATGTCAGTGGCCTTGCAATGGTGGGGACTCGTTCGGTGATTCTGCTTGATGTGGAGCGGCTGCTCTTATCGGAGAAAATGCACCGCTATCACAGCGCAAGCCAGGGATGAATGCCTGCGGGCTGTTTAGAAGGGTAATACACAGCAGCGCAGTGTTTTTTTATTGTTGTTTTCTATTGTGTGGCTGTGTGGCGCAGCGGCGCCGTAAACTATCCTCAACTTTAGGAGGACGCTTTTATTATGAATCCTGATGCTGGCAAGGGGACATCACTTGTCTCCCGTATGCGCTGGACTATGCTGGCCGCTGCTGTCATCCCGGCTCTCCTGTTTCTGGTGCTGGGAGTCATTGTGGTGCAGCTGCTGGGTCTGTCCAATCCCGATAACCAGATGTCGGTCTGGATCACTGCGCTGATCTGTGCCATTGCTTCAATGGGTGTGGTAGCCTCTTTGGGCTATCTCGTGCAACGGCAAATTCAGGCGCGTATTCTTTCGCTGGTGGAAGTCTGCCGAGAAGGCGTGGAGGGTGATCGGACGAGCGCGCGTGCCGATGTCGTGGGTGATGATGCCTTTGCGATGCTGGCTGCCAGCATCAATTCGGTGCTGGAGAGTTCGCCCTCGAACAGTGAGGGCCGCGAGGCAATGAATCTGCAAGCCCAGATTGAGAAGCTGTTACAAGAAGTGAGCGCGGTGGGTGATGGCGACCTGCGGGTGCAGGCCGAGGTGACCCCCGACACGTTGGGTGTGCTGGCGGACTCGTTTAACTATATGATCGAAGAATTGGCGAAGGTGGTGAGTCAGGTACAGGCGACGACGTTGCAGGTGACGACGGCTACGCGGCGCATTCTGGATCGCTCCGCCGAATTGGCTCAGGCTTCGGAACAGCAGTCTGTACAGATCGCCCAGACAACTGATGCAGTGGAGGCGCTGGCGACCTTTATTCAGAGTACGGCGCGCAACGCGCAGATGAGCGCCGAGGCCGCGTTGGAAGCGCTGCGCAACGCCCGCCAGGGCGAACAAGCGGTGGTGCAGACCATCGATGGCATGGTGCATATCCGCGAGAATGTGCAGGAAACCTCCAAGAAGATTAAGCGCCTGGGCGAGCGCTCGCAGGAAATTGGCGAGATCGTGCGCCTGATCGAAGACATTGCCGATCAAACGAATCTGCTGGCGTTGAATGCGGCTATTCAATCGGCAATGGCTGGCGATCACGCGCGCGGGTTTAATGTGGTGGCTGAAGAAATCCGCCAGCTGGCCGAGCGCTCCAGCGAGGCGACGAAGAAGATCGCGACGATTGTGAAAAGCATTCAGGGCGATACCTATGATGCAGTGGTGGCTATGGAAGAGAGTACCCAGGAGGTGGTCTCCGGTTCCCGGTTGGCTGACGAAGCCGGGCGGGCGCTCAAGACGATCTACGGCGCGGTGGATCGCCAGGCACAGATGATTGAATCGATTGCGCGAGCGGCAAACGAGCGCGCTCAGACGTCGGAAGCTGTGGCGATAGCCATGAACCAGATTTCGGAGATTACGCGCCAGACGACGCTGGCCTCGCAGGATGCGGCTTCAAGTGTAAGCTACCTGGCCGAACTGGCCGATAGGTTGCGCTCCTCGGTGGCGACGTTCCGACTGCCGGAGCAGCATGCTGCCGATGCGATGGCGATGCCAGAGGGGGCCTTCCCGCCGCTGCTGAATACGGCGCAGCCCGATCAATTTGATCCGCATACCTGGCTGGTGCCGGGTGATGACCAGGGGATGCCCAACCTGCCGGCCTTGCCGGCCTATACCGGCGGGCAACAGCAGATGGCTGGGCCGATGACTGGTGGCATATCACGCTTCAATGGTCAGCAAGGCTATCCCAATCAGTCGTATAATGGGCAGTCGTATAATGGGCA
>CAZFWN010000026.1:17207-44984 GCA_964522745.1 uncultured Ktedonobacterales bacterium
CAGTCGTATAATGGGCAGTCGTATAATGGGCAATCGTATGGTGGTCAGCAGGGGTATCCCCAACAAGGGCAGGGGTATCCCGATCAATTTGGCAATCGTTCTTGAGACTTCTAGCCAGAATGGTGGTGCGGAAGCATGTCCAGTTCGTTCGATAAATTTGCCATACTCGATAGCTTTCTCGACGAGGTGGGCAGTTACCTACCCGAAATTGAGGGCAACCTCAAACGGCTAGAGCAGGTGCCCGATGATGTAGAGAGCCTAGAGGAAGCCTATCGACGCACGCACACCATCAGTGGGTCTGCCTCGATGATGGATTTTCCTGGTCTCTCGCAGGTGGCTCACTCGATGGAGGATGTGCTGGGCGATGCGCTCGATGAGGTGCTGCACCTTGATAAAGCGGCGACCAGTCTTTTGCGCCGCTCGTTAGAGCGTGTTCGTCTGTTGCTGGAGGTTATTAAGACGGGCACTGGCGATGAGGGACGCATTGTGGCGGAAGATGCTTCCGACCACGCGGCCTTCCGTCAGGAACATAGCACTGCTCACGCGCCGGGTGGCGAACTGGTGCAGGATGCCATTATTGTCACATCTGGCATGCCCGCTGCGGATGCGCTCGTGCCGGAGGCTGATGAGGCGCTGCACGAGTACGAGGGCGGAGGATGGCTGGATTCGGCGCTGCCCTCCGAACCGGGGCTGGAGGCGCAGGGGCTTTCCGAGCCAGCGACCACCGGCGCAGATGCTTCTGGCCTGGCAGGCTGGCTGGCGATGCTGCGCACTCCGGGCGCTGAAGCCTCCAGCGGTGCTGACCTGGAGGCGTTTACGTTTTCTCACGATCAGCCTGCTGCTGGGGAATCACAGCCGTTGGCCGGGACTGCACCCTCCGGCAGCCAGGAGCCGATCACCCGCCCATTACCAGCGGTGCCTGCTGAAGGAGGCGTGTTGCCCAATGCCGAGAGCGCGCCTGAGATGCCTGCCGCCGCAGCGGCAGAGTCGGCGCGTTTGCCTGAGGAAGAACACGCCGCTTTTTCCTTTGAGATGGGCGCTGCTCCGGCGTCCGCGCCCGATGGGCAGCAGCCGTCACTGGCGGAGATGCTGGCGGCCTTCCGCGCTCCGGCTGATGGCGAATGGCCGGAACAGTCCACCTCTGCCGATCAGGAGCCGCCAGCGTCTATGACTGCTGATACTGCCCCGGATCAGGCATGGGGAATGCCCGCCGCTGCTAGCTGGCTGGATACCTTGCGAGGAGCGCAGACCGGGCCAATGTCCCAGGCGCCGGCGCCCCAGCCGGTGCCGATGTCTGAACTCAGGACGGCTGAGGGCACGCCGTCGTCTGCTGCCTTGCCTGCGGGCGATGGGTTCTCAAGTATGTTGGTTTGGCAGGATGTGATCGAGCAGGAAGAGCGGGTGCGCCAGGGCGCATCCTCGCTGAAAGAGACGCTGGCTGCCCTGCGCGCGGTGGCACGCTCTATTGAGGAGGAGCGCGCCGAGTTGCGTGGCTTCCTCGATGGCTCGAAGGATGCGATTGACCGTCTGGAAGACTGGGCGGGCAAGGCGATGGGTCTGAACCTGCGCCAAAGTCCCGATCATGTGCGGCGCTATCTGCCGCTTTCGGTGCTGTGGGTCGTGACGACCCGGCTCAAGCATATCCTGGGTCTGCTCAAAGATGCGGCCAGCGGTCTGGCGAGCGCCGATAGCGAGATGAATGCGGCTACGGCGCAACTGGCCGAATCCATCCGCAGTTGCGGCTCGTTGATCTCTTCGGTCCTTTCGCTGGCGACCCCGCCACAGGAGAGCGGCGCTTTCAGCGCGACGCTGGCCCATTTTAGCTGGACACCACCTGTTGCTCCCACGCCGATGCCTGCTCCACTGGTTGATGAGTTGCCTTCGCCCTCGCGTGCGGCCATCGAGCAAGAGGTGCGCAGGCAGATTATCGAGGAAGTTCGGCGCGAGGAGATTGGGCGCTTGCGCCAGGAGTTGGAGATTGAGGTACGCCGGCAGGTACTCGCGCAGATTACGCCGATGATGCCTCCTGCCGCGCAACGGCCTCCCGCATCTGCTCCCCAACTGCCGGCTCTGCCAATGCAAACGGCCCCAGCGCCCGGCGCCCGCGAAAAGAAGGTGACGCGCGCCGCCGAGCAATCGGAGGAGGCGTTGGAGGTCTTCCGCGCCGAGGCCGAGGAGCATCTGCAAAATATCGGAGCGGGTGTGACGGCGCTAGAGAAATCGCCCGAAGACCGCGAGGTGCTGCAAGGTGTTCGGCGAGCGACCCACACGCTCAAGGGCGCGGCGGCCATGATGGGTTTTGGGCCAATTGCTGATCTGGCTCATATCTCCGAAGATTTGCTGGATCGCATTATGGAGGGGGGGATCGCGGTCAACACGGAGGTGTTGAGCCTGATTCTGGATACCTCCGAGACGTTGGAGTTGCTGGTTGCCGGGAAGACTGCTGATCATGGCGGCGATGAGGCGCTCGTTGAGACGTTACGCAGGCGCTACCAGACGATTCTCGGTGTGGAGGGCGAGGAGAGCAGCGCGGCTGTCGGAACGACGCGCCGCCCCAATGATCTTTCGGAGTTGGAGGCCGAGGCTGTTGAGGAACTGGCAAACCAGGCTTTACAGAACAGCCAACCTGCTGGACATCTGGTGGCGCTCACGACCAGTGGCTCGGCCATCGATAAAAATGAATTGAGCGTGCGTATCCGCCTCAAGAAGTTGGATGAACTGGTCAATCTCTTCGGTGAGTTGCTGGTGAATCGCGCTACGCTTGAGGAGCGCCTGAACCGGCTGACGCGCATGGTGAGCGATGTGGCGCTGAGCAGCACGCGCCTCCAGGATGTTGGGGCACAACTGGAGACGCGCTTCGAGGTGGCAGCCCTGCCCAGCGGTCAGGCTATTCGCTCACTGGTGGCGGAAAACACGGCGGCGCGGGCCGGCACTACCGGGCCATTGGACCGTCCGGCTGTGGGCCGTCCATTGGCGCTGCCCCCTTCGACGCTGGGTGGAAATGTGGCGAACAAGGCAGCAGACCATCTGGCCGATTTTGATGAGTTGGAACTGGACCGCTATAGCGAGTTTCACCGCCTGAGCCGGGGCTTGACCGAGGGCATCTCTGATATGGCGACGCTGAGCAGCGAGATGGAGGCGATCATCCGCGAGTGCGAGGCGACGTTCAATAAGGAGAACCGGCTGAATTCGGCCTTCCAGGACCAATTGCTCAAGGTGCGCCTGGTGCCGCTCTCGACGATGGTGCCGCGCCTCTACCGCGCTGCGCGCGCGGTGGCATTGCGCCAGGGCAAGGAGATAGAACTGGTGGTTGAGGGCGAAGAGACCGAGGTTGATCGTACCGTCTATGAAGAGGTGGCCGGGCCACTGCTGCATCTGGTGCGCAACGCGGTCACGCACGCTATCGAGATGCCTGATGCCCGCGAGGCGGTTGGCAAACCGCGTGCCGGGCAGATTAAGCTCAGCGCCAGTTATGAGGGCAATCAGGTGGTCATCACGGTGCGCGATGACGGCACGGGTATTGATGCCGAGCGCGTGCGCGGTACGGCCATTGCGCGTGGGCTGTTGGATGCGCGGGCGCCGCTCTCTGAGCAGTCTGTGTTGAATCTGATCTTCCGGCCCGGCTTTAGCACTGCCGAGTCGATTACTGAAGAGAGCGGGCGTGGCGTCGGGCTGGATGTCGTCTCCGATGTGGTCTCGCGGCTGCGTGGCACGATTGAGGTGGAATCAACGCCCGGCAATGGCAGCGCTTTTACGATGAAGTTCCCAATCAGCCTGCAAATTCAGCGCGCCGTGTTGGTGCGAGCCGATACGCAGGTCTATGCCGTTCCAATGGCGGTGGTAGAGCAGATTGGGCGTCTGGACTATTGCGAGCGCACGACTGTGCAGGGCGCTCCGGGCGTGCTGGTACGCGGCGAATCCTACCTGCTGCTGCACCTTGCCAGCCTGCTTGAACTGCCGGTGGGCAAAGTCGATGATCGCGCGCAGATTCTGCTCATCGCGGCTGGCCGCCAGCGTTATGCAGTGATCGTGGATGCGGTGGTCGGCAAGCAAGAGATTGTCGCTAAGAACCTGGGCCTGCATCTGCGCGAGGTGCGTGGGGTAGCCGGAGCTACCGTGCTTGGCAATGGGCAGGTGGTGCTGATTCTGGAGATCATGGATCTGCTGGCGCATCGGGCACAAACAGCCACGCCGGCCTTTGCCGCGATGCCCAGCAGTATGACCTCTTCTGGGACCATTTCTGCTGTGCCTACCCGTTCGCTGGCGCCGACCTGGACGTCATCAATTCCGGCGGTTGGGCGCGGGCAGGTCTCTTCGCGGCTCCCCGTGCGCCAGGAAGAGCAGTATGTGCTGGTAGTAGATGATAGCCCCAGCGTGCGGCGGGTGGTGAGCAACATGCTCAAGAACGCTGGCTGGGAGGTCCAGACGGCGCGGGATGGCGTCGAGGCGCTGGAAGTGGCTGGAAAACGAGCGCCGGCTGCCGTGCTGCTGGATATTGAGATGCCGCGCATGGATGGCTACGAGCTTATCTCGACGCTGCGCAGTCAGGAGCAATTTCGTCACCTGCCGTTGGTGGTGCTGACCTCGCGGGCGGCCAATAAACACCACCAGCGGGCGATGCAGTTGGGCGCCGATGCCTATCTCGTCAAGCCTTATCAGGATGAGGAATTGCTCAATACGCTGGGCACGCTGGTACATGGCGCGCAGCGGCGCGAACACTAGCGAGGAGCAGGGTGATGATGGGGCGAGAACGGGCAATTATTCGCTGGGATGTGCATAGGCAGATGGTGCTGGATGACCTGCACCGTCTGGAGCAGTCACTGGCATCCCTGACAAGCGGGGATGCCAGCGCGGCTGAGTCGCTGCAAGCGCGTATCGATGAACTGCGCGCCAAAGTGCGGCTGATGGGACCATCGCCCCAGGCGAAGATGGGATAAGAGGGCCTTACAGCCCTGGTTGCCAGACTTGCGCCGTGCCATCCTGGCTGGCAGAGGCAATCTCTTTGCCATCGGGCGACCACGCCACTGTAAAGACGGTGTTGGTGTGGCTCTGATAGATCAGCAAGGGGCGCCCTGTGGCTGCATCCCAAACCTGCACTGTTTTGTCATCCCCACCGGAGGCGATGCGCGTGCTATCTGGTGACCAGGCCAGCGCGTATGCCTGCCCCTGATGCCCCTGATAGGTCAGGAGGGTTTGGCCGGTGGTTGCGTCCCAGACCTGTACGGAGTTGTCCGCGTCTACCGGAGCATAGTGGCCCGCTGCCCCTGTGCTGGAGACGATCCATTTCCCATTCGGCGACCAGGCAACTCCCCAGACCGGAGCCTTGTGCCCCTGATAGGTCAGCAGGTGATCGCCGGTTTTGGCGTTCCATACCTGCACCGTGCCGTCGTGGCTGGCGGAGGCGATTTTCATGCCATCGGGCGACCAGGCGAGCCGTTCTACCCCATCTGTGTGCGCCGTATAGGTTACGAGCGCTGTCCCGGTGGCGACATTCCAGACCTTCACATTGCTATCCTGGCTGCCTGAAGCCAATTCCTGACCGTCGGGTGACCACGCCAGACCCTCGATGAAGCTGGTCTGGCCCGTATAGGTTGCCAGGGAATGCCCCGTTGCGGCATCCAGAATCGTGACCGAACCGCTGGAACCCGCCCCGGCAATCTTCTGGCCGTCAGGTGACCAGGCAACCGAAAAGACGTAGCGATCCACCGGCGCTGTCCAACGTTGCTTTCCAGTCTGGGCGTCCCAGACCTGGACAGTGCCATCAATGCCACCGGAGGCAATCTCTTTGCCATCAGGGGACCAGGCGATGCTAATGACTGGCCCGGAATGGTCCTGGTACTTGAGCAGCGCGCTGGAAAGCGTTGGAGCAGCAGGGGTAGGAGGTGGGGTGGAGACAGTTGGTTTGGGAGCCGGGGTGCTATTGTGCCCGGCAGTGGGAGAAGAGCCGCAGGCTACCAGTGCTGGCAGCAGGCAGAGACCCAGTAGCCCCAGCGGCCATCTGGGAAGACGCGCAGAGAACATGCTGTGGATTCCTCGCCTTTCGTTGAATATGGCAACTGTGGCAGCTTTGTGAGAGCGGCTGCACCTCAAGCATAGCGAGGGGAAGCAGAGATGTCATTCGCCAAAAGACGTATCTCGGCGCCTCTGGCTAAGGGAGCCAGGCGAGCGTTCTGGCTGTGGCGATGGCGGCTGTGCGGTTGTGAACACCGAGCTTGAGGTAGATATGCTCCAGGTGCTTTTTCACTGTTCCTACGGTAATGACCAGCCGCCTGGCGATCTCCTGATTAGAGCGGCCCGCAGCGACCAGTTGCAGCAGTTCTCGCTCGCGCGCGCTCAACGGCTCAGTGAGCGTCGCCGGTGTTGGCGTGTATATCATGGGAGCCAGGCTCTCTGCTGTGGTGCTGGAAGACGCTGGTGCGTGTCTGGCTACCTGCTGAGCAAAAAAGTGGGTATATTCGTCGGCGCGCGACGTTTCCATCTGGAGGGCGACGTCGCGCAGGCGCAGATAGGTCGCCTGCATATCGGCAAACTGGCCCTGCCGGTAGATAAAAAGCCCCTGATCGATCAGGAGGGCGGCGAGGGTATACGAGTCGCTGAAGACCTGCGCGAGCGCCGTTTCTGTATACGTTTGCGAGCGCGCGTAGTGTCCCTCCGCCCGCGCCAGTTCGGCCTGCACCGCCAGCGTGAAGAGTTGCCGGGCGGGAGAGGGAGCAGCGCCGGGCGCCTGGAGGGAAAGGAGCCGCAGACAGCGACTCAGATCGTCATAGGCGTTGTCCAGATCATTCATCAGGCGCGCGTAAAAACCCCTGACAAAGAGGGCGACGACTAGGGTATCGGGGTCGTCGCCCTCGCAAGCGGAGTAAATAGTCTCTTGAAATTGATGGGCCGCTGGATACAGCCCAAGTTTATCAGCGAGATAGGCGTCGGCGATGTAGGCAAAGCTAGAAAGTGGCTCCCAGAGGCCCGGAGAAGATGCGGCAGACCTGGCAAGCTCCAGGCCGGCCTGCCAGAGCCGCCAACCCTCCTGATAGTTTCCGCGAGCAAAAAGCAGGCCGCTCAGGCGGTTCAAGAAGGTGGTGAGATGCGGCATATCCTGTGTACGACGGCTGGCTTCAACTCCCAGGCGCAGGGTGTGTTCTGCCTCTGAAAGATTCGGGCGGCGGCTGGCAGGATGCGCCAGGCCAGCGACCAGACGTACAACGATGGCATAGGCTTCCCGCTGCCAGGACTGGATCAGCGCGGTAGAGAGGAACTCCCATTCCTGTTCCAGTTGCAACATATTGCCCTGGTAGTGTGCAACATAGGCCAGGGCGTATGCCTGCACGTCGTGTCTGTCGCTGTGAGCCGCCTCTGGTACGAGCAATTCCAGACGTGCCAGGGCATTCGTAATTTGTCCGGGGTCAAGCTGGGTGTGGATACCGCTGGGAAACAGTGACCGGGATTGAGGCGATGCCCGTTTCATCCTCTGACCCCTCTCGAATACTAGCTGGCGAGTTGCTCGGCGACTAACTCGCCCATGCGGCGCGTGCCGACGAGCGTTGCTGGGTCGCCACGCAGGTCAGCCGTGTGGTAGCCGTCGGCCAGCACGGCATCTACGGCCTGCTCAACAGCGCCGGCTTCGGTCTCCAGGCCGCACGAGTAGCGCAGCAGCAGCGCCAGGCTCAAGATGGCGGCGAGCGGGTTGGCGATGTCCTGCCCGGCAATCGTTGGCGCTGTGCCATGAATTGGCTCGTAGAGGCCAAAGACGCCATGCGCGGTGCGCCGGGTGCCCAGGCTGGCGGAGGGCAGCATGCCCAGCGAGCCGGCAAGCATGGAAGCCTCATCCGTCAGAATATCCCCAAACAAATTCTCCATGACCAGCACATCAAAGCTGGCGGGCTGGCTGAGCAGCAGCATGGCGCAGGCATCCACCAGCAGATGCTTGAGGGTGATGTCGGGGTAATCTGCCGCTACGCGCGTGGCGACCTGCCGCCAGAGCCGCGAGGAACTCAGGACGTTGGCTTTATCGACGGAGGTGACCATTTTGCGCCGGCTGCGCGCCAGGTCGCAGGCCACACGCACGGCACGCTCGATCTCTTGCTCGGTATAAAAGAGGGTATCGACGGCTTCGGCGCCTGCCGGTCCCTGGCGGATTTCGCTGGGCCGACCATAGTAGAGGCCGCCGGTGAGTTCACGAATGACGATCAGATCGACGCCGACCAGCACGTCGGGCTTGATCGTCGAGGCATCTAGCACGCCGGCGCGTGTCTGGATGGGGCGGATGTTGGCGAACAACTCGCATTCTTTGCGCAGGCGATAGAGCGCGTTCATCGGCTCCTGCGGTGAGCTTGGGTCGCCCGGCGGGCCATCACCACCGATTGCGCCAAATAAGATGGCGTCGCTTTGCTGGCAGAGCGCCATCGTTGCATCGGAGATGGCCGCGCCCTCCTGTTTGACGGCGCACGCGCCAGCGAGCGCCTCGCGTAGCTCGAACGTTTGCCCAAAGCGCTGCCCGACGGCGCGCAGCACGCGGACGGCCTCGCCGGTGACTTCCGGCCCGATGCCGTCACCACCCAGCACGACGATGTGATAGGTTCCCATGTCTAATAGTGTCCTTTTTCTTTCTTTAGAAGCGCGAAAAAATGGATCGCCTTCTCTCACCAGCGAGAAGTATATCGCTTGCTGTGGCGGGTTACAAGCGTGGCTGGCAGTTTCTGCGGTCAGCTTGCACGTTCTGCGGTCAGCGCGGGCGGTTCCTGCTCTTGTGGTAGATAGCGCTCGGCATGACCAAGGGCGGTGAAGGCAAAAGCCAGGGGGATGAGGAAGACGAGCAGGCCACAGACGGCATAGACCAGGCCGACGTTCTGCGTTTGCTGGATGGCAACGCTGCCCAGCAATGAGCCTGCTGGAATAGCCGACCAGGCCAGCACCCGCACGGCACTTCTGACCCGTCCCAGGAGTTCATTTGGCACAATCAACTGGATCAGGCTCAGGCTGGCAATAGTAAAGAGATTTGCCATCCCTGAATTCAGTGCCCAGATAGGCAGCGCGGCCCAATAGAGGTGGGTGAGTGCGAGCGCTGTGATGCTGAGTCCCTCCAGCATCATGCTCCCCAGGATGATGACGCTGTACGACCAGCGTTTGCGCAGCGGGCCTGCTGCAAGCGAGAAGAGGACGACGCCGATGCCCCCGGCGGCGTAGAGCCAGCCGACCTGTGGATCGCTGGCAGAGAGCCAGCGTCTGGCGAACAAGACCAACTGCGCGCTCGCCATGACACTGACCACATTCACCAGCCCGACCATGAGTGTGGTGTTACGGATAATGGGGTGCCTCAGTACATAGCGCAGCCCCTCCAGCAGATCGGCGCGGATGCTGGTTGGCGCTTTTTGCTGGTCGGTGGCGGCGTTAAAGCTGCGGGTAATCAGCGCTAATGAGCCAGCGGAAATGAGATACGAGACGGCATCAAACAGCAGCAGCGCGGGCAAGGGGAGAAAGGCGACGAGGACACCGCCGATGAGTGGCCCCAACACGCTGACGGTTGAGAAGCTGGCCTGGATGCGCCCGTTGGCTGTAACTGGCTCCTCTCGATGGACCAGGCTGGGGATGGCGGCAAACTGCGCGGTGACAAAGCCAATGGAGAGCGTCGAACTGACGAAGGCAACGGCATAAATCCACCAGACATTGAGTATGCCCAGCCGCGCCAGCAGGGGGATGAGCGCGATCACCAGCGCCCGCGCCAGATCGGTGCAGATCATCAGTCGCTTGCGGTTGACGCGGTCTACCCAGGCGCCGATCAGCAGGCCAAAGAGCAGGTAGGGCAGCACTTCGGTAATGACGGTGATGCCCAGAGTGAGCGGAGATCCGGTGAGATGGAAGATCAGCAAGGGCAGCGCAAAGTCGGTAAAGGCGGTGCCAAAGTTGGAGATCGTTTGCCCGGCCCAAAACTTCCAGAAATCGCCCTGGGTTGATTGCGCTGTGGCGCGAGAAAGCTGCTCTGACACGTTCAACCTCCTGGTGTTCTTGCCCTGATTGTATATAGCTCAGAGCATCGTTCCAAGGGGAAAAGGATGCTCTGAGCATAGGTAGACAGCAAGATATGCTCAGAGCAGAGGTGAAGTATGATCTTGACATCGCCAAAGTAATTTGATATAAATCTAATTAGATGGGGGTTAAACTGGATTCAGGAGAAAGGAGATGTTAGTCATGCCGGAAGAACAATTACAAACCTTACTGCAATTTTTTAAGGCGCTGGCGGATGAGAACCGGCTGAAGCTGTTGGGTATTCTGGCGAATCGGGAGTGCAGCGTAGAGGAACTGGCGGCACTGCTGCGGCTGAAGGCGCCAACGGTGTCGCATCATTTGATGAAGCTGAAAGAGTTGGGGTTGGTGGAGATGCGGGCCGATGGCAATACGCATCTCTATCGGCTGAATGCTGAGACGTTGCGCAGCCTCAATAAAGACCTGCTCAGCCCAGAGAAAGTGGCGTCGCTGGTCGATGATGTGGGAAGCGAGACATGGGAGCGCAAGGTGCTGCGGGATTTCTTCGAGGGTGAGCGCTTGAAGGAGATACCGGCCAGCCCTAAAAAACGTCTGGTGATTCTCGTCTGGATAGCAAAGCAGTTTGCGCCTGGGCGGACCTACAGCGAGGCAGAGGTGAATGAGATCATCCAGCGCTACCATCCCGACAGCGCGACGCTGCGCCGGGAACTGATTAGTGACCGTAATCATCTGATGCAGCGCGAGGGCGGCGTGTACTGGCGGCTGTAGCTCATAGCGGCAGCATATGATGATATGCTGCCCTGCTCTTGACGGGCTGATAACAAACTGCTATAATCGAAGGAGTGATGAAACAGGCGATGACAGGCTTTGCGGTTCTGCAAGAGGTGATCTATGCGCCAGGCATCCGCGATACTCGGCCAGCGCTGGCCGCGTCTGCTCGTTGTTATGTGTTGTGCCCTGCTTGTGCTGCTGGCTGAGGCCGCTTTTGCCAGCCCGCGTGCTTTCGCTGCCGGAGAGCATGTGGATGTGATGACGCTGGCGGCTGATATTAGCCCGGCTTCATTGCGTTTCCTCAATTCGGCCATTGATACGGCGCAGAGCGATGGAGCGCAGGCGCTCGTGATCCAGCTTGATACGCCCGGCGGCGATCTGGATTCTATGAAGGCGATGGTGCAGAAGGAACTGGCCGCCACCGTGCCTATCGTGGTTTATGTCTCGCCGCCGGGCGGGCGCGCCGCCTCTGCGGGGCTGTTTGTGACGCTGGCAGCCAACGTTGCCGCGATGGCCCCCCAGACGCGCATCGGCGCCTCTAGCCCGGTGGATATTAATGGCAGCGATATTCCCAGCACGCTCAACACGAAGATTACCAACGATCTGGTGGCGCAGGTGGATGATCTGTGTAACCGCCGTCTGAATCCCGCTGGCTGCCGCCCTCTGGCCGAGCAGGCGATTAAGACGGCTCAGTCGTATCCCGTTGAGACGGCGGTACAGCAAGGGCTGGTTGATCTGCAAGCCAATACGCTCGCTGATCTGCTGAATCAGTCGGCCCCCAATGGTCTTGATGGCTGGCAGGTGACGCTGGGGTCGGGCCAGACGGTGACGCTGCATACGGCAGGGGTGCCGCAGCAGACGATCCAGCAGGGGTTGGGCGATAGCCTGTTTGGCTTCCTGCTCGATCCCAATATCGCCTTTATCCTGCTGATTCTGGCCGGCATTGGTATCTACCTGGAAATTTCGCATCCGGGCGCGATTGTGCCGGGCGTGGTGGGGGCGATTGCGCTGGTGCTATTCCTGCTGACTGCTGGCTCGCTCTCGACGAACTGGGCCGGGCTGCTGCTGGTAGCGATAGGCTTTGTGCTGCTGATTTTGGATGTGCGCCTGCCCTCGCATGGGGTGCTGACCGTCGGCGCGCTGCTCGCGCTGGTGCTGGGGTCGGTGTTGTTCTTCAACAACAGTGGCAATGTGGGCGCGCCCTCGTTGAATCCGTTTGTGCTGGTGGTGATGCTGGCGCTGGTGGCAGCCATTGCTGGCGCGGTGGTGCTTGGCGTCATCCGTTCGCGGCGGCTTCCAGTGACAACTGGTAAAGAGGCGCTGATTGGGCGGGTGGCAACCGTTGTGGAACCGCTTGAGCCAGCCGGGCGGGTCAAGCTGCTGGGCGAAGATTGGGCGGCCAGGAATGTGCTGGCGCCGGGCGCGCCTATCGCGGCGGGCCAGAAAGTGCGGGTGGTGGAGATCAAAGGATTGACCCTGTCTGTGGCGCCGATTGATCCGCCTGATCTTCGGCAGATCGCTGATCCCGTTATTTCAGAGAAGGAGTGATCTCGTATGGACTTCACCTTTGTTATCGTGGCAATTGTTGTCCTCTTGATCGTCTTGATCTTCGTCCGGGCGAGCCTGCGCGTGGTACAGCAATATGAGCGCGGCGTTATCTTCCGGCTAGGGCGATTGCAGGGAGCAAAAGGCCCAGGGCTGTTCTGGATCTGGCCGTTTATCAGCAAGATTCGTCGCATTGATCTGCGCATCATTACGCTGGAAGTGCCGCCGCAGGAAGTGATTACCCGCGACAATGTGACGATCAAAGTGACGGCGGTAGTCTACTTCTATGTGGTTGATCCGGCGCAGGCGGTGGTGCAGGTGATGGACTACTTCCGCGCAACGGCCCAGATCGCCCAGACGACCTTGCGCAATGTGTTGGGGCAGTCCGAACTGGATGAGATTCTGGCCGAGCGCGAGATGATTAACCGCAAGTTGCAGGCGATTATCGACGAGCAAACCGAAAAATGGGGCGTGAAGGTAACGGTGGTGGAGATCAAGGATGTGGAATTGCCAGCCACGATGCAGCGGGCGATGGCGAAGCAAGCAGAGGCTGAGCGCGAGAAGCGGGCGAAGATTATCCACGCGCAGGGAGAATTACAAGCATCGACGGCGCTCGCTCAAGCTGCGGCAGTGATCGCTGGCGCGCCGGCGGCGCTGCAACTGCGCTACTTGCAAACGCTGACGGAGATTGCGGCGGAGAAAAACTCGACGATTGTACTGACCGATATTGCTGGCTTCCTGACGCATGTGAGCAACGGCCAGCATCCGCTGGATGCGCTCAAGGCGCCCTCAAGCGAAGGCATGCCCAGGATAGCCGGCGCACCTGAGCCGGCGCCAAGGGCGCAGAGAGGGTAGGCCGGCTGGGAAGAAAACCTGAGGAGTGAGGCGCGGCGGGATACGTCCCGCCGCGCCTGCTTTCTATCGTCCGTTAGAGGATGGTGGGAGTTCGTTTGTGTGATTTTTGATGCTGACCTGATTGGCCTGCACGTACTCCATACAGCGCAGGAAGTCATGTTCGGAGATCAAGCCTTTGGTCATATAGTAGTTGAGCATCACATCCAGCTTGAGGATGCTCATGACATGATAGCCATGCTGGTGCAGGCGCTCGGCGCCACCCTGGCCGCGATCAACCAGAACGATGACATCCTTGACGATGATGCCATGCTCTTCCAGGAAGTGCGCGCTCTCCAGGATGCCGCCGCCTCTGGTCATGAGATCGTCGATGATTAAGGCGCGCGCGCCTTCCCAATAGCGGCCCTCGATGCCGCGCTTGCCGGCGCCCTCTGGCCGCAGGCGCGGATAGATCAGGGGAACGTTGGTTTCCAGGGAGTAGGCGGTCCCTAACAGCAGGCCGCCCACCGGCACGCCAGCGACCAGTTCAAACGGGTGGACTTTGGGGCGGCGCATGGACTGCGCCAGGTTGATTTCTTGCTGGATGAGTTTGCTCGCTACACGCAGCGCTGCCGGGTTTCCAATGAGGAGCTTGGGATTGATAAAGACGGGCGAACTCACCGTTGTCTCGCCAATCGTGAAGTCCCCAAACTGCACCGCTTTGAGGTCAAAAAGCATTTGTGCCAGCCAGAGGTTGTCGAGCGTTTGTTCTTTTGTCATGCTTTGTTCCATCCGCAAGTGTGCAAGAGGCAGCCGTAGCCGCAACGAGTGGTCAGGAGCGCCGCTGCTCGTAGGCAGTTCATCGCTGCGCCGGGTGTCATCCTGGCAGTGGGCAGGGTGATGCTGCGGGCTGCATTATAGCATACCCATGTTGCAAAGCCAACTCGCAGTACCTGGAATATTCTCTCTGCCCCAACACCTGCGCTTCAGGCACCTGAGATGGTCAGATGCTCGAAGCGCAGCGCTGCCGGGCCGGTATAGCCGCCGGTGAATTGGGTTTCACGCGAGAGGCGCACGTTGCCGAGCGCCTCAAAGAGATTGCCACTGAGCGAGCCGCCCTTGATGGATGTGTATTGCCCATGCCTCAGGCGATAGCCCAGCTTGATCTCTGCCACGAAATTGCCGGTCAGGTCGTCGGGATTGAGCCAGGAAAAATCGACCAGATGATACAGCGGCCCATCGTTGTTCAGCAAATCTTGTACCGCGTGCGCGCCGGCGGGAATCTCGATGTTGGCAAAGCTGCCGGTTGGGCGTATCTGGAGATACTCGGCGTAGCGCTGCTCGGCCCAGCGTGCCTGGAGGCGATGGTCCTGGATGATGACCAGCCGTTCGCCGGGCAGCCCTTCCTCGCTGAAGGGCGCGCTGGAAATACCATAGGGCAGCAAGGCGTTGCTGATGAAGGTAAGGTGGTCTCCCTGAATCTCGCCCTCGCCGGAGATGGATACGCCAGGGGTCAGCCGACTCATCGATTGATAGGCGGCGCGTGCCGAGCTATGGAAGATCAGCGGCGAGAAGAGGTCAACCAGCGCCTCGCCGCTAATGACTACCGGCCCCTCGTGGGTGGGCGGCGCGGTGACGCGCAAGCTGTCGCGGGCGCAGCGCGCAGCGCGCTGCACTATGTCTTCGATTGACATATCTGCGAGCCGGCGCCGCTGTGGCATGGCGTGGTATTCGGCGGACTGGTTTCCGTCGCTGGCGATCAGGATCAGATCGCAGAACAGGTCGGTCTCGCTTCTGGCAATGTCGATGCCCCGGCTGTTGCGCAGGGCGATCTCACTGCCGGTGGCGAACAATTCCGCGCTGCTCAGCCGGATGCCCGGCTCGGCGGCCACTGCCGCCAGCAAGCGCTCGCGCAGTTCGCTCAGGACGGCCAGGCGCGACTCGTCCGAGGCGATCAGGGCGCTATCGACGGTTTCTACGTCTGGATAGAAGCCGGCTGGTGGCGCGGGCAGGTGGAAGGGCGGATTATCGGTGAGGCCGGCGATAAAGACAGCCTCTTCCAGCGCACGCGCCAGCCGTGCCTGATCGGCGATCTCTTCGGCCAGCAGCACGCGGCTGGTGGCGCCGCGAGCGAGGGCGTTCCCCGCTCCGCCGCCATTTCGCCGAATGAATTCGGCGCTAGGGGCCTGGCGGCCAGCAAGTCCGCCTTCGCGGACTCCCCCTCCTGGCCCATCCGCAGGAGTGCGTGGCGGATGGTCGTTATAGATGCGCGTGTGGAGGCGTTCGGTGGAGACCAGACGGCGCGTTTCGGTCTCAGCGCCGATCAAGAAGAGTTGGGCGCTGCGCTCGCTGCGCTGCTGAATTTGCCAGTCCGAGATGCCGCGCTGGCGGATGAGCGCGCTGGTGACAGTCTCTAGGGAGGACGTTTGAGGCATTAGCCGAGCCTCGCTTTCATGCGCAGGTGTGGCCCGCCGGAGGAGACGGGCACCCATTCTTTGTGGCCCTTGCCGCACCAGCCGCCATCCAGTGCAAAATCGCTGCCGATGCCGGAGATGCTTTGCAGCAGGTCAGGGACGTAGCCGGTGATGCCGATAGGGGCAAAAAGCCGCCCGGTGCGCTGGCCGCTGCGAATCTCTTCGCCGTAGTGGGCCGTGACCTGTACTCCCCAGCCCATCGGGTCTTCCATGCCGCTGCTGGCGTGGCGCAGATAGATGCCATCTTCTAGCCCTGCCAGCAGGTCTGCCGGCGGCGTATCGCCGGCGCCAAAGAAGGTGTTGGTCATGCGGGCGTAGCTTTTGCGGGCGTAGCTTTCGCGCCGGCCATTGGCGGTGCGACTCTGCCCGGTCAGCGTGGCGGAGATGAGATCGCTGATGGGCGAGACCAGGATACCGTCGCGTAGAATCTGGGTGGATGTGGCGCGCTGGCCCTCATCGTCAAAGAAGTAGGAGGAGAAGGCGCCAGGGACAGTAGGATCGTCGAACATTTCGACGCCGGGCGCGGCGACGCGCTGGTTGAAATAGGCGGCGCTTTTGGCGCGTCCCTTGGGGAAAAGATCAAGCTCGACGCCATGCCCGAAGCACTCGTGCGCGATGGTGCCTGAGACGGTTGGGTCGGTGACGACATCATAGAGTCCCGGCTCGATCTTCTCGGCGGAGAGCAGGCGCAGGGTGGTTTCGCAGGTTTCAGCGAGTTCTTGCTCGCTGACCTCGATCAGTTCCAGCCCGCCCGTACCGGCGTGCGCGATCCAGTTGTGCTGCATCTCTTGCCCATCGGAGACGACGATGTTGACTAAGAGCAGGGTGCGCGTGATCTCTTGGAGCAGTTGGCGCCCGCCGCCGATGAAGAGCTTTGTTTCTTCCGAGTCGCTGTATTGCAGTTGGGCGTTGACGATCTGCTCGTGGAAGCCACGCGCCCGGCTTTGCAGGGTACGCAGATGTTCTAGCTTGTCGGGCAGCGAGAGACTGGCGGGCGCTATCTGGCAGGAGGTTTTGAAACGCTCCAGCCCGGCGGCGCCTGAAGATGCCCCTGGAGGATGCAGCGCATCCACAAAGGCCGCCTGCGCGGGCTGACGGCTGGCGATAGGGATACTGCCGGCCCAGGCGCGGACGGCGCGGGCCAGGCGATCTGGCTCTAAATCGCTGGTGGCGTATTCTTCAAACACCTCGCCAGTGTGGAGCGTGAAGACGACGCCCTGGCTGGGTTCCTGCAAGCTCGCGCTTTGCTCGCGGTTATCGATGCTGGCGCGGGTGCCGCTGGCGCTGGTATAGAGCGCGGCGGCGTAGGGCGCGCGCCGTTCCAGGTCGGCGACCAGTTCGGCCAGAAGGGTGATGAGGGAACGCTCCATAGATTTGCTCAACGCTCGTTTTCTACTGGTGGGTCCACCCAGGCGCACAGGGCCGATACCAGGGATGCTGCCTCTTCATCTGGCGTTATCTGTAATGCGCTCATCTCTGCGTACTCTCTTGCTCTATCCTTCTACTCACATTCTACCCTCTTCCTGCTCCAGATTGCCAGCATATCAAGTTGGCTGTGGGGTATCACTGCTCGCTGGCGCTGGTGCAGAGCGCGGCGTAGGGCGCGCCGCTCCAGATCGGCCAGGAGGGTGATGAGGGGAGTATCTATTGTTCGGCTAGAGAACCCAGCAGCGAAAGAAGGAGGGCTACAGAGAAAACGCCCGGCGAGTCATTTGCCCATGTGGCTAAGAACCCGCGCCGCCCATTGCGAGGCCTTTTCTGCCTCGGCTGTCGAGGAGATCTGCACAAACATTTGACCCGCTCGCAGGTAGGTAGTCAGTGCTTCCTGAAGTTGGTGTTCTCGTTCCAGCGCCAGGCCCAACTGCAAAAGCGCATCAGCCAGTTCGCGGCATGATTTGGCGTCTCCCCGTCGTTCGTACTGGTCGAGCGCCTTCAGAGCCTTCTTTCTCCATGCTTCGCCGTCGCCGAGTGTGTAGGGGGTCGCTGGTTGAGGGTCAGGGATATAGAGGGAGCTGCTTCGCTGAAATCTCCGACTGAACCAATAGGAGCCTGATGCAGCCAGCGGTTCCCACCCGATATGGACCAGAAAGCTGACCAGGGCGTTGAAGAATTGCCGCTGGTATTGTGTATCGTCAGGTTGGTCAACTCCGTGTGAAGGATAAAACAGAGTATTTTTTAGATTCGGCTCAAATGCAGCAAATCTTGGGGTGCGAGCGGCAACATAGGAGCCATGAGGCCCCAGCACCTCTGCGACAAATTCATGTTCTACCGTGAGACTCCCATATCTGTTTGCTCGGATTTCGCACTGTTCAAATTGCATGGTTTGGCCCTCCTGTCCCATCTTCATTGCTCTGCGCGGATGTCTTTCTTAGAAAGCTCTGTAAGGCAGGTCCAGAACCGCGTGTGTCTCGGTGCTCATGAAGTGTGCTTTTGCTTATGCCGCCGAATGGCTTCGGCCACGCCATATTGCCGTGTTTCGGCGATCAGCAACAGCCGATCCCTGGTCTTCTGGATCGCATTGAGGGCAGGGAAGTGTACCATCAGGGGATTCTCTGCTCTTAACTGCTCGATCCTCCTGTTCATGATGCGGATGGTTCCCTCCATTTCCTCCACCATCTCATCGGTCACCAGGATGGCCTGATGTTGGGTGAATAGCCGCTCAACTTCGGTGGCATCATCCGAAGTCATAAAGGTTCTAAACCATTGGCAGGCTGGGGGAATTACTCCCTCCCGCTGTTTGAACCAAGCTTCAAAGTCAGACATGAGTTTTTCTCCTTTTCACTTGATCTGGTTACACTGAGCAATACAGAATTACCCATCATCACGTCGCCTGGATAGAGGATTACGATACCGGGGTGGGATGGCCTCTGGCAAAGTGATACATGCCAACAGGTCACGCTGAGAATAGCCTAGCATACTGGCATTGCCTCTTTTGCTTGTACACTGGAAACTTTTATAGCAGCCTACCCATCCCTGCTTGCGCTACCCCAGCAGCATCGCGTACAATGCGGGCGCTATGTCTTTACTTGCGGTAGAAAATCTGACGAAATCATTTGGCGCCGAGTTGATTTTTTCGGGCGTCAGCTTCCGCGTGGATGCGAGTGATCGCATTGGGCTGGTGGGTCCGAACGGCGCGGGCAAATCGACGCTGCTGGACATCATTGCTGGCCGGCAAGAGGCGGATGGTGGCAGCCTGGGCGGCGCGCGGGCACTGCGCATCGGCTATCTGACGCAGACGGCGGGCTTTGTGCCGACGCGCACGCTGCGCGAGGAGATGGCGCAGGTCTTTGTCGAGGTGCGCGGCTGGGAGCAGGAGTTGCAAACGCTGGCTGGTCGCATGGCTTCGCCGGAGTCATTTGAGAGCGCCGATGAATACGAGCGGCTGCTTGAGCGCTACGCCGCGCTGCAAGAGCGCTTTGAGCATGCAGGCGGGTATACGATTGAGTCGCGCATCGATCAGGTGCTGGATGGTCTGGGCTTTACCAAAGAGCAGCAAGCGTTGCCGGCAACGCTGCTGAGCGGCGGCCAGCAGACGCGGGCGGCGCTGGGCAAGCTGCTCTTGCAGGAGCCTGACCTGCTCTTGCTGGACGAGCCGACGAACCATCTTGATCTGGCGGCGCTGGAATGGCTGGAAGAGTATCTGAGCGGCTGGCCGGGCGCGATCATCATCGTCGCCCATGATCGCTATTTTCTGGATCGCGTGGTCAATCGCGTCATCGAGATGGCCTTTGGCCGCATTGAAGAGTATCCGGGCAACTATACGCGCTATCTGAGCCTGCGCGCTGAGCGGCTGGACCGCCGGCGCAAAGAGTACGAGGAGCAGCAGGAATACATTGCGCGCACGGAAGAGTTTATCCGGCGCTATAAGGCCGGGCAGCGCAGCAAAGAGGCGCGTGGCCGACAGACCTTGCTCAACCGCATGGAGCGTGTGGAGCGCCCGCAAGATTTTCAGGAAATGCACTTTAGCCTGGGCAAGCAGGTGGAAAGCGGCCAGGTGGTGCTTTCAATGCAGCGATTGCTGGTGGGCTATCCCTCCAACGGCGCGGCGGCGGCGCGCAATGTCTTGGTAAGTGTGCCGGATATGGAGGTGCAGCGCGGCGAGCGCATCGGCATGCTGGGTGAGAATGGCAGTGGCAAGACGACGCTGCTGCGCACGATTATCAAGCAGCTTGAGCCGCTGGAGGGCAAGGTGGCGCTGGGGCATAATGTGCTGGTCGGCTACTACGCGCAGACACACGATGAACTCGATCCCAACAAAGCGGTGCTGGATGAGATACGCCATACATCACCCTTTAGCGAGGAGAGCGCCCGCACGTTTCTGGGCCGGTTTCTCTTTAGCGGCGATGATGTCTATAAGCCGGTGAGCGCGCTGAGCGGCGGTGAGCGCAGCCGGCTGGCGCTGGCAAAGCTGACGCTTCTTGGCGCGAACTTTCTGGTGCTGGACGAGCCAACCAACCACCTGGACCTGCCCTCGCGCCAGTTTTTAGAAGAGGTGCTGGGCACCTACGATGGCACGCTGCTATTTGTCTCGCATGACCGCTACTTTGTGGATGCGCTGGCTACCCGCGTCTGGATGGTGCAGGATGGCACGCTGTTGAACCATCCAGGCAACTATACCGACTATCGCACGCGCAGGGCGGCAGCGGCAGCGCGGGCTGCTGTGCAGGCGCAGCGCCAGGAGCAGCAGGCGCGAGCAGCGAAGAAAGGCCAGCCGGCAGGCTCGAATGGCAGCAAGGCGGCGCGCCAGGCCAGCCAGGTGGAGGCCGAGATCGGCGAAGCCGAGCAGCGCATTGCCGCGCTGGAGGCCGACCTTTCGGCGGCCAGCATGGAGGCCGATGTGGAGCGCATCACCGCGCTTGCGGCTGACTACGAGCGCGAGAAGGCGCGGCTGGAAGCGCTCTATGAAGAATGGGCTGTCCTGAGCGAGTGATGGCGGGCACGCCTGCTGTGCCCTGAGCGAGCAAAGAGGAGCGAGATGAGGCTGCGCGCGTTTGGCTGGTGGGCGCTGGTGGGCGCGGGCTGTGTCATCCTCATCTTGCAGGTGATTGGGGCCAGCCGGCAGATGAATGATTTTTGCCAGGACTATGGGGCGGTCCACTTCGTGCTTCAAGGACAATCTCCCTATGGCATGCTGCGCTGCTGGACCAGCGCCGGCGTGCGTATCCCGGCGCCGATAGAATATGATGCCCATCCTCCGTCTTCGGTGCTGCTCTTTTTGTCCCTGGGCCTCTTGCCCAGGCTCGGCGCCACGCTGCTCTGGGGTGTAAGCTGCGTGGCGATGTATCTTGCCACTGGATGGCTGCTGCTCAAAGAACTGAGATGGCGCCTGCCGGCTAGCCTCGCGCTCTTTGCTTTGGGCAGCGCTTTCTGGCCGCCCGCCGCGCTTTCCGCGCAACTGCTCAACTTTGCCCAACTGCTGACGCTGCTGCTGCTGGTGGCCTGGCTGCTGGAGCGCCGGGGACATACTACCTGGGCCGGCATCGTGCTTGGGCTGGCCGGGCTGCTCAAATTCTGGCCGGCAGCGCTCTTGCTGGGCTTTGTGCTTCAACGGCGCTGGAAGCCAGCGCTGGCAGGATGTGTGACGCTGGTGGTCGGTTCTCTTCTGACGCTGCTGGTGCTAGGCTGGCATGGCTATGCCGACTATCTGGGGCCGGTCCAGGCCAATGAGCGTTACTGGGTGCCCAGCGATGTCAACCTCTCACTGGTGGGGGTGGTAGCCCGGCCATTTACCGGCTACCCGGAGAATACCTATACGATTCCGGCGCTGGTGTCTGGGGTTTCCCTGGCAACAGCGGTGCTGCTGGGAGAGTGCTTCGCCGGGCTGGTGCTGGTGGGCGCGCTTTGCTGGCTCGTGTGGTGCTGCCGGCGGGGCCGATCTCAAGCTGAAGGGCTGCTTACCTATGGCGTGCTGCTGACGGTGGTGCTGCTGGTGTTCCCAATGACGTGGTATTGGGAAGCGATTACCTTGCTCTTGCCCTGCGCGACGCTGATTCTAGCGCTGCGTCAGTTGCCCAGGCCGCCCTCCTGGTGGTGGATTGCGTTGGAGGCCAGCCTGCTGGTTCTCTTTGGAGGCGCATGGCTGGTGATCTATCTGGCGAACTGGCTCTTTCAGCGGCATCTGGGCGGATTGGCCGGCTGGGCCACCCTGCTCTTTGATGTGCCGTCGGCGGCGCTGGTGGTCTTTGCGGGTCTTCAGGCATGGGTACTCTGGCAGGTGAGCAGCAAGAAGGTTGAAACACCATCCGTTCTTGTAGGGAGTTTTTCTGCCAATGGTTGATACTCTATCTCCTGATGGAAGGATGCAGGAAGCCAGTGGGG
The DNA here is from genome assembly GCA_964522745.1 of uncultured Ktedonobacterales bacterium. GTDB lineage: Bacteria > Chloroflexota > Ktedonobacteria > Ktedonobacterales > DATBGS01 > DATBHW01. The sequence continues at coordinate 39,125 of CAZFWN010000026.1, forward strand.
ATGTTGTGCCGGTGGAGGTGTGGGGCGAGGGCGAGCCGGTGATCTTGCTTCATGGCAGCGGCGCGCCAGCGCCGCTCAGCGCGATCTGGGCCAGGCAGCGCCCGCTGGCCGAGCGTTACCGGCTTATCATTCCGACGCGGCGCGGCTATGGCGAGCGGCCCGTCGTGATGCAGACCGATATTGAGGGCGATGTCACAGACCTGCTCTCGCTGCTGGGCGAGGGCGCGCATCTGGTGGGCTTCTCCTATGGCGGGATTGTGGCGCTGACGGCGGCGGCGCGCCAGCCTGATCTGGTGCGCTCGCTGACGGTAATCGAACCGCCAGCGCTGGGGATCGCTCGCGGTCATCCGGCGGCAGACCTGGCGATTGCGACGCTGAGCCGCTTTGAGCCGCCACCGCCGGGGCTGCCGCCGGAGGCGTTCTGGCGACGCTTCAGGGGGATGATGGGCCTGCCAGTTCCAGAGCAGGTGACGCTTTCGCCGGTTGAGCGTAAGGCGGTTGAGGCGCATATGGCCGAAGCGCCGCCCTTTATGCTGTCGCTCCCGCTGGACGCGCTGGCGGCAACCTCGTTTCCCAAGTTGGTGGTCAGCGGCGATTGGAATGCCGGGATGGATGCGGTGATTGAGGTCATTACCGCGCGCGTGCCCGCCGAGCGCTTTGTGCTGAAGGGCTGGTATCATAACGTCCACCGCGCCGGCGAGCCATTTAATCAACGGCTGGATGCGTTTTTGCAGGCGGCAATGCTTGATGCGCATGCGTAGAGAAAAGAGGTCGCTATGCCAGTGCTTTTGGGGCTGACCGGCAATATTGCCAGCGGTAAGACGACGGTGGGGCAGATGCTCCTGGAGTTGGGAGCGGCGCGCTATATCGATGCTGATCTGCTGGTTCACCAGTTGTATGCGAAGGGCCAGCCGATCTATGCTGGCGTCGTGGCGGCGTTTGGCGAGGAGATTCTGGCTCCTGATGGCGAGATTGACCGGCGCAAGCTGGGGGCGATTGTCTTCAATGCTCCCGATGATATGCGAAAGCTAGAGGCGATTGTCCATCCGGCAGTAGGTGTGGCGATGGCTGAGGAGCTTCAGAAGGCTGCGCCAGATGCGATAGTGATTCTGGATGCGGTGAAGCTGCTGGAGGGTGGCTCTGCGGCGCTGTGCAAGAGCAAGTGGCTGGTGATCTGCGAGGGGGAGCAACAGTTGCGGCGACTGATCCAGCGCAACGGCTTTAGCGAAGAGGAGGCACGGGCACGGCTGCGGGCACAGCCGCCCATTGAGCCAAAGCGCAAGCTGGTCGATGAGGTGATTGATAACAGTGGCTCGCTGAATGCCACCCGCGCACAGGTGGAGGCGGCCTGGGAGCGTTTCCGGCAATCGTTATAATGGTGCTTTTCGAGGTGATTATGAATCAGCAGAATAGTGTTATTGAGATCGTTGAGGCAAGCCTAGCTCATGCCGATGCTCTTACCCCTTTATTTGTGGCGTATCGAGAGTTCTACCGTAATCCACCAGAGTTTGAGCGCTCGCACGTGTTTATCAGGCAGCGGCTTGCGCAAAGAGATTCGGTGATCTTTCTGGCGTGGCTCAAGGAAGAAGGTAAGCAAGAGGCAGCAGGATTTGTCCAGCTTTTCCCATCGTTTTCTACAGGGACGATGAAGCGCATTTGGATATTGAACGATCTTTTTGTAGCGCCGGCGGTCAGGCGCAAAGGCGTAGGGAGCATGCTGATGGAGCGGGCCAGGCGCTACGCCGTAGAGACGCAGGCCAGCCGTCTCACGCTCAAAACCGAGGTGACTAATCATCAGGCGCAAGCGCTCTATGAGTCGCTGGGCTGGAAGCGCGATGAGCGGTTCTTCTCGTATGATCTGACGGTGTAGTATTCTCTCTGGCTGAAAGAGCCGTTCGCCGGCATCCCTGCCGGCGCTACAAGCGGATGTGCTGCCTTCCTGTGGGGCTAGCGCTCGCCCTCGATGGTTTGCTTCATCACCATCAGGTTGGTCAGTTGGCCGATGCCGCCGGGCACGGGTGTAATCGCTCCAGCCACCTCTTTCACAGCCTCGTAATCAACGTCGCCGGTAATGCCGCCCTCCGGCTTGACGTTGATGCCTACATCGATGACTGCCGCGCCGGGCTTGACCATCTCGGCGGTAATCAGCCCAGCCTGGCCGGCGGCTGAGACGAGGATGTCTCCCTGGCGGGTCATGGCGCCCAGGTCGCGGGTAAGGCGGCCACAGATGCTCACCGTTGCGTTGCGCTGGAGCAGCAGAAACGACAGCGGCTTGCCGACGACATTGCTGTGCCCGACGATGACGGCGCGCTTGCCTGCCGGATCGATGCCGGCGCGGTCCAGCACTTCCATGACAGCAGCGCAGGTAGAAGGGACAAACGAGGGCAGCCCCAGGAAGAGATTGCCGGCGCTGCGCGGGCTGATGCCATCGACATCTTTGGTCGAGAGCATGGTGTTGGCGACGGACTGCTGCGAGAGGTGCGGCGGCAGGGGCATCTGAATGATGATTCCCTGCACATGATGGTCGCTGTTGAGGCGCTGGATTTCTTCGCAGAGCAGGTCGTCGGTGGTGGTGTCGCCATCCAGGGTAAGCAGTTGAGCTTCGATACCAATCTCGCCGGCGACGCGCAGCAGTTGTTTGGTATAGACGCCAGAGGCTGGGTCTTCGCCGACGCGCACAATCGCCAGCCCAGGCGGCCAGCCGAGCGCCTCGGCTCGCTGCTTCGCCTTGAGCTTCAGTTCTTCTTTGATGATGGTTCCCAGCGCTCGCCCATCCAGAATTTGCGCGGCCATGTCTGCTCCTCTCTCCATGCCTATCAGGCGCCCATCTTCTTGCGCACTGCCGCCATGATCTCGTGCTTGAGCGCGTCGGCGCCCTCCCTGGCGGCGTTCAAACGCTGCGTGAATGTTTGCACCAGCGCCTGATCTTTCATGGCTTTCAGGTTTATCAGTACGTTGAGTTCGGCGCTTTCCAGGGCAGCAGTGGCGGTGATGGCGGCCACGCCGACATCGCTGACGACGTTGGGATTGCCAATCTCTCCCAAAGTTTTGCAGAGGTCCAGCGCCTGGCGGGCCTGCTCGGCCATGCGCAGGGGCGCTTCGGCGGCCTCGCGCAGCGTCGCTTGAATCTGGCTGGAGCGTGCTGCTTGCTCTTCTGGGGTTGTCTTGGGAAGATGATAGGCGGCTGAGAGCGCGCCATAGGCGGCAATGTCAGCACTGATGAGTTCGTAGAAATCGCTGCATAGCTGCTCGGCGCGTTCTAAGGCTTCGCGGATGGCCGGCTCGACGGCCCGAAATTTTTCGCGCCCAAGCGTCAGGTTGGCAACCATACTGCTGAGCGCTGCCGAGAGCGCGCCGCACAGCGCGGCCACCGAGCCGCCGCCAGGCGTGGGGGCGCCGGACGCGAGTTGAGCCAGAAATGCTTCCAGGGATGTGTCTTCCATAGGCTGTTCCATGTATTGTTCCTTCCCGTCCTCTCTCGGCGGATGTCTGCCGCAGGCATTCTAGCATCTGGCCTGAACCTGCCGCAAACTTCGCGCCATCTTACAACTCTTGGGACTTGTACAGCGCCTGGTGCAGGGACAGGTACAATTTCTGCGGCACTGCTCTTTCTGGTGTCGAAATGAGCCAGAAAATGAACAGGAGGATCTGATGAATGCTGCGGAGAATACCCGCTTGATGAACCTTGATCCCAGCACCGCTGCTTTTCTCCAGGCGCTTGAAGCGCAGGGAGGGCCACCAATCAACACCGTCTCGCCGAAGGATGCTCGCGCTGTGCTGGTTGCTGTGCAGCAGTCCAGCAAGGTGGCACTGCCAGCGGCTGAGAGTGAGGACCGCACCATCAGCGGCGGTCCGACCGGCCAGATTCCGCTGCACATCGTCCGGCCACAGGGGATGAGGAGTGCCCTGCCGGTAATCGTCTATGTGCATGGCGGAGGATGGATACTTGGCGATGCGACGACCCATGATCGCCTTATCCGCGAGCTTGCCACCGGGGCGCAGGCTGCCGTCATGTTCGTAGACTATGCGCGTTCCCCCGAAGCGCGCTATCCAGTCGCGCTCGAACAGTCCTATGCCGCGCTGCAATGGGTTGCGGCGCAGGGCGCGGCCCTGAACCTGGATGCGTCACGCCTCGTCGTGGTCGGTGATAGCGTAGGCGGCAATATGGCAACCGTTCTAACGCTGCTCGCCAAAATGCGCAGCGGTCCCAAGATAGATTTCCAGGTGTTGTTCTACCCGGTCACAGACCTGACCAGCTTCGATACACCTTCCTATCGGCAGTTTGGGGGCGGTGGCTATTGGCTCACCCGCGCTATGATGCAATGGTTTGCGGACAGCTACGCGCCAGAGGTCAGCGCGCGCAGTGAGCCAACCATATCACCGCTGCGGGCCACGCGCGAGCAGCTTCAAGGGCTGCCGCCCGCGCTGGTGATTACCGGCGAATGTGATGTGCTGCGAGATGAAGGCGAAGCCTATGCCCATAAGTTGATGGCAGCGGGCGTGCGAGTGACGGCTACCCGCTATCTGGGAACGATCCACGATTTTGTGATGCTCAACCCGATCACTCAGACGCCGCCGCCGAGGGCGGCTATTGCCCAGGCAAATGCCACTCTCCGTCAGATTTTGGCGCGCCGGGAGCCAGCTATGGCATAGACTCACCTGCTGAGGGCATCACGAACAAGGTTCCGGCTCTATTGCCCTGCTACACGAGCATTGGGCTTGTTTTAGCGGGTCCAGCAATGGTATAGTTTGGAGGCAAGATCACCAACAATTGAAGCCCCGATAGACGGGCGTAGCCTGTTTCCCTTTTGCGGGAGCAAGGAGAGAGTATGGACCTGACGGGAAAGGTTGCGCTCGTCACCGGCGGCTCCGGTGATCTGGGGGCGGCGATTGTGAAGGCGCTGGCGAACGCCGGTGTGTCTGTCGCGTTGTCTTATGTGGGGGAGCGCGAGCGAGCAGAGCAGGTGGCCGCCGCTGTGGAGCAGCTTGGCTGCCGTTCATGGACGGTCCAACTTGACCAGGCGGACCCGACGATGCCGGAAGTAGTGATCGACGCCGTGCTAAAGCAGTTTGGCCGGCTCGACATCCTGGTGAACAATGCGGCCTGGAATATTGGCATCCCCTTCGCGGACCTCGACGCGCTCACGCCTGAGATTTGGGACCGCGTCTATGACACCAATATTCGGGGACCGTTTCTGCTGGCGCGGGCTGCCGCGCACCCGATGCGCGCCCAAAAGAGCGGGCGTATTGTCAATATCGCCTCGATAGGGGGCATCTATCCTTCCGCCAGCAGCATTGCCTACGCGACCAGCAAGGCCGCGCTGATCCACCTGACGCGCTGCCTGGCGGTGGCGCTGGCTCCCGATGTGCTGGTCAACTGTGTGGCTCCTGGCCTGATCGAAGGAACGCGCATGGCGAATCGCTTGCCTGACGCGGTACGCGATTCGGCGCGCCGGCTGGCGCTCTTAGGGCACGCCGCTAGCCTTGAAGACCTCGCCGCGCAGGTCGTTGCGTTCTGCCGCTCGGACAGCGTGACCGGGCAGGTGCTTCCCATTGATGGCGGGCTGTTCCCGCGCTAGAGTTGCAGCTTGGGCCGCGTTTCCCTCCTGGGAGGCGGTGCGCGATGTGCCGGTAGAGCAGGTAGCCGAGGCTATTCGCTGCGGCGGGCTGGCAAATCTGAAGGCGAAGCGTATCCAGGACGTGTCGTGTACGCCAAACAGAAGGAATGGTTCAGGTGTGGCGTGTACACTGGCCTCTCTCTGTTGGTGCTATTCACGGCGTTTAATCAGTCGAATTCTGACAAATCTGACGGAGAGCCGATCATGGGAGAAGGAGCGCTCTTGTGAATACCAGCAGTCTC
>CAZFWN010000027.1:0-26271 GCA_964522745.1 uncultured Ktedonobacterales bacterium
GCAGGTCGCGCAGCGCGCCAAAGTCCACCAGCAGATCGAAGGCCAGCAGATAGCCTAGGCGGTGCAGGCGCAGCCAGTCGTCGTACTGGCCGCGCTGCTCCAATGTCTGCATGAAGAGGTCTTGTTTTTCCTCTTCGGAAAGGGTCTGGGCCAGCGTCTGAAGCTGCCTATAGGCGCGGCCCTGGTCATCGATGAGATAGAGCAGGCTGGTGGCGCAGGCGTCCAGCAGATCGGTTTCGGGCGCGGCGAGCGCGACGCTGGCGGAGAGATCGGGGCTTTCTTGTAGCCGTTGAAGCTGGGGGCCAAAGAGGTCACGCGCCTTCTGGAGTGTTGCCGGGCCGTAAGTCTCCGGGCTGGTGTATTTGACGAGCGTGGGCGCGGCGCTGATGCCCAGAATGCCCGATTCCTCCAGCGCGTGCTGCTGCTGCTCGATCTGCTCCTGGCTGAGCGCGCCAGCCTCCCAGGCGGCGCGCAGCCGACCTTCGATGAAATTATGCGCGGGCGTCTCGCATGCCTGGCGGATGGCTGCGCCAACCTCGTGCAGTTCTGCGATCTGATGGCCGCTCAGCCGGCTGATCTGCTCTTCCAGCACGCGGGCGCTGGTGATCTGCCCGACACTGGTGCGTGTTGCCAGCGGCAGAAAGTAGCGGGCGACATCAAACGCCCGCGCCCGTAGCGCGCGGGTGTAGGTGGCCGGCGTCATCTCCGGGGGGCGCGGCTGCACCTGGGTCAGCACCTTGAGTAGTTCGGCGGAGAAGAAGTCGTAGCGTCTCAAGAGAGAGTCTAGCGCTTGCGTATAGCCATCGAGTTCGGACGAGCCTTCGGCCAGCGCGGGCGGGGTATAGAAGCCGCTCTTGCGAAAATCCTGGTAGCGCGAGGAGCGCTCCTGCCCATCCCACAGCGGCTCGTCAACGACATGGAATGCCGCCAGCATGGAGATATTCTCAATCGCCAGGGCGATATGCGCCAGGTCGGCAATCGAACGATGGCCGTATTGGAAATAGAAGGTGTTGAGAAACTGCTCGGCCCGCTGGGTGGAGAGTTCATCGATGCTCTCGCGCAATGCCTGCGCCGAGCGGCTATATTTTGCCAGCGCGTACGCCTGAATCTCCGGCGGCGCGCCGATGACAGCATAAACGTTCATAGAGGTGTCTCACTCAGTTTCTATCTCAGGTCAGCCCTGGCTCTGCAAGAGCATATCAGCAAATGCCTCACCAGCCGCTTGTACTGCCCTGACCGTCTCTTCAATCGATAAGTCCGAGTTATCAATAACTGGGAATGCTGTTTGGTCGCGCCAGGGCAGCATCATCTCGTAGATGGTGCGAAGCATCGCCTCGCTGAGCAGACGATTTCCGGTGCGGTGCTGGTTTCTTTCTATAAGATACTCGAACTTTGGCAGCAGCACAACAAGATAATACGGCACCCCGGCCAGTAACTCCTCCCACCCGCCGTAGTTGGCGCTTTCCCACCCAGGGAAGATCGCATCGTCGATGATGCAGAGAAAGCCGGCTTGCGCGTATTGCCTGGCTAGGAAGGCGCAGCCTTGCCGCGCCAGCACCAATTGCCGTTCCGCCTCATCATTCCAGCCGTCGGCAGGATTGACGAATCCTGATTTCACAAAGTCGCGCACATCATCAAGAGAGATATGTGCTGCCGGGCGAGGCTGCGCGCTTGCCCAGACCCGCGCTACCGTTGTTTTGCCTGCACCTGCCGGGCCAGTGAGCAGCAGGAGAAATGATGGCTCGTACTTGTTGGGATTGTTCATTCTTCTGAATCACTATGCACAATATGTTGCATCTGAGTGGGCAGATGCCGCAAGCTCGTCTTGAGGAAGGTTGGGTAGAGGGGAAGCTCGTCGAGCGCCGCCAGCGGAAACCAGCGATAGAGCATGGTGGTCCCGGCATCGATAGATCGGAAAGTCTGGCGTTTGTCGGCCAGGGCGGGCTGGCCGCGCAGGGTCACCTGATAGTAAAAGCCAAGCTCGTGTTCTGGCTGGCCTTTGTCGTTCCTAAAAAAGTTTTCCACGACCCAGAGCAGGCGTGTGATCTCCAGATCACCAAACGCCCCTAACTCTTCGCGCATCTCCCGGAGGAGCGCGACTTCTGTGCTTTCCAAGATTTCGACCCGGCCACCAGGCAGAAACCAAAAATCTCCTCCCTCTGTCTGGTTAAGCAGCACTGAGCCATCTTCGATACAGACGCCGGCTACTCTATAGGTAAAATGTGCCTGCTGAATGTCAACCGCGATCATCGCTATCCTCCTTCTCTTTATCCCTCCCTTCTTCTAACGGATAATCTGACAAGAGAGTAGCAGCTTCTCTGCACCAGGTTGACAAGAACAAATTTTCTATATACGATGATGGCTGGCAAGGGTCATCGAGAAGACGAGAAGCGTTGTTCGTGCAGAGGAGGAATAAATGAATCAGCCAGCTTCCGAAGAGATTAAAGCGATGCCGCTGAAGGATGGCGGCTGGTGGGAGACGGTGCAGCCGACAGAGCGCACCTGCGCTGCCTGCCAGGAAACCAGCACAGAGCGCCCTGTCGTTATGGCCTATGTTGAGGAAATGGATACATTGGGCGAGCAGCGCGAGAAGCATATTGGCTGGTCCTTGCAAGGCTGGCTTATCTGGTGGGAATGCTCGCACTGCGGCGAAACGACTTATGAGGTCACGGTGCCAGAGCATATCCTAGCTTGGGGGCGCGAGCTTGGCGGCTGGCGGCCCAATTTGTGAGAGTACATCCGAAGATGTGGCGCCGTTGGGTCCGTTGGCGTATCATATTGATGCTAGTGGCAACTCGCAATGGCGAGGGGGAAGGGGTGGAAGCAAGCAATAGCTAGAGGAGCGTTTCTGTGGAAGACTTTCAACTTGATGTGTTAGTTCCGGGGCCGGTGCCCGTTTCGCCCGAAGTGTTGGCGGCGATGGGCCGGCCCGTTCCTGTGCATTATGGCCCGGCGTTCTCGTCCTTTTATCTGGGACTGATAGGTCGGCTGCAACAGGTGTTTGGCACGCGCAGCCCGGTCTTTCCGATAGCCGGCTCTGGCTCGGCGGGAGTGGATGCCGCGCTGGGCACGCTGCTTGGCCTTGAAAAGCATGTGGCTGTCGTGACCAACGGCATGTTTGGCTCGCGCCTGCTAGAGATTGCGCGCGGCTATGACCCTGAAGCGCTGGAGATTGCTGTTGAGTGGGGTAAGGCTGCTGAGCCTGAGATGGTTGCGGCCTTTTTGGATACGCATAAAGTAGATGTGCTGGCGGTGGTGCATTCGGAGACCTCAACTGGCATCCTGAACCCGGTGAAAGAACTGGCAGCGGTGGCCCGCGAGCGCGGCGTGGCCGTGATGGTCGATGCAGTTGGCTCGGTAGGCGGCGCGCCGCTCAAGCTGGATGAGTGGGGCATCGCGGCCTGCGCGACGGCCTCGCAGAAGTGCCTGGAGACGCCGCCGGGACTCGCGCTGGTGGCGCTCTCAGAGATCGGCTGGAAGATCGTGGACAGCCAGCGGCGCCCGACGCCAGGCTGGTATCTGAATCTGCGCACCTGGCGCAAGCATCTGGAAGATAGCCCGGATTGGCACCCTTATCCGGTGACAGTGGCGACCAATAACCTGATGGCGCTCGATGTGGCATTGCAGCGCGTGCTGGCCGAGGGACTGGAGGCTCGCTACGAGCGACACCAGCGTGTTGCCGCCTATGCGTACTCGGCGCTGGGCGCGCTCGACTTCCAGCTTCTGGCTGATGAGCGCTATGCCTCGCCAACGGTCACGGTCGCGCTGCCGCCGGCTGGCATCGATGCTGGCAAGCTGCTGCTCTCGCTGCGCCGTGATTACGGCATGATTCTTGGCGGCGGTTTGCAACAACTGGCCGGCAAAGCCATTCGCGTTGGGCATCTCGGCCCCTCGTCAGATGAGACGATGATGAACCGGGTGTTGGCGGCCATCGAGGCGGCGATGCGAAAGCTGCGCGGCTAACACCACACCCTGTTGAATGGTCGTACTTTGCCTGTAGCGCCGGCCACTGGCCGGCGAACTCAATGCGCCGGCTGGAAGCCAGCGCTACAAGCGGATGGAGCCTCAAAGGAGCAAACCATGCAGCAGAGAAGCTCTGTCAACGACCAGGAGAAAATTGCGGCGATCCGGGCTGAATTGCCAATCGTGCGCAGCGTAATCTTCATGAACGCGGGCACCAATGGCCCGCTGCCCCAGCGCAGCCACGATGCCCTGGTGCAGTATGCCCAGACGGAACTGATTGAGGGGCGCCTTGGTCTCGCCACCTTTACCCGCATGCGGGAAACCTGGGACCAAACGCGGGCACAGATGGCGACCCTGCTTGGATGCGATCCGCTGGAGATCGCGCTGACGCATAATACCACTGAGGGTATGAATATCGCGCTGATGGGTCTGGATTGGCAGCGGGGCGATGAGTTGGTAACGTCGAGCATCGAGCATGCCGGTGGCCTGCACCCATCGTATCTGCTCAAACAGCGCTATGGGGTCAAGCTGCGCATGACCCAGATTGGGATGCCAGAGGTCGATCCCCTGGCGGCATTGCAGCAAGTGCTCACCCCCAGAACCAAAGCGGTAGTCCTCTCGCATGTCTGCTGGGCTACTGGCATGGTGTTGCCAATTCGTGCCCTGGCCGATCTGGCTCATCAGAGAGGCGCCATGTTCATCTGTGACGCGGCGCAAGCCTGCGGCATGGTGCCTTCCAACGTCTATGAGTTGGGCGTGGATGCCTATGCCTGCTCTGGGCAGAAATGGCTCTGCGGTCCGGATGGTACCGGAGCGCTGTTCATTCGCAAGGACCGCCTGGGGGAGATTCAGCCGACCTATCTGGGCTACCTGGGGATTCAGCATGGCATGAGCAGCACCGAGGGCTACTTTGTGCCGACGGATGGCGCGCAGCGCTACGAAGCGGCCTCGCTCTACTCTCCAGCAGTGAAGGCGCTCTCCACCAGCCTCGACTGGATGATTGACGATATTGGCCTGGAGTGGGTCTATCAACGCATTGCCGCGCTGGGGCGCTACTGCTATCAGGCGCTCAGCGCCATTGATGGCGTCAGCATACTCTCGCCCAGAGATCAGGTGGCTGGGCTGGTTCACTTCTCGGTAGACGGTGTAGCTCCGGCTGAGGTGACGAACCAGCTGCGCGAACATGGCATCATCATTCGTGATACCCCGCACCCTGCCGCCAATCGCGTCTCGCTGGGTTTCTACAACACTGAGGAGGAGGTTGACCGGCTGGCCGGGGCTATCGCCGCCCTGAGCCGGGTTCCGGTACAGGTCGGTGCTGACGAGAAGGCTGGCGGTTAAAACCGCGCCTGGAGTCCCTTCGGGACACAAAGCCTGCCTTCGCAGGCTGGGACGAACGAACGCGCGGCCCAGTCCGCGAAGGCGGCCCTTCGGGCAAGGCTGCTTGCGGGCGCCCGGCGCCCGCATTCTCGGCTGCGCCTCGCGCAGCCTTACTTCCCGGCGCTACAGCGCCTTTAGCCGCGATTTTAATCGCCAGGCTTCGTGCCTGGGGTTTTGCATGTCGTGAGGCTCCTGTGCTATAGTCATAACAACCCCGGCAACGCTGAACCATTTCCCTAAAGAGAGATACAAGACGGCAATGCCTACCTCAGCGACAATTGATTATCTATCCCCAGAACAGTTGGTACGGGATGCCCGCATAGCGGCGGCGCTGGCCTGGCTGCGCGAGCGGAGTGAGGAGGCTCTTGCCGAGCAGATCGCGTTTTGCGAGGTGCCCTCGCCGCCGTTTGGCGAACAGGCGCGTGGCGATCATTTAATGCAGCGTTTCACAGCCGAGGGGCTGGAGGATGTCCGGCGGGATAGCGAGGGCAATATCATTGCGCGTGTTCCGGCACAGGAAGAGGGCCTGGCGGTGGTGGTGGCTGCCCATCTGGATAGCGTTTTTCCTCCAGAGGTGCATCCGAAGGTGCAGCGGCGTGGCCCTATCCTGCGAGCGCCGGGCATTGGCGACAATGCGCGCGGCCTGACGTGTATGCTGATGTTGGCGCGAGCGCTGCGACAGTTTGGGCTAGAGCTAAGGCGTCCGCTCATCCTGGTGGGTACGGTTGGAGAAGAGGGAGCCGGCAACCTGCGCGGTGTGCGCCATCTGTTGGCGCACGAGCTTGCACCGGAGGGTGTTGGCGCCTTTCTGGTGGTGGATGGGCTGCATGCCGGCTATGTGACCGCCAGCGGGCAGGGCGTCATCCGCGAGCGGGTGATCTGCAAGGGTCCAGGTGGGCACAGCTATGTGCATTTTGGCCGCCCAAACCCGATTCACGCGCTGGGTCGTGCGTTGGCCGAGATAGCAGCGCTTTCGGCGCGGCTGGCCCCCTGGCGGGATGATCCGGCCCTGTCTAGCTTGCCGGCGGCCACATGCAGTGTGACCCGCATCGGCGGTGGCACCTCGATTAACGCGCTGCCAGAAGAAGCCTGGTTTGAGCTTGATCTGCGTGCAGCCGATGCCGAGAAGCTTGCCGAGGTCCATCGTGCCTATCGGGCCGCTGTCAAACAGGCGGTACGGGCCGAGCATGGACGGGCTGCCTTTGAACAGCCATCTTCCCTGGCAGGGGCGCTGGAACTGTCTTTTAAGGTGCTGGGCGAACGTCCAGCGGGCCGGCTGGCTGAGGATGCGCCGCTGGTGCAGGCGGCGCTCTCGGCGGCGCGCTTCATTACCGGTTCGGCGCATCTGGGCGAGCCGGCCAGCTGCGATGTGAATATCCCACTCTCGCTGAGCGTGCCGGGCGTCGTCATCGGCGGCGGCGGCTCCGGCGGCGATACCCACGCTCTCACGGAATGGTATGATGCAACTGATAGCTTTCAGGGGCTACAATTGCTGCTGCTGCTCAGTCTGATGGCCGCCGGTCTGGCTGAGAACAAGTCTGAAGCCTGACTTGTCATGGATACCTGTCTAGCCTGAGCATGCTCTCTCTCCCGTTTAGAGAAGGAAGAAAGACCGCTATGCCTGACATCCGATATGTGTGTCTGTCTGATCTACATCTGGGCGCAGATAGCAGTGTCTTAACGGCGATGAAACCAGGCTCGATAGACATTGACCCATCCAAGGCGAGTTCTGTGCTTCGCCAGCTTGTTGACTGTTTACGGGCGTTAATTGCTCAGAATGAACGCCCCGAAAAGCCCCGGCTGATTCTCAACGGGGATATTCTTGAAATGGCCCTGACGGATACGAACAAGGCGGCAATGGTCTTTGAGCGCTTTATTGAACTGCTCTTTCCCCCAGATGAGGAAGGGCTGTTTGATAGGCATATTCTCTATATCCCTGGCAATCACGATCATCACATCTGGGAGAGTGCGAGAGAGACCCAATATATCCGCTTTGTTGCCGGCCTCCCGGCAGGGTCGCCGCTTGAGGCCCCCTGGCATACGACCAAAATGGTCTCGCCCGATTTTGTGCCAGAGCATTTCTTGACAAATCTGCTTCGGCGGTATCCGCATCTTTCAGATGCGGAAGTGCAGGTGGTCTATCCAAATTATGCGCTCTTCAGCAACGATGGACAAAAGGTGATCATCTTTACGCATGGGCATTATGTTGAAAGTATCTACACGCTGATGAGTACGTTGAACACGATGGTTTTCCCCAATCGTCAGAAGCCAAAAGTCGTCTGGGAGGTAGAGGCCGAGAACTTTGCCTGGATCGACTTTTTCTGGTCAACGCTGGGCCGCTCAGGGGATGTGGGGCGCGACGTCGGCCTGGTGTATGACAAACTGAGGGATAAGCGTCAGGTGAAGAAGCTGCTGCTCAACTTCTCAACCAGCCTGGTGAAACAGTGGCACCATTGGAAGATCATCCAGAGCATTGAAGCCAGAGGACTCGCATGGTTGCTAGACATTATGCTCGGCAGAACGATTGCCCTGGAACGGCTCCAACCAGCCCAGGTGTTGAGCGCTGATGCGCAACAAGGTCTGCACTGGTATCTGGAGGGTCCGCTGCTGGAGCAACAGCGGATCGAGTATCCGCAGGGCTTCCCGGCAGACATAACGGTCCTCTTTGGGCACACGCATAAACCGTTCCAGCAGGCGATGCGTTTTGTTGGCTACCCACAGTGGCTCAACGTGTATAACAGCGGTGGGTGGGTGGTAGACCAGGTTCAACCAGAATCCGTCTATGGAGCGGCGGCGATCCTGCTTGATGAGCAGTTACAGGCCACCTCGCTGCGTCTGTATAATCAGGCAGCTTCAAAAGAAGACTATATCGTTCGGGTGGAGGCAGCGACCTCTCCGGGCGAGAAGAGCAATTCTTTTCACGAACGCATCAAGGCATTGGTGCAACCGGCAAGTGAACCCTGGAAATCTTTTTCTGAAGCCGCAGCTGAGGCTGTGCAGTTGCATGCACAGGTATTGCAGCAGCAGATTAATTTGTAACCGAATTCTTTACCCATTCCGGGATTTTTCTAGAGAGAATGAAGGAGCCATATGGCTGTACAGACACTTTCCAAACGAGATGAAATTCCTGTTGAGTTGACCTGGAATCTGGAAAGCATTTATCCCACGCCCGATGCCTGGGACCAGGATTTCAATTGGGTCAACGATGAATTGCCCAAGCTGAGTGCGTATGAGGGCAAGCTCGGCCAGGACGCGCAGACGCTCTATGCTGCCCTTGAGCTTGATAGCCGCGTCTCTGAAGTCCTGGGGCGCCTGAGCGTCTATGCCTCGATGCGCGCTGATGAGGATACCACCAATAGCACCAATCAGGCCCGCGAGGGGCGCGTTACCATGCTGGGCGCAAAGGCTGGGGCTGCCAGCGCCTTTATGCAGCCGGAGATTTTGGCGATCCCGCAAGAACAGCTAGAGAGCTTCTTCCGCGAGGAGCCGCGCCTGGAACTCTATCGCCATGTTCTGGATGAACTGCTGCGTCGCAAGCCCCATGTACGCTCTGCCGAGGTGGAGGCGCTGCTGGCGGAGTCCAGCGAGGCGCTTTACGCGCCCGCGCAAATCTTCGGCATGATTAATGACGCGGACCTGAAGCTGCCGACTATTAAAAATAGCCAGAGCGAAGATGTTGAACTGACCAAGGGCAATTACAGCCTCTTCATGGAGGACCGTGACCGCCGCACACGTAAAGATGCCTTTGATGCACTGCATGGCACCTTCTACAAGCAGCGCAACACGCTGGCGGCCACGCTCAACGGCAATGTCAAATCGCAGGTGTTCCGCGCCAGGGCACGCCGCTATGAGACCGCCCGCGAGGCGGCGCTGGACGCCAACAATATTCCGGTCAGCGTCTATGATAACCTCCTGACGACGGTTCGGCAGAATGTGGGCGAGCTAAACCGCTATCTGGCGCTGCGCAAGAAGCTGCTTGGCCTGGAAGACCTGCATATGTACGACCTCTATGTGCCCATAGTCGCCGAGGTGGAGTATAAGGTCTCCTTTGAGCAGGCAAAAGAGACAGTAGCCAAAGCACTGGCGCCGCTGGGCAGCGATTATGTCGAGGATATGGTGCGCGGCTTCAACTCGCGCTGGATCGATGTGCTGGAGAATGTGGGCAAGCGCGGCGGTGCCTATAGCTCTGGGGCGTATGGCACGCAGCCCTTTGTGCTGCTGAACTATCAGGAAAACCTGAACAGTATGTTCACGCTGGCGCACGAGTTCGGCCATTCGATGCACTCGTTCTACACGCGCCGCACGCAGCCCTATCCGTATGGGGATTACACCATCTTCGTGGCGGAAGTGGCCTCGACGCTCAACGAGGCGCTGCTGACCCATTATCTGCTGGAGACGGTCACTGATCGCCCGCTGCGCATGTATATCATCAACCACTATCTGGAGGGCTTCCGCGCCACGCTCTATCGCCAGACGCTCTTTGCAGACTTTGAGCATCAGATTCACGCGATGGCCGAGGCGGGCGAGTCGCTGACTGCTGAATCGCTCTCCAGGGTCTACAAAGACCTGAACCTGGCATACTACGGCGGCGAAGTCAACGTTGATGATCTGATTGAGATTGAGTGGGCGCGCATCCCACATTTCTATTACAACTTCTACGTCTACCAGTACGCGACGGGCATATCGGCCTCAGCGGCGCTGGCGCAGCGGATTGTGAGCGAGGGCGCGCCAGCAGTGGAGCGCTACCGGCGCTTCCTGACGCGCGGCTCGTCCGATTACAGCATCAACCTGCTGCGTGACGCGGGCGTGGATATGACCTCGCCCGCGCCGGTCCAGCAGGCGCTTGATCTCTTCGGGCGCTACGTGGGCGAGATGGAAAAGATGGCCTGATGGTCTGGCAGGCTGGCGGCAGGTTTTATTCCTATCGCCAGCTTCACTGGATAGATGAACCATATGAATAACGAGCAGAAGCACGCTGCTGAGAAGAGTCAGGGTGAGCAACCTCACCCTGACTCTTTGCAAAAAGAGGATCCTTCATGGGAGGAACTCTGGCTTCCAGAAGAAGATGCTGTTCCTTCTGAGCCTGCCTGGCTTGTGGCGCTCTATGAACAAATGCTGCTTCCGCCTGAGCCAGACGATGTTTCTGAAGCCGCCTGGATAATAGACACATCGGAAGAAGCCCCTACTCCCCCTGAGCCTCCCTGGTATGAGCGTTACTGGATTGATGATCCCAAAGAATGGGAAGATTCGCCTGGACCTATCCATCCATCAGGCCGATGGCAGGTACTGTACATATTTGGACTGTATGATAACGACTGGCTAGGGCATGCTGTGGTGTGCGATGTTGAGACGAAAAAGTGGGTATGGATACCAGATGAGGCACAGGAAATTGCCTGGTCCCCCGATGGACGGGAAGTAGGGGTAATTCGTGAGTTTTACGAGTGTGACCCGAACCACCCTGTAATCAGGGGATCGCCCTTACAAAGGGTAGGGAATTGGCATACATTCGAGCGCTACACCTGGCCGGAACGCAAACAAATCAGCGTTTGCCCTATCCACATGCCCATCGGATGGCCTATCTACGTCGCAATCTCACCGTGTAAAGATATGGCCGTCTTCCTATGGCACGACCAGGGCGAAGCTGGGCTGGAGTTTATTGCGCTCTCCGAGGAAGGCGATTACCAAATCAGGAATACAGAGTTTCCGAAGGTGCTAGACCCAACATGGCGGGCATTCCATATTGTCAATCGTAGCGGCGGCTTTCCTGTAATGCACGCCCTCCCAACGAACCCTGCTTTCAGCCCGTCTGGCCGCTTCATCGCTTTGGGCCTTACTGGACAGAAGGAATCTCATCAGGGACAAATTGCTGCGCCGGCTTTTGGAAACCTGTATCGGCTGGGCGAGATTTTCATCCTTGACTGGGATGAGCGCACAGTGAGGAGAATTGTTGTTGCTGATGAGATGCCAGGCCGATATAATCCCCGTATATTCGAGGATGACCCCAGCCGATTTCTCGAAGTTGACTTTATCGATGAGAAGCATATTTCACTGAAGCTGACAGATGGAAGGATAAAGACTTATCATATTCAGCATGATAGCAGGCTGATCTCGTAATAGCTCTTTAGGTAGCAGCACAGCGGGGTGTTTTGGCTGGTTTCGTAACGTTGGCATGGTGTCCTGCGTAATACAAGTAGAACACGCAGAGGTACTAATAGTGAGCGGGTTCACTACTCTCGCAGCCATTTCTGCGGTACAATAGTAGTAGAAGCTACTGCTTCACGAGCCAAGGCTGTTTTACATCAGAAAACGAGGTGCTGGCGATGGCAACGCTGCTTGTGCTTGTGTTGGTTGCTGTTGCGCTGGTTGTTGTCGGTTTGCGGGCGTTGATGGTCGCTCTCGATGCCTTACATCTGACCTACCGTCTCTCGCTCGCTGCTCAGATGCAGCGCAATCGTGTCCAGCCTCCGCCAGTTTCAGAACCACTTCCGCTGACACATTCTACCTACGCGCCCATCAAGGTACTCTACACCCCCAGGCGTAGTCTGGTGGAGAAATAAGCGATATAACTGTCCAGAGAAGAAACAACTGAATAGTTCAATGCGCTGAGCAGGCCAGTAGGAAATAGAGGCAGGTATCCAGCGAGCTAGAATGGTGTGAGCTAGCGACCTGCGCGTTCCCGAATCCCACCTGCGAGTGCGCGTGAATGATGAGCCGTGATACGGCCTGTCACTGAGCGCGCCGGGTTCCTCCCGTTATTGAGGAGCGGCATCGAATGGCCTTGCGCGATTCCGTGCCGGCTGAGTGGCTGCCCTCCAGGCAGCAATGAAGGTGGTATCACGAGCAACATGCCTCGTCCTTTGATGGACGGGGCATTTTTGTTTGGCCGCGAATCCGCTTGTAGCGCCGGGTGGAAGCCAGCGGTGCAAGTGAGGTCTTCAACCAGATTCGGTATAAGAAGGAGGCGATTATGCGTTATTCTCAATTGCTCTTGCGCACGTTGCGCGAGCCGCCGGCTGAGGCGGAGACCATCAGCCATCAATTGCTGCTGCGCGGTGGGTTTGTGCGCCAGTTGACCGCTGGGGTTTACAGCCTGCTGCCGCTGGGCCAGCGCGTCATGCTCAAGATTGCCAATATCATCCGCGAGGAGATGAACGCTGCCGGCGGCCAGGAGGTGTCGCTGCCGGTCTTGCAGCCGCTCGATCTCTGGGCTATGCAGCCGGCGCGGGGCGTCTCGCGGGCCGAAGCGATGGGGCCGGTGTTGTTCCGGCTGAAGGACCGGCGGGGGCGCGATCTGGTGCTGGGGCCGACGCACGAGGAAGTGATAACGCTGCTGGCAAAAGAATTTGTGCAAAGCTGGCGCGACCTGCCGCAGCGGCTCTATCAGATTCAGACGAAGTTCCGCGACGAGGCGCGCCCACGCGGCGGACTGCTGCGCGTGCGCGAGTTTGTGATGAAAGACCTGTATAGCTTCGATGCCGATGAGGCCGGACTGGATACCAGCTATCGGGCGATGGTCGAAGCCTATAAGCGCATCTTTGCGCGCTGCGGGCTGAACGTGCTGGTAGTCGAGGCCGACAGCGGCGCGATTGGCGGCAAGGATTCGCAGGAGTTCCTGGCCTTGAGCGAGGCCGGCGAAGATGACGCGATCTTTTGCCCGCAGTGCGGCTACGCGGCCAACCGCGAGAAGGCCGAGTTTGTGCGCGAGGCGCTGCCGGACGAGCCGGAGGCAACGCTAGAGGAGGTGCATACACCAGATCAGAAGACAATTGCCGATCTGGCTGCGTTTCTCAACATCCCGGCGGCCAGGACGCTCAAATCGGTCTGCTATCTGGCCGGAGGCCGGCTGATCTTCGCGCTGGTGCGTGGCGACCTGGAGGTAAACGAGGTCAAGCTGACCAACGCGGTGACACGCGCCGGGCTGAACGGGACCGATCTGCATCTGGCGACGCCGGAGGAGTTGGCGCGCTTCGGCAGCGTCGTGGCCGGCTTCACCTCACCGATTGGTTTGGACGAGACGGTGCTGGTGATTGCCGACACCTCGGTGCAGATGGGCAGAAATTTTGTTGCCGGGGCGAATCGAGCGGATTATCACCTGCGCAATGCCAACACTGGACGCGATTTTCGTGTAGACATCTGGACTGATCTGGCCTCGGCCTACGCGGGCGCGACCTGCACGCGCTGTGGCGGCTTGCTGCAAGTGCAGCGTGGCGCGGAGCTTGGGCATGCCTTTAAGTTGGGCACGTTGTACAGCGAACTGTTCAACGCGACATTCCTGGGCGAAGACGGACAGGAGCATCTGATGCTGATGGGCTGCTATGGCATCGGGCTGGGGCGTATCCTGGCGCTGGCGGTGGAACAGCATCACGACGAGCGTGGCATGCGCTGGCCGCTGGCTATTGCGCCGTATCAGGTGGCGCTCTGCGCGCTGGGCACGGGCGATGCTGAGGTAATACGCGCTGCCGACCATCTGTATGAAGCGCTGAGCAAGGCGGGCGTTGAGGTACTCTACGATGATCGGGCGGAATCGCCAGGCATCAAGTTCAACGACGCTGATCTGCTCGGCCTGCCGATCCGCATTGTCGTGAGCAAGCGCACGCTTGCAAAAGGCGCTGTTGAGTGGAAGCTGCGCGCGGAGCAGGAAAGCCGACTGGTGGCGCTGGAGGATGTGGTTGAGGAGTGCCAGCAGATGAAAGATACCCTCCAAAACGCTTGACTTAGAACATAGTTTCCAGTATGCTTGTCGTATGCAAGCAAAATAGCTGCATAGAGAAAAGGAGGAAGGCTCTCATGCGGTTCTATGACAACTTCTTCCTTCCTGCCGATGATTTAGAGAAGGGCCGGGCATTACCGACTACGCCAAGATGCCCGAACTTTCCCGCGCTCGGAAGCAGCGATAGCGGAATAGGAGACGCTCTATGTCTACAGAACAGGTACAAAATCCTGCAATGGCGCTGCAACAACTCCCCTCAGAGGGTGATCGTCTGGTGATGCGGGCGACGTTCCCACACTTCAGCCCTGAAACGCTCTTCGATCATTGGATCACGCCGGACTTGCTCTGCCGCTGGTGGCCGCCGGTAGCAGAGATTGAGCCGCGCGAGGGCGGCGCCTATCATCTCTCCTGGCCCAAGATGGGCTGGCATCTACGTGGACACTATACCACCTTCGAGCGAGGAAAAGCGCTGGGCTTCACCTGGAAATGGGATCATACATCAGCCCCCGCCAGGCAGGTTGCGCTAGACTTTGAAGCGCTGTCCAATGGAGGCGCACAAATCACCCTCACGCATGGCATCTATACCGATTCCAGCGAGGATCAGGAGGAGCGCCAGGGGCATGTGGAGGGCTGGACGCACTTCCTGGGCAGCCTCCAGCAATTGCACGCTGGCGAATAGCTGATACCTCAGCCGCTTGTAGCGCCGCCGACTCTGGCGGCGCTACAAGCGGCGCTATTGGGGTTTCCAGACATGCACCATCTTATCCAGCCCGCCGGAAGCCAGATGCGTGCCATCTGGGGACCAGGCAACGGCTCGCACTGCGCCAGCATGCTCAGTGTAGATGCAGATTGGCACTCCCGGCGCCGTCGGCTCCCAGACCTGGACTGTTTTATCTAATCCGGCAGAAGCGATGCGCTTGCCATCGAGCGACCAGGCAAGCGCATATACAATCCCACTATGGCCGGTATAGAGAAAAGATCGGTATCCGCTGCTGGCATTCCAGACCTGTACCGTCCCATCGATGCTGGCCGAGGCGATCTGCTGCCCATCGGGCGACCAGGCCAACGATTCGATAGGGCCGGCGTGACCGCTATAGATAAACGCCTTGCCCTCAGTGTTTCCAGGCGTCCAGACCAGCACCTTGCTGTCGCCACCGCCAATAGCGAGGCGCCGCCCATCTGGTGACCAGACGATAGTGAATATTTCTGCCGCCTGCTTCCGATAGGTGAAGAGGAGGCGCTCGCTGAAGCTGTCCCAGACATGTACACTCTGATCCAGCGAGCCGGAAGCAATAGCGTGTCCATCAGGTGACCAGGCGAGCGTAAGAACCGTATTGCGATGCCCACGATAGGTCAGCAATCTCTCGCCTGTGGCAGCGTCCAGAACTCGTACCGTTCGATCTGCGCTGGCGGAAGCCACGCGCTGGCCGTCGGGCGACCAGGCAACCGCAAAGACCTCATCCTGATGCTGGTAGTGCCAGTCGGGAAGACATTTGCTGGCGCTCCAGACCTGCACCGTTCTATCCCGGCTGGCCGAGGCGATGTGTTTGCCATCGGGCGACCAGGCAACGGACCAGACCCAATCGTCGTGATGAATATAGGTGGAATGCGGGATATGGATGATAAGCCCCGGCGCGGGTGCGGGCGCGGTGGTTACTGAGAACAGCGCGGGCGCTTGTAGTTGAGGGAGTGTTGCCGGCGCCGGCTGGGCGGCATGAGGCTGCTGGAGTGCTGCCTGCGCCACAGGCACAACGACGGGCAGAGTGGCGATCAGTCGCTGCAATTCCTGCTTGACTGTTTCAGCGCTCTCTGGCCGTTTGTACTCATCGATCTCAACCATCTGGCCGATGAGAGCTTCAAGCCCGGCTGGGCTGGCAAGCTGGAGCGGCGCGAAGCGGAAGGGGGTATTTGAGGGGTCGATGCCGCTGAGCAGGTGATGCAGCATGGCGCCCAGGCTGAAGAGATCGGAGCGCGGCGTCGTTTGCGCCTTGCCATATTGCTCCGGCGCGGCGTAACCTGGCGAGCCAAAGGCGATGGTGTCCCGGCTCTGGCCGGGCTTGAAATGGCGCGCAATGCCAAAGTCGATCAGAGAAAGCTGCCCATCTGGCGCGACCATGACGTTCTCTGGCTTGAGGTCGCGGAAGATAATTGGCGGCTGGCGCGTGTGTAAATATTCCAGCACGTTGCAGAGTTGCAGCCCGATCTGAAGCACCTCATTCGCCGGCAAGAATCCGCCGCGCTGCCCTACATACGCTTCGAGCGTCTGGCCCTCGATAAAATCCATCACCAGATATTGCCGCCCGGCTTCGGCGAACTGGTCATAGATGCGCGGCAGGTTGGGGTGCCGCAGCCCGGCTAGCATGATTGCCTCGTGCTGAAAGGCATCGATAGCCTGGCGTAATTCCTGGGAGGCGAGACCATACTGGCTCATCTCTTTAATGGCAACCAGCCGGTTGCCCAATTGCCTATCCTCGGCCTGATAGACGGCGCCAAAGCCACCCCGACCCACCTGCACCAGAATGCGATAGCGTCCCTTGAGCAGATGGCTGGGAATCAACAGCCCGGTTCTAGACCCGGCGCCAGTGGTGAGCGCCTGCCCACAAGCTGAGCAGAATGCCGCCTGCGCGGCGTTGGCCGAGCCGCAGGCCGGGCAGTAGAGGGAAGCAGCGGTCATACTCATCGCTCCGGTAATTCGTGAGGTGCGTGGTGAGTATAACCGTCGAGCTATAAGAATGCAAGCGTTGGCGAGATGTGCTATACTACAGCTATCAAAGGCAAAAGCATCAGGTGTATCCTCACCAGAGAAGCATACATGCTCTAGATGTTGTACCCATTAGGTGTGCAGGTTCGAGTCCTGCCTCGCCGCACCACATGCGGCGAGTGGCGGAACGGTAGACGCGCAACACTGCTTAAACGCTTCTCCGACTTGTACACCTGATGCTTTTGCTTTTTGCATGGTAAAGCCGGCCTCAATGGGCCGGCTTTATGCTATCGGTTTCCAGCTACAAATGCTACGAGATTGTCAACTTCAACTTATTGCCTCGGCAGGCAGTTCCAGCTTCGGGAACAGCACACCACCGGGCTGCACGGCGGTGCCAGCCGGATAACGTCCCCACTGCACGATTTCTTCCCACGCTCCGCTATCGAGCGTGATGCCTAGCTGGGCTGCCAGACCCTCGGCAGTAGCCGGGATGAACGGCACACAGTAGTGCGCGATCAAACGCAGCGATTCCATCAAGTTATAGAGGACGGTTGAGAGCCGCTGCTCTGCCTGCTCGCGCTCCGGGCCGGCCTTACGCTGCTTTGCCAGCGTCCAGGGTTCGGTGTCGGCAACGTATTTATTCGCCGCGCTGACCAGTTCCCAGATGGCGGCCAGCGCATCCTCCGGGGCGAACTCTGCCAGTGCCTCATCGACCCGCCTGGGCAGGGCATTGGCGATGCTGACCAGCCGCTGATCGATCTCCTCCAGCGGGCCGGGCGCGGGCACAACACCATCATAGTAACGCTTGACCATGCTGATGGTGCGGTTGAGCAGATTGCCAAGCTGGTCGGCCAGGTCTTGATTATAGGAACGGATGAAGCGCTCCAGCGCGAAGTCGCCGTCCTCGGCGGCGCGAATCTCGCGCAGCAGATAGTAGCGCACTGCATCGGTGCCGTACTGCCCGGCCAGTTCCACTGGATCGATGACGTTGCCCCGCGATTTGCTGATCTTCTCGCCCTCAATGGTGACATAGCCATGCACCAGCACGTTGGTGGGCAGCGGCACTCTGGCGGAGAGCAGCATTGCCGGCCAGTAGATCGTATGGAAGCGCAGGATGCCCTTGCCGATGACATGTACGCGATTGGGGTTTTCTACCCAATAGCGCTGATAGAGCGGCCCTTCGTTGGCATAATCCAGCGCGGTGATATAGTTGCCCAGCGCGTCGTACCAGACGTACATCACCTGCTCTGGATCGCCCGGCACCGGGATACCCCAGTCTTTAGCCCGCGCCCGCGAGCGCGAGATACTGAAATCCTCCAGCCCCCGGCGGATAAAGCTGAGCGCCTCGTTCTTGCGCGTTTGCGGCACAATATGCAACTGATCGGATTCGATCAGTTCGAGCAAACGGTTTCCATAGCGCGAGAGGCGAAAGAAATAGTTTTCCTCCTCCACCACGTCCGGGCGGGTCAGATGTTCCGGGCAGAGGCCATCGACCAGTTCATCCTCGGTATAGAACTGCTCGCAGCCGACACAATACAGGCCGCGATAGGTGCGCTTGTAGATGTCGCCTTGCTGCGCGCAGGCTTCCCACAGCTTGCGCACGCCTGCGATATGCCTCTCTTCGGCGCTGGTGCGAATAAAATCATCGAACGAGAGATTGAGCGGCTCGCGCAGCCCCTCAAACTGTGTGGCATTGCGATCTACCAGTTCCCGCGTCGGGATACCCTCGCGCTCGGCGGCCTGGACGTTCTTCAGGCTGTTCTCGTCGGTGCCGGTCAGAAAGCGGGTATCATCGCCTTTCAGCCGGTGATAGCGGGCCAGCGCATCGGTCTGGACGATTTCAAGCGCAAAGCCGATATGTGGTTTGGCGTTGACATACGGAATAGCTGTCGTGATATACCAGCGCGGCGGCGCTGTTGGTGGGTTCTGGCTTGTCATTGTTCTCTCCTTTGTAAAGATCAGAGAAATTATGCAATAAAAAGGCCGCCCATGCTGGACGGCCCTGAAGTAACAATGCGCGTGCGATCAGGCGGCAGACAGCATGGACCATTGGCAGCGCGGGAGTCCGCGCATCCGCATACCCATGTGTATCGTGAAGAAGAAATCAGCCATTGCTGCCACCTCGATCTTTGCAAGCTTCTATAGACAGTATATGTCACGACGTCAAGGCCAGGATAGTTCTTTCGGCAGTATCTTAACTTGTCATAGGAACCAGAACGGCCTCGCTTGCATCTGGCAGTTCTTCCTCTATGTGGCGCAACCGGGGCGAGAGCCAACCTGCAACCGTCGTTAGCAGAGCGAGCAGGCCCATCAGCACGAAGGTCAAGCCGATGCCCCGGCCTGGCCCAATGCCGATAAGCTGGCCTATACTTCCAGCGAGCGCCCCATGTGGTGTGAGTAGTGGATTGAAAACACTATCGGCCAGCGGCCCGGCCAGCAGATAGGCCAGCGGCGTTGCGGCTTTGCCGGCCATCTGGCGAATAGCGAAGACGCGCCCCTGGGCATCGGGGGTGACCTTGGCCTGCCAGATGGTCTGGTTGGTGACGTAGTTGAGCGGCAAAGAAATATGCGCGATGCAGGCGCCAAGCGCGATGAGCAGGGTGGATGGGCGCAGCCCCATGATACACAACCCTATCCCAAAGATCGCTTCGGAAGCCAGCACCCAGGTGATGCGGCGCTGCGGGCCACGCCAGATGCTCATGACCAGGCTGCTGAGCAGCATCCCACTGCCAGCAACCGAGATCACCAGCCCCAGTGCCGTAGCTGAGGTGAAGGTCAGGACCAGTGGGTAGATCAGCGCGGCGATCATCCCGCTCAAGAAGCTGGTTGCCACGAAGAAGAGCAGCAGGCCCACTAAGCCGGGCCGTCTCACGATATATGTCCAGCCTGAGAGCATCTCACGACGCAGCGCGCCCTTTTCTGCCTGCCCTTCTGCCGATACAGGCGGCGTCGGGAATCTCACCAGCAGCAGCGTGAGTACGGCAACAGCGAAGGTGCCAACATCAATCAACAGCACGCCGCCGATCTGGAGCGAGACAATCAGCAGGCCGGCGATAGGCGGAGCCAGTACATCTTGTGTCGCCAGCCCAAGCTGCAACAATCCATTCACCCGGCCAAGCTGCTGCCTGGGAACAAGCACTGTCGTTGCTGCAATATAAGCGGGCAATTGGAAGGCGCTGCAAGCCGCGCCCAGTGCAGTCGCCAGGTAGATATGCCAAACGGCAAGGTGATGTGTGAAATAGAGAAGCGCTACCGCCAGGACGCTCAGGCCGGCGCCGCAATCGCTCAGCAGCATGACCAGCCGGCGATCCCAGCGATCTGCCAGCGCGCCGGCCAGCGGCGAGAAGAGGATGCGCGGCAGCGCGCCGCTGACCAGAATCAGCGCGAACTGCGTGACCGATTGCGTCTGCTGATAAACCCACAAGCCCAGGACAAAGGTAGTCAGGCCAGAACCAATGAGCGAGATAAGCTGGCCGCCCCAGACAATACCAAAGACTCGCAAGCCGCGAGCGGGTTGTACCTCTGCCATCAAAATCCTCATCTCTGAAACTGGTCAGCGATGTGCTGGCCGTATCGGACGGGCGGGAAACGCCGCGCTCATCAGTCAGTGATGTGGCAGCGCCCGCCCAGAGGCGAGATAGTGGTTGATCGCCTTTTCCCAGGAAGCGATGAACTCCTGATAATGCGCCTCGGTGAGCCGACTAAGAAACTCGTTTCCGTCTTCGCTGAGCGCCGTAAAGGTGTAGGTAATCGAGGCGAGGGTTGTGCTATCCTGAGCCGCTTCACAGCGGATGTCGATAATCCCCACCCGCGAGCCGGGCGTCAGGCGCAGATAGGTAAGCTGCAAGTTGGCCGGATCATAGGCCGTAATGGTCCAGATGCTCTCGCTTTCATCCTCGTGAACCTGAGTTGTGAACACCATGCCGGCTTGCGCTGCACCAGTGGCCGGAAACCGAAAGGCAGGCTTCCAATCGATTGCCCACGCCTGCTCTCCTATCGGCTCGAAGAGCGGGAAGACGCGGCTGGGTGGCGCGGCAAGTTGAATCGTTTGGGTTCGGCTGATATGGTCGGCGGTAAAAGACATGAACATCTCCTTTGCTTTATGCCTCTTTGCTGTGTGTTGGCCCCGATCCCTCGCTGAGTCGGTGGCTGGCGCTCGCGTCGTAGTCCATGCCGTACACTTCTTTCAACTGAGCAATCTTCTGGAGGGTCTGGTCGCTGAAGGGATGTTTATGCTCAAAGGCATGCAGGACGATGCCCTCTAGCAAATCACCCAAGGAAATATCCAGATATTCGGCGAGGGCTTTAAGTACCTTCACCATACGCTTTTCCATGCGCGCGCCAATCTGCACACGCTCTACAGGAATGCTTCGTTCTTCAGGATGGAAATGTGCTTCAGGTTTCTCCATCAATTGCTCCTTATGGCAATAACACGCTTTGTTATATTGTTACATATATAACAATATAACAAAACAGAAAAAGAAAGTCAAGGAAAAATAAGAAAGGGTATATAACTTGCACTGACCTTTGCAGCGCTATACTGATGTCCTTTGCCAGGTTTATGCTGTGCCGGGTTGTATAACGGAAGATGAGAGGAAGCCTCTTCTATGGATAAAGCAGTGATCGGCAATCGCCTGGCGCTGGCTGCGGCAGGCGTTGGGTTAGGATTGGCGGCGCGCCAGGTTTGGCGCTGGTCGAGGGCTATCAATCTCAAGAGGAAGGTAGTGCTGATTACTGGCAGTTCTCGCGGGCTGGGCTTTGTGCTGGCCCAGGAGTTTGCGCGCCAGGGGGCCAGGCTAGTGCTGTGTGCGCGCCATGAAGAAGAACTGGAAGCCGCGCGCCAGCAGATTGTCGCGCTGGGCGCCGAGGTGCTGGCTGTGCCATGCGATGTGGCAAAACGAGAGCAGGCGCAGTGGCTCATAGAACAGGCGACAGACCAGTTTGGGCACGTCGATATACTGGTGAACAATGCCGGCACGATTATCGCCGGGCCGATTCAATCGCTCTCGATGACCGACTTTGAAGAAGCGATGGCGGGAATTTATTGGGGCACTGTCTACCCAACGCTGACGGTGCTGCCGCAGATGCTCAAGCGCCAGAGTGGGCATATCGTCAATATTACTTCGGTAGGTGGCAAGGTCAGCGTGCCGCATCTGCTGCCCTACAGCAGCGCCAAGTTTGCGGCAGTGGGCTTCTCCGAAGGGCTGCATGCTGAACTGGCAAAAGAGGGCATCAAGGTGGTGACGGTGGCGCCAGGGCTGATGCGTACCGGCTCGTACCTGAACGCGATCTTTAAGGGCCGGCAGCATGAAGAGTTTGGCTGGTTCAGTCTGGGCGACAATCTGCCTGGCACGTCGGTGAGTGCGCGCCGGGCGGCCCGACAGATCGTGCGCGCCACCCGGCTGGGCAAGGCTGAGGTCATCCTGGGCTGGCAGGCGCAGGCTATCACACGGGTGCATGGGCTTTTCCCAGGCATCACCTCGGAAATGCTGGGCGTCGTGAATCGCCTCCTGCCAGATGCAGAGGGCGGCAGCAAGGAGCGCAAACTGGGCAAAGAGAGCCAGACGCCGCTGACACAATCCTTCCTCACCACACTTGGCAAGCACGCCGCGCAAGAATATCAGGAACACGAGCAGGGCGCGCTCTCGCGCTAGCCCTTGAATCTCAGCGGCAGCGGGCGTACAATGCAGGGCATGTGTTCCCGATAGTTGAGGATGGGAGCCTCGCTATGTTGATTACGTTTACCTGCCACGCGCCCAACGCCGCTGAGATTGGCTATCTGCTGGGCAAGCACCCGCAGTCGGTCTTTGAGCGGGAGTTTTCTGCTGGCAAGGTCTGGGTCTTTTATCCAGAGGTTGCCGAGGACCACCTGACGGTGGCGATGCTCACCGAGGTCGATCCGGTTGGGCTGGTGCGCGGCCCGGCGAACAGCGCTACGCTTGACCAGTATGTCAATGATCGCCCCTATGTGGCCTCCAGCCTGACCAGCGTGGCGCTCAAAACGGCCTTTAGCGCGGCAATGGGTGGCAAGGCCAGGACGCACGCGGAGCGCTATGCCGAGCGCATGCGCTGGGAGATCGCGCTGCCGGCAGTGGCCTGCGAGGCCGGCGAGGCGATGATCACGCGCCTGTTCGCGCCGCTGGGCTATAGCGTCACCAGCACGCGCCTGCCGCTCGATCCGATGTTCCCTGCCTGGGGTCAGGCTGATCTCTACAGCCTGCGCCTGGAGGGAACGCAGACGGTGCCAGATGTCTTCAGCCATCTGTATGTGCTGCTGCCGGTGCTGGATAATAGCAAGCACTATTATATCGATACGACGGAGATCGAGAAGCTGGTAGAGCATGGCGGGGACTGGCTGGCGACCCATCCAGAGCGCGATCTGATTGCCCGGCGCTATCTGCGCTACAAGCGCCCACTGATCGAGTCGGCGCTGGCGCGGCTGACTGAGGGCGAGGAGGTTGCGCCATCAGAAGAGGCAACAGCAGAGAATGCAGCCGAGGAGCCTCAGGGGTCTCAAGAATCTGAGCCTACGGACGCTAAAGAGCCGGATAAGAAGGCATTGGGTCTGCACGAGCAGCGGCTCAACGCGGTGATGGCCGCTATCGAGGAGATCGGGGCGCGCTCGCTGGTCGA
The DNA here is from genome assembly GCA_964522745.1 of uncultured Ktedonobacterales bacterium. GTDB lineage: Bacteria > Chloroflexota > Ktedonobacteria > Ktedonobacterales > DATBGS01 > DATBHW01. Next base: position 23,388 of record CAZFWN010000027.1, read on the forward strand.
TCTTGGCTGCGGCGAGGGCCGGCTGCTCCGCCTGGCGCTCAAAGAGCGGACACTAGAGCGTATGCTAGGTATCGATGTTTCCATGCAGGCGTTGACGCTTGCCAGCCGCCGGCTGCACCTGGATAGAATGCCGCCCGCCGAGCGTAAACGCATCGAGCTTGCGCATGGCTCACTGCTTTATCGTGACCGCCGGCTGGAGGGCTTCGATGTGGCCGCGCTGGTGGAAGTCGTCGAGCATCTGGACCCGCCGCGCCTGGGGGCGATGGAGCGCGTGGTCTTTCAACACGCCCGCCCGCGCCGGGTCATCGTGACGACACCAAACCGCGAGTACAACGTACATTGGGAGGAACTCGGCGAGCGGCTGCGCCACAGCGACCATCGCTTTGAGTGGACCCGCGCCGAATGCCAATCCTGGGCCGAGCATGTGGCCGCGACGTATCGCTACCGTTTCAGCCGGCAAGAGGTTGGCCCGGCTGATCCCACCCTTGGCGCGCCATCGCAGTTGCTCATCTTTGATCGGCTGGATGGAACAGACGAGACGGCAGCACAGGAGGTAAGGCATGAGTGAGATCACTGAGAGAATTGAAGAGGCACACGCCAGCGCGCCCGCCGCTGTGGGTGAGCGGGTGCTGGCGATTCCTGAACTCTGCCTGGTGGTGCTGATCGGGGCGACGGGTTCGGGCAAAAGCACCTTTGCGGCGCGCCATTTCCGCCCGACGGAGGTACTCAGTTCCGATCATTATCGTGCCGTCGTCGGTGATGACCCCAATGAGCAGGGCGTCACTCAGGCAGCTTTCGACGCGCTGCACTATATTGCCGGGCTGCGGCTGAAGCTGGGCAAACTGACGGTCATCGATGCAACCAATGTCAAGCCACAGGATCGCGCCCATCTGCTCAAGATTGCCAAAGAGCAAGATGTGCTGGCGGCAGCGATTGTGCTGAACGTGCCGGAGCGCGTCTGCCAGGAGCGGAATTCCGCTCGGCCTGATCGTCAGTTTGGCCCGCATGTGGTGCGCAATCATATGAAGGCGCTGCACTCCGGGCTGCGTGGTCTGGAGCATGAAGGCTTTCGCTACGTCTTTGTGCTGTCGCCAGCAGAGATTGAGGCGGCGCGCATCGAGCGCGAGCCGCTCTGGTCGAACCGGCGCGCTGAGCGCGGCCCGTTCGATCTGATCGGTGATGTACATGGCTGCCTGGATGAGTTGCAAGAACTCTTGCAGCAGCTTGGCTACCAGCCCAATGCTGAGGCTGGCTGGCGCCACCCGCAGGGACGCCGGGTCATCTTTCTGGGCGATCTGGTGGATCGCGGGCCAAAAATAGTCGAGACGGTCAATCTCGTCCGGCGCATGGTTGAGGCCGGGCAGGCGTTTTGCGTGCCGGGCAACCATGACATGAAGCTGCTGCGTCATCTCAAGGGCCATAAAGTCCAGGTCAAGCATGGCCTGGAGCAGAGTATTGCGCAGATCGAGGCGCTGCCGACGGAGGAGCGCGCCGCCTGGGTTGAGCGCTACTGCGCCTTTGCGGATGGGCTGATCGCCCATCTGGTGCTGGATAACGGCCAACTGGTGGCAGCGCACGCCGGGATGAAGGCGGAATATCAGGGCCGCGCCTCTGGCCGCGTGCGCGCCTTTGCCCTCTTTGGCGAGACGACGGGCGAGACCGACGAGTTCGGCCTGCCGGTACGCTATAATTGGGCGGCTGATTATCGCGGGCGCGCCTCGGTGGTCTATGGGCACACGCCAGTTCCGGTGCCCGCCTGGCTCAACAACACGATTAATATCGATACCGGCTGTGTCTTTGGCGGCCAGTTGACGGCGCTGCGCTGGCCGGAGCGCGAACTGGTAAGCGTTCCTGCCCACCAGGTGTACGCTGAGCCGGTGCGCCCGCTGATCCCTGCGAGCGAGACGAGTGCCTCCAGCGAGACGGCGCCTGATACCTTGCTGCGCATCGAAGACGTGATCGGCAAGCAGATCATCAATACACGACTGACTGGCAACGTGATTGTTGAAGCAGACCGCGCCACTGCCGCGCTGGAGGTCATCAGCCGCTTTGCGCTCGACCCGCGCTGGCTGATCTATCTGCCGCCGACGATGTCGCCCAGCGAGACATCCAATCAGCCTGGCTGGCTGGAGCATCCGGCGGAGGCTTTCTCCTATTTCCGTCATCAGAATGTGCCCCGCGTAATCTGCGAAGAGAAGCACATGGGCAGCCGGGCGGTGCTGGTGCTGTGCCGCGACGGAAAGGCTGCAAATCAGCGCTTTGGCGTGCCGGAGAATGGTCCAACGGGTGTGTGCTATACGCGCACAGGCCGGCGCTTCTTCGATGATGAGGCACTGAATCGAGCCTTGATCGGGCGGCTGACCGAAGCGCTGGGCAACGCCGATTTCTGGGAACGTTTTGAGACGGATTGGGTCTGCCTGGATGCTGAACTCTTGCCCTGGAACGCCAAGGCACAGGGGTTGATCCGTGAGCAGTATGCGCCGGTGGCTGCTGCCGGCGAGGCGTCGCTGGCGAGCGCGCTGGCGGTTACTGAGGCTGCCACAGCGCGGGGCATCGAGATTGGCCCGCTGCTAGAGCGGCTGCGCGGGCGCAAAGAGGCGCTGGGCCGCTATGCCGCTGCCTATCGCGCCTATTGCTGGGATGTGGAAGGGCTGGAGGGTCTGCGCATCGCGCCGTTCCACCTGCTGGCAACAGAGGGGCGCACCTATCTGGACCGCGATCATCTCTGGCATATGACCGAACTGGCGCGGTTGGCCGAGGCGGACCCGCTCTTCCTGGCAACGGCCCATCGGGTGGTGGATGTGCTGGATACGGCGGCCTGCGATGAGACTATCGCGTGGTGGCTGGAACTGACCGAGCGCAGCGGCGAGGGCATGGTGGTCAA
>CAZFWN010000027.1:26371-44952 GCA_964522745.1 uncultured Ktedonobacterales bacterium
TAGTCATCTTCGCCTGCTCCCCATTGCTTGCCTTCGATGAAGATGAGCAGGAGATCGCCAGGGAGCGCTGGGGTAATGTCGCGTGAATCGGCAAAGCAGAACTGCGCGACAAAGTTCATGGGCGTGCCTGATGTTGCCATCGGCCAGGGCTTGCTCGCTGGCCGGTAGGGCAGCCCACCAATTTTGGTAACTGCCCGCTGTTCTGGCTCGCCGCGATACCAGACAAATACATCTGTAGGCACTCGTTCTATGTCGGGCAGGGTAGCGAACGCTTCTTCTCGCAATTGCTCCAGCACGGCAATATCGTAGGGGCCGGTAATGATACAAGCCTCTGGTGGGCTGCTCCTCTGTGCGCGAGCCTCTTCGCGCAGGCGAGCGAGCGAGAAGAATGATTTCCAGTGGTCAATGTCCAGACGTTCGTGGATCATGCTATCACTTCCTCTCAGGCGCATTGCCAGAGAAACTTGCTGGTATAGTTCGTTGCCATCCTCTTGCCTTTGTGCCAGAACTATTGAGGTGAGCAGGTCAATGTGTTAGCAGGAAGGTCAGCAATGAAAGAAGATTCTTTCAAGGAGTATGTTCTTGAACAACTGCATGATCTCGGTAATGTGGAGTGTCGCCGGATGTTTGGCAGCTATGGCATGTATCATCAGGGCACCTTCTTTGGCATTATTTCCAAAGGGCAACTGTATTTCAAGACCTCGGAGGAGACACGGCCCGCCTATGTGCAGCGCGGCATGGGGTGGTTTCAGCCAAATGAGAAGCAGGCGCTCAAAACGTATTATGAGGTGCCGGCGGATGTGATCGAGGATGCCGAAAGCCTGGCCGAGTGGGCCTGGCAAGCCATCAGGGCACGATAGCTTTTCTTACTCATACCTCAGCGCGTCAGCGGGGGCGACACGCCCGGCTTGCCAGGCGGGCAAGAAGGCGGCCAGCAGCGTGGCGACAAAAGCGCAGGCAGCGATGATGCCAAGTTCCCCCCAGGGGATCAGCAGGTCAATGCCGCTCTGGTATTGTTCGAAGAAGTTGGCGGCAAAGACATTGTTGCAAAGAACCAGACCTAATGCCAGCCCAATCAAGGTTCCGGCGACTCCGACCAGCAGAAATTCGAGCAGGAAGCTGAGTTGGACTGCCCAGCGCTGATAGCCCAGAGCGCGCAGCATGCCTATCTGCTGGCGCCGCTCCACGACGGCGCGCGTGCCGGTGACGGCTAGCGCCGCCACGCCGAGCAGGAGTGTTAAGCCGACGATGCCGAGCAAGACCTGGCTAATGAAGATGCGCGTGCCATCGACATCAACGACCAGATCGGCCAGGACGGTGGTTTCCAGCCCGTTGTCCAGAAAGGCCGAGCCAAGCGCCAGCGCGGCGGCATGCGTGTCTACGCCGGGGCGTACTTTGAAGTAGTAGTGCTGGCTCTGGAGCGGCAGCGGCCCCAGGCCAGTCTCGGCGGGCGCGAAGGTGGCCGGCGACATGACCAGCCCGTAATGGTTGCCGTCGTTGTTATCAACCACGCCGATGATGGTGATCTTGGTGGATGGGCCGCCGCGAATGTCGGTAATCCAGAGAGAGGTTGCAGGAATGGCCGTATCGCCGCGCTGCGCGCCGCTGAAGCGGAAGAGATAATCATCGTAATCGCCTGGCAGCGGGCCGGTTGCCTGGATTGCGCTGTTGTAGATGGCTTTGAGTACGCCCTGTTGATCTGGGCCGAGCGCGGGGATAAATTGCGAGCGCGGGCTGCCCGGCGGTGGGGGCAGCGCCCGGCTATCGATCAGCGCGTAGCCAGGGTGGTCGCGTAGCGCCTTCCACACATCGGCGTCGGTGGCGAAGCCGGGTGCGCGGGCCACCAGACGATTGCCCAGGCCGTTCAGAAAGCCGCCGTCTACGACGCTCGCCGGATAGTACCGCCATTCGGGGTGCGCTGCGGAAAGCTGGATGACGCCCACCGCAGCCGTCGTTTGCGTGCTGACACTCTCGAAGTTGTTGGGATTGACGCCGGGCGCGTGGTTCACCGCCGTGTGAATATTAGAGATTGGCTGGAAGAAGGGCTGGGCCTCAATATCGAAGCCGTTGGTGTACGCCTGCACGCTGCCATAAGAGTGTGCCACCGAGTTGCTGATGACGGCCATCACGGTCATGGTGAAGATGACCAGCGTGAACATGACCAGATTGACGCCGGTGCGGAAGCGGTAGTGCAGCGGATACACCAGCGCGGTATGCAGGACAAAGCCCAGCTTGCGTAAGCCGTGCAGCAGCCAGGTGAGCGGGCGCAGGAGCAGATCGGCATTGAATGCCAGCGCCCAGATGGCGCCAAAGACCATCATCACCCCGGAGAAGAAAAAGACTTCTATTCCGCCGTTGAAGCGCGGAAAGCCCAGCGAGACGAGCGTATCATAAGGCAGCGCCCAATAGAGCAGCAAGCCCAGCCCGGCAATGGCTGCCGCCGCGCGGTCTCCCAGGCTGCGGACGCGCACATTCAGGCGCAGCAGATCGGTTTGCCTGGCGCTCGCCAGCGGGCCAACAGCGCGATAGATGGCCGGGAGCCAGAGGATGATCCAGCGCAGCACCAGCGCGCCGCCAATGATAAGCAGCGAGAGGCCCAGCGAGAACGGCGCAATCTGCTGACTGTCGATGCCAGCTTGTAAGATCAGCCAGCCAACCACCAGCAGCGCGATGCCCCGCGTAGTCAGACCCCAGCAGAGAGCCAACAGATCGCCTGGCAGATGCAGCGCTGCCCACCAGGGCGCTGCTGCGCGCTCGCCCAGGCCGAAGGTATCCAGCAGCCGCAGGAGAAATTGAAGCGACAACGCGGCCAGCGATTTTGGCTGGCGTGGCGGCTCTGGCAGGTTGCGCATGGCCTGTACAATAGTCATGCGGCTAATGAGCCAGGAAGAGACAACGATAGTGCCAAGCGTGAAGAGCGTGCCCAGACAATACGCGATTACCAGGCTGCGCGGCTGCAATTGGATGCTGAGCGGGAAGCCGGCGCTCGTGAGTGTGGGGGCGAGTACGGCTACGATGACGATGCCCAAGCCTACCCCAACGCCAATGCCGATCAGCGAGGCGATCAGGTCGTAGAACGAGCCTTCAAATAAGAACAGATTGACCAATTGATCGCGCTGCACCCCAATAGCGCGCGCCATGCCCATCTCCGGGCGGCGCTCTGCCGCCAGCAGCACAAAGATCAAAAAGATCAGCAGGACACCAATCGAGAGCGAGAAGAGGGCAAAGAGGGTGAAGATGCGTGTGAAGAGATCGTCGGCAGTCTCGGAAAGCTGGATGCCGTTCTGCTTGACTTCTTGAACGTTCAGGTCATCAGGCAGGAGCGCGTAGAGTTGGTGGGTGATGCCATCGCTCAGGTTGACGCCGCTCAGCCCATCGCCGCGATTGGCGATAAAGATGCGGTTAATCTGATTTGGGCTGCTCTCGATATTTTGCAGTGTAGTCAGCGGCAGGATAAATGTGGGCGGATCGCCCACCAGGCCGGACTTATCGATAACCCCGCGTACAAGGAATGGGAAACGCTGCCCCGGCCAGCGCTGCGAGTACATATAGATGAAATCGCCGGGATGCGCGTTCAGCAGATTGCCAAGCGAGCGATTGAGATAGATGTCGTAGGTGCCGAGCGCGTCACTGCGGAGCGGCTTGCCTTTGGCGTCGCGCATGCCATCGAAGCCAGCCTCCGCTTCGGGAGGGATCGCCAGCGCCGTGACCTGCGAGCGCACCTGGCGCGAGGTTTCATCGGCCAGCAGCAAGCCACTCTCTTGAAAGGCTGGCGCGATGCCAGCTACATCGGGATTGCCGGCCAGACCTTGCTGGACGTGCGTAGCGAGAAATTGTGGGAACACCCCCAGGTCGCCGTGCCCGCCGGAGACGACCTCATCGACGCGGCCATAGTTAAAGACGGCGACGGAGCGCACTGCGGTGCTGATCGTATCGCCGACTGCCAGCGCGGCGGAGATAAACGTCGTCGCCAGCATCAGGCCGAAGATGATCAGCAGCATGCGCGTGCGCCGGCGCGGCACGTTGCGCAAGCCAATCTTGAGGAGGATGGGCCGGCGCAGCGCCAGCAGGATGACCAGGACGGCGGCAGCAATGGTCAGCACCAGCAGGCGCTGCATGAGTGTATCGAGGGGAACGCCAAAAAGTGTCTGCACAATTCCTCTATGTAGCGCCGCCGTCCCTGGCAGCGAAAGGGCCGGCCCGGAGGCCGGCGCTACAAATGTCAGATGATACCATTATCATGCAACACCTGATAAAACAGACCGGCAATTTGTTGGTAGCCCTGCGTTGAGGGGTGCAGCCCATCGGGGCTAAGATAATCAGGATGCGAGGTCAACTCCGATGTATGGCTATAAATATCCACCAGCAGGGCGTGATGCGCAGTGATCTCCTGTTGGATGGCCGCATTCCACTGGCTATCTATTTGCCGGAGGTTGTTCTGATCATCGCTGGAGAAGCGCGGCAGCAGGGTCAAATCAGCCAGATTGGCGACGACGATATGGATATGCGGGATCGCCTCCAGCTTGGTCAGGATGGTATCGAGGTCTTGCTGGTAGTCGGCCAGCGGCACATTTTGAATGACATCGTTCGTACCCAGCCAGACACTCACAATGTCTGGCCTGGCGTCCAGGGCTTCTGGCAATTCGCCTTGCAAGGCTTCGTGGGCGGTGATGCCGGGGATGCCCAGGTTAATCACCTGCGCGCCCGCTGGGAGCCTGGGTTGCAGATCGGTGGGCCAGTTCTGGCGCGCTGGAATATCTGCGCCCGTGCCAAAGGTTTCAGACGCGCCAATTGCCGCAAAGACGAGCGATGGGCGCGGTGTTGCAGTGGCGACTGTGCCTGGGCTAGTTGGTGCGCCAATAGTTGCGGTTGATCCGCAGCCAGCAAGCAGCACTACTAACGCGATGAGGCAGGCGAACACTGGCGCCAGCCACGTCCTGCGGCCAGAAACAAAAAACGCCCGCCTGAGACATAAGAGAGGGGAAAGCATGGTCTATTGAATCCTCAAAAACAGCTAGAGGAAGATGTCTACGAGAAGGTACGAGAAGGTATACGAAAATATTGTAGCACATTCCTGAGACGCCTGAGATAGCCTCTGTGTTACAGCGGATGGCAGACGGAGCCTGGTGATTGAAATCGCGCCTACGGGCGCTGCGGCGCCAGGAAGTCCGTAAAGGCGGACTGGGTCTGGGCCGCCGTTTCTTCCCAGCCTGCCTACGCAGGCTTTGTGGCGAAGCCTCAAGGCGCGGTTTTAACCGCCAGCCTCTGCGCGTGCCAGTGTAAACCAGATGGTCGTGCCTTTGCCGGGGGTGCTTTCTGCGCCGACGGTGCCGCCATGCGAGTCGATGATGGCTTTGACAATTGCCAGACCCAGCCCGCTGCCGCCGGTGGCAATAGTGCGCGAGGCGTCGGCGCGATAGAAGCGATCAAAGATACGCTTCAGATGGGCCGGTTGGATGCCTGAACCAGTATCGCTGACGAAGACCCGCGCGCGCCGGCCTTCCGCCTCAGCGCTGATGCGAATCATGCCTCCGCTGAGGGTATAGCGCAAGGCGTTATCCAGCAGGTTGAGTAACACCTGGGTCAGCTTGTCACTATCGGCCAGCACGAGTGGCGTAGCGGGGGTCAGCAGGTTGCGCGCGCAGACGCCCTTGGCCTCGAACTCTGGCTGGAGTACGGCCAGGGTCTCATCGACCAGCGTGGCAAGCTGCACCGGCGCCAGGTCCAGCCGCAGGGCCGGCGACTCCATCCGCGAGAGATGGCTCAAGTCGCCGACGAGCCGGCGCAGGCGCATCACCTCTTTATCGATGAGTCGCAGGGTCTCCTCGCGTTGGCGCTCGTCCTGGATGACGCCATCGAGCAGCGCCTCGGTAAAGCCTTGAATGGCGGTGAGCGGAGTTGCCAGGTCGTGCGAGACGTTGGCAGCCAGTTCGCGGCGCAGCGCTTCCTGACGGCGCAGTTCGCCCACATCACGCTCCAACGCAGCGGCCATCTCATTAAACGCGGTGGCAAGCTGGCCGACTTCGTCTTTGGTTCGCACCGACACGCGCTGGCGATATTCGCCATCGGCCATCTGGGTGGCAGCCTGGGTGAGTCGTTGCAGCGGGCGGGTGATGCTGCGGGAGAGCAGCAAGCCCAGCAGCGCGACGACGATGGCGGTGCCCAGGACAGTAAACAGCAGAACCCGCAGTACGTCACTGGTATAGGGGGGTGTGCCTGGGGTCAGCTTGAGTTCTGCCAGCGCCAGCGAACCTATTACCTGCCCAGAGGGCTGGCCGCCCGTGCGGATGGGCGCCGCGACAAAGGAGCGGTCTGAAATATCGAACCCCAGGAATCTTTCCTGACCTGGCAGCGCGCCCTGAACCTCTTGCCCTTTGAGTGCCTGAATCATCGCGCCCTGGATTTCAGCGGCATCTTGTCTGGTATAGTCAGGCCCCTCTTCAGCGGGGTGCAGAATGACTTGATGGTTGCTGTCCAGGAGCCAGAGTGTGCCGCTGCGACGGTTCTTCTCAAACGGCAGCGCTGTAAAGACCGCTTGCCTGAGATCACTCCCATTTTTCGCGTATTGCTGACCGATCTGGATAGCCGTCTGATCGGCAGTGATGCTCAATTGGGTGTGCTGAAAGCGACCAAAATTGATGACGACGGTGATAATGGCAGCCAGGAAGATGGCGGTAATAGCAAAGAGCGCCACCAACGTATAGCCCAGCACAAATTTAGTCCGCAGGCCGCGCAATGCAGGGCGGCTGGAGCCACGCCAGGAAATGTTCAGCCCTTTCTTCCAGCGGTCTTTCAGCATTGGGGCACAGCTTTCTTTATGAAGCAGGAACCTGGAATTTATAGCCAACACGCCAGATGGTTTTGATATAGCGCGGGTTGCCGGGGTCGCGCTCGATCTTCTTGCGCAATGTGCCGATATGCACATCGACGGTGCGCCCGTCGCCCAGATAGTCGAAGCCCCAGACCTGGCTCAGGAGCATCTCGCGGGTAAAGACGCGATCAGGGGCACGCGCCATCAAGGCGAGCAGATCAAACTCTTTAGGCGTCAGCTCGACCGTTTTGCCGTCGATCTCGACGCGCCGCGCCGGGATGCTCATCACCAGCCCAGGATAGCGCAAGGCTTCGCCGACCCCCACCACTGCCGGCAAGGATGCCGGCGCTGCAAGCGCCCCATTTTCGCCTGCCGGTTCGCTTCCTGGGTTGGCCCGGCGTAGGACCGCGCGCACGCGGCTGACCACCTCACGTGGGCTGAAGGGCTTGGTAATATAATCGTCTGCGCCGAGTTCCAGCCCCAGGATGCGATCTTCCTCAGCCTGGCGGGCGGTCAGCATGAGCAGTGGGGTGTTGGCCCAGGCGCGAATGCGCCGGCAGACCTCCAGCCCATCCAGCCCTGGCAGCATCAGGTCTAATAACACCACTTGTGGGCGCTCGCGGGCGTGCAGTTCCAGGCCAGTAATGCCGTCGGTGGCCGCAAGCACGCGATAGCCCGCCTGCTCCAGATAGATCTGAAGCAGGCGGACAATTGATTCTTCGTCTTCGATGATAAGGATGACTTCCCCAGGCATTTATTCCACCCGTAAAGCTGTAATGGGGTCAAGCCGCGAGGCCCGCCAGGCCGGGTACAGCCCAAAGACGATACCCACAAGCGCAGATACTCCAAACGCCAGCGAGACCGAGAACGGTGAGATCAGGCTGGGCAGGCTGCCCAGCTTGCTCAACTCCAGCGCGGCGGCAATGCCAATAGTAATGCCAAGCAACCCACCGACGGCGCTGAGTACGATGGCCTCGATCAAAAACTGTGAAAGCACGTCTCGCCGGCGTGCCCCAACTGCCAAACGGATGCCGATCTCACGAGTGCGCTCGGTCACCGATACCAACATTATATTCATAATGCCGATACCGCCGACGACCAGGGAGACGGCAGCTACACCCACCAGCAAGAAGGTCAGCGTGGTCGTGACGCCTTGCACCGTCTGGATGATCTGATTCTGGTTGCGGATGCTAAAGTCGTCCGTGCCCCCGGAGGGGATATTGTGGCGCTGCTCCAGCAATTGCTGCGTATCATTCTGGACCTGGGTGACGGTATTCGCACTGCTGGCCTGAATGGCAATCTGGCTGACAAATGCCTGATTGGTCAAGCGTTGGGCGGCTGTGCTGAAGGGCACATAGATCACGTCATCGGCGTTGCCGCCCAGGCTGGCGCCCTTTGCTGCCAGCACGCCCACTACAGTGAAGGTCTGGCTCTTAATGCGAATCTGTTGGCCGAGAGGGTCCGCCCCTACCGGGTCAAACAAGTTCTGCTTCACCGTCTGGCCGATCACGGCCACTGCGGTACTCTGCGATTCGTCGCTATCTGAGAAGAAGGCGCCCTCGGCCATCTGCCAGTTGCCAATCTGTTGATAGGCGGGGTAGACGCCCTGGGCGCGTGTCTGATAGTTCTGGTTCTGAAAGATGATCTGCCCCTGCACATTGATCACCGGGCTGACCCCAGAAATATTGGCGACCTGGCTGGCGATGGCATCAGCATCTGCCTGGGTGAGCGTTTGGCGCGACCCCGCGCCCTGGCTGATCCCGCCCACCTGCGTGCTGCCAGGGGTGATCGTGAGTACATTCGGCCCTAGCCCGGCCAGTCGGGAACTGGTGGCCGCGCTGGCACCCTGGCTGATCGAGATCATCACAATTACCGCGCCCACGCCGATGATGATGCCTAGCGTGGTCAGCAGCGAACGCAGGCGATTGGCGTTGAGCGCTTCAAACGCGCTGGCGAAACTTTGCCAGAGCGAGGCGCCGCTGCGATGCTTGCCGCGCTTGCCACGTTTGCCCGCGCCCGTTTTGGCGGGGCGGGCTGGCGTCAGCGCGGGCACATGGCCGTTCGTGGCCGCAGCGCGGCCACGAACGTTCGACGCGCCATTTGAGCCAGGGAGCGCCAGCTTCGAGCGAAGGGCGGTCTTCCCATTGCCCAGGGCAGGCGCTTCTTCAGGCAGCGCGGGCGGAACAAGCGGTTTGGTTGCAGGGCCGGCTGCTGCTCGTCCCTCTGCTGGCTGCTCATCCGGTGGTGGGAATGGGTTTGATTCAGGCAACGGAGTGTTCACGGGTGTACCTCCTGGTCTACGGCAGGACGCAGGGCAGCCAGTTGGTCGCTGGCGAGGCGCTGCGTCAGGTTCGGGCTATCCTGCACCACGACCCCATCGCGGAAGACCACCTGGCGCTTACAGTACGCGGCGATGTCTGGCTCGTGCGTCACCAGCACAATCGTCAGGCCATGCTCGTTGAGTTCCTGCAAGATCGCCATAATCTCTACGCTGGTGCGACTATCCAGGTTCCCAGTTGGCTCGTCTGCCAGCAGGATGGCCGGGCGATTGACCAGCGCGCGCGCGATGGCGACCCGCTGCTGCTGACCGCCCGACATCTCCACCGGCTTGTGGTGCAGACGCGCACCCAGCCCGACGGCTTCCAGCGCGCGCCGCGCGCGCACACGCCGCTCTTTGAGCGGCAGACCGGCATAGACCAGAGGCAGCATCACGTTGCTCAGCGCGCTGGCGCGGGTCAGCAGGTTAAAACTTTGGAAGACAAAGCCAATTTTTCGATTGCGCACGGCGGCCAGTTGGTCGGCGCTCATCTGCCGGACGGGGATGCCGTCCAGCAGATAGGTGCCGCTGGAGGGTCGATCCAGACAGCCAATCAGATTCATAAACGTCGATTTGCCTGACCCCGATGGCCCCATCACGGCGACAAACTCGCCCTTGTGTACTTCCAGCGAGACCCCGCGCAGCGCGCGCACCACCGTCTCGCCCATATGGTAGTATTTCTTGACGTTGGAGACGACAATGACAGGGCGTTCCTCCGACCAGAAGCCGGCCACCGGGGTTGGGTCAGTGGCAGCAAGCTGCATATTTTCTTGCGTATCCATTCTTGAGCCTCTTTTACAGGCTGGCGGTTCATATGGTTGATTGTTCAAACAGGCATTGGCTTATCCAACCATTCGCCGATTGCAACCCCCAGAGGGGGCACGGTCGGCGCTAGGGGCCGTCGGCCAGGCTGTCCCTGCGGGACATGGTGGCGCCAAAGGCGCCCATAGCGCCGAATTTATTCGGCGAATGGTCGGCGGCCTCCTCGTCGGATGTTATCAACCGCCGCCACCGCCGCCGCCACCGCCCCTACCACCACCACCACCACCGCCACCGCCGCCGAAGATGCCGCCGCCACCTAATCCGCCACCGCCAGTGCCAGTCGCTGGCGTGCTGGTTGCACCTACCTGGCCGGTCAGGACTTGCTCGCTATCCTGTAGCCCGGAGAGGACTTCGGTGTTCGTTCCATCCGTCAGGCCGGTAAAGATAATCTTGGGCACCAGCTTGCCGTTCTGCTGCTCCGCGATGAACGACGGCGTACCCTGCGGGGTCTGCGTGCCCGCGTTTTGCAGCGCGTTCGCCAGCAGCGTGCGGACCTGGGTGCGATCTAGCTGACCTCCGGCCAGCAGGGTACGCGCAAAGGTGATGGCTTTGTTGGGCACAAGCAGGACGCCAATACGCTCCTGGGTCGTAATCTCCAGGCTGGCCGTCATGCCAGGCAGCAGACTGATGCCGTTCAGGCTATGCGCATCGACGCTAATGGTCACGTTGTAGGTGACGACGCTGGAAGTAGTCTGGCCCAGGGGTGAAATGGCCGTCACGGTGCCGTGAAAGGTGCTGCTCGGATAGGCTGGCACGGTGAAGCGCGCCGACTGGCCCACTTTGACGCCGCCAATATCCGCCTCGTTGACCTGGGCGGTAATCGAAAGCTGGCTCAGGTCTTCCAGGACGATAAAGGCGCTGCTGCTGCTCGAAGAGTTGCCACCACCAACGACGGTGCCGACAGTGCCATTGACGGCGATAATTGTCCCGGCGGCTGGCGCCGTCATCGTGGCGTTTTGCGCGTTATCCTGGGCCGTTTGTAACTGCGCCTGCGAGACCTGGACCTGCCCCCAGGCGGAATTGACCTGCGCCTGGGCCTGATCGATGCTCTGGGTGCAGGAATCCTGGGTTTTTGGCGTTGGGCAGGGATTATTTTGTGCCTGCACATCGCTCAGGTTTTTCACCGCGTTATCATAGTTAATCCAGGCCGAATTCAGAGAAGCCTTAGATTGATTGACAGAATCATTCAGCGAAGTGGAGTCGATCTTCGCCAGCAATTGGCCCGCCTGTACCTGCTGGCCGACCTGCACATCCACCTCGATCAATTTGCCAGAGGCGGGGAAGTTCAGATTGTAGCTGGCTGCCGAGCCAATCGGCCCGTTTGCCGAGACTTGTACGGTCAGGTTTCCGGTGGTCACATTGGCGGATTGATATTGCACCGGCTTGGAGGTTAAAAACTGACTTCTGGCGAAGAGACCAGCGCCAATCAGAACGATCACCAGCACCACAACGGTGGCGATGAGCGCCGGGCGGCGCCACCAGGGTGGCCGTGATTGGACTTCCTCGTCATCGGGTTCGTCTTCTTCCAGCCAGTGCGCAAAGGCTGTTCCAGTCGTTTGCGACATAGCGACTATTACTCCTTATCCATAGTGTCTTCCTAATATATCTTGCTACTGCTCCTTGTTTGATTGGCGCGTTTACTGTTGAGTGGCGGGCAGCGCGAGCAGAATGGTGACCGAGTTTGCATTGATACTCCCATCGCTTGCCTTACGACCCACTACCAGGACTGGCTGGCCTGCCTGCACGTCGCTGGCCTGTGCCTGGCCGATTTTGGAGTAGATAGTGCTGCTATCCAACGTTACCGTGTAATCAGTTCCATTCGCGGCAGTGATGGTGAGCGAGTTGCCGGTCACGCTGGAAACAGTGCCACGCAGCACCTTCGCGCCATTCAGGATAGTCCCGCCGTTCCCAGTGCCAGTGCCAGTGCCACTACCAGTGCCACCTCTGCCAGCGCGGCATGCCTGGTTGCCACCATTGCCGGTGCCTGTGCCGCCGTTGCCACCATTGCCACCGTTGCCGCCGCGCCCGACTGCGGCGCCGACGATGACCAATTGGGCAGTATAGGTGCCGTCGCTATTACTCTTGACGGCGACCTGGACCTGATTCCCATCCTGTATCTCACTCTGGGTCACGGTCTGTTGGCGGCTAAAGCGGGTCTGGCTAGTGAAATGAATGGTGACCTGCCCCTTTGTGGTTTGGACGGTCATTTGATCGCTGCTGGCGGTGAGTACCGTCCCTGTGCCCTGGTCGAATGTACGGGCAGGAGTGGCGGGGCAGGTGGCCGTTGGGGAGGCGCTGCTGGTGCTGTTCGATGTGCTTTTGGGGCCGCACGCGGCCAGTGCCAGGCCGGCCAGCAGGGCCACCCCACAGGCTTGCCACAGATGTCTCAACTTCATCAAGAGCCTTCTCGTCTTTCCGCCTGGCGTTTGCCGGTGAGCGTCTCTGTGCTACCGATGAACCAGGCATATATTCTCGCGTACTCACTGTACTGCACGGGCATCAGGACACTATCACCCATTTGCAAAAATTTTGTAAAAAAGGCGGGCTTTGTGGCGGCACGCCAGGAAGGCGCGGTTTTAACCGCCAGCTTTCTCTGATGCCGCTCCTGGTTCGTTGAATACCTATGATACGATGTATGGCGATTCAGCAGGCGTTATTTGAGCGAGAACGCATGATCTCACGAGAAAACACATCCTAAAAACCGCTCGCTTTCTCAACATTTCTATGCTACAAGCATTCGCCAAAGAAGAATAGAAAGAGTATTGCTATGCCAGACGATCAGCACGAGCCAGAAGTATGGGGGCCAACCCCTGAAGATACTCAAGAGCCGACGCTGCCAGGCGCGCAGCCCTCTGGCGCGCCCTCGCGCCCAAGCCTGCCGGTAGAGGCGCAGGGGCGAGAGTATGGGACGCCGCCGCAGGTCCGGCCATCTGTGCCGCCGTCGCGCCCTGCCGGCGCGACCACGCGGCCTGCGAATCGGCCCGCCGGGGTAACACGCCCGCAAACAGGCCGACCACGCCCGAAGGCGAAGCATCGCTGGAAGCGTATCGCCTTGATAAGCGCGCTGGCGGTGGTGGTGCTTGGGGGCGTGCTGAGCATCGGCGGCTACTTTGGTTTATACGCGCCGGCGCGCCAGCTTGCCTCCGACGGGGCAAAGCACCTGCAAACGGCGCAGAATCTGGTCAAACAACTTGCCTTTCATCCGCTGGCAGAAAAGACGCTTGCCCAGGCGCGCGATGAGTTCAGCGCGGCTGATGATGATTTCCAGGGCGTCAATACGCGCCTGACTATCGCCGGGCCGTTTCTTGGGCTGATTGGCTTTGTCTCTGGCCGGGGCGATGAGATTCAGTCCTATGTGCATCTGGCGCATATGGCGCTCGACCTTTCCAGCGCCGGCCAGCAAGCGCTGAATGCGGCCATTACGCTGATCCACAAGGAGCAAAACGCGCTGCAAGACCCTGGCGGTCAAACGCGCCGGCTGGAAGCCAGCGCTACAGGCACCGGGCCGGCGGCCAGCAGCGGCGCGCAAGTGGCTGCTGGCCTGAGCATGAGCGATATAAGCGCGCTTCAGCAAACGGCGAACACCGCTGTTTCGCTGGTGCAGGACGCCTGGCAGGAGTCGCAGGGCGTGACGCTGAGCGCGCTGCCGGCGGGAACTTCCATACAATCGGCGGTGACGCTGTTCCGCACTACATACCCTGGCCTGCATGACTTACTGCTGTCGCTTCAGCAGACGATGCAGGTGGCGCCGCAGCTCTTTGGCATCGGGCACACGACAACCTATCTGGCCGAATTGCAGGATACCAGCGAGCGCCGCCCTACCGGCGGCTTTATCACGGCTATTGGCTCGCTGAGTGTGCGCAATGGGCAACTGGCCGGATTTTCTTTGCAGGATACCTATCTGCTCGATACACCCTATCAAGCCAGCCATACAACTCCGCTGCCGGCGCAAGATGCCTGGTTCCCGCTGACCACCAACTGGGGGCTGCGCGATTCCAATCTAGAGCCTGATTTCCCGACGGCTGCCAAAGCCGCCGAGCAACTCTATAGCGCAGAGGGTGGCAGTCCGGTGGATGGGGTGATCGCCCTCACCACCGGCTTTCTCCAGGATATTCTGACGATCACCGGGCCGGTGCAAATTCCCGAACTGAATGAAGTGATTGACGAGACCAATCTGGTGGACCGCCTGCACGCCTATCAGTTTCCGCGCAGCGCGGGCGATGCGGTTTCGCCTGCCGCGTTGAACTCGCCGAAGGGGCAGTTCCCAGCGCTGCTCAGCAAATATCTGCTGGCGCAGCTGCGCCAGCAAACGCCGGCGGCGACGATAGAGATTCTGCAAGAAGCGGTGCTGGCCCAGGGCAAAAAGGATATTCAACTGTATGTCAATGACCCGCGCGCCGAACACGCGCTGGCCCTGGCGCATCGGGCGGGCGATGTGGAAGCGCCGGCGGGTGACGCCTTGTATGTTGTGGATACAAATATCGCGGGGAACAAGGCAAACGATAATATCGATGAGGTGCAGCAAGATAACGTGGTGCTGGATAGCCAGGGCAACGCGCTGCATCATCTGGTGCTGGCCTATAACTGGAAGCGCTCGGCCCCGGTCTATGGCAGCAGTACCTATACAGATTATGTGCGCGTCTATGTGCCGCCAGGCAGCCAGTTGCAGGGGTACAGCGGCCTGGACAACTTTAACGCCGCCAGCGCGTATCAGCGCACCGTCTGGAGCGGCACGTTTCAACTGGTCTTCGGCCAGCGGCTCTTGCTCACCATCACCTATATGGTGCCGCATGCTGTGCAGGATCAGTCCGGCCAGTTGCATTACTCCCTGCTGGTGCAGCGGCAGTCCAGCAGCCCGCTGAGCCGGCTGGTGCTGACGATTGGCCTGCCGCAGAACGGCACGCTGGCGCAGCACAGTGGCAATCTGCATCTCTCATCCCACAGCGCTACAGACTTGCTGCTCGATCAGACGCTAGACCGCGATACCACCGTGACGGCTGATTACAACTGACGGGCCAGGAGCGCAGGCCACCTGTACCGCCGGCAGGGATGCCGGCGGTACAGGTCTATCTGCGCCCTGCTCACTTTGGGGCCGCTGTTAGAGCTATACTTCAAAAAAGTGACCTTCCCAAAACGGCGTTTCTATGTTACAATAGGTAGTAGGTAGGTCGCTATTGGGCGGAGGACTCTTCTTCATTGGGAGACCTCAATGGATCAGAAAACATTGGCCCAGGCTGCACTGGACATCAACAACAAACCCCCCTTGACGATGCGCGGCCAGTTGCTCCTCAGCATCTTTTGGTTCGCCCTCAATTTCCAGCAGAGCGCGCTGCTCCCCGTCGTGGTCGCTGCCCAGGTGTTGCTCTTTGTCTCCGATAGTCAGAAGGTGGTGCTGTTTGGGGTGCTTTCGGCCTGCGGCACCTTTGCGGCGCTGCTGGCGCAACCGCTGGTCGGCGCTATCTCAGATCATACACATGGGCACTACGGCAGGCGCCGCCCCTATATCCTGCTAGGGACCATTCTGACCCTGATCGGCATGGCCGTGATGGCGAAGACGACGACGCTGCTGATCTTCGCGCTGGCCTTTCTGCTGGTACAGATCGCCAGCAACGGCAGCACGGCGGCCTATCAGAGCCTCCTGCCGGATCGCGTGCCGCCGGAGCAGCGCGGCGCCGCCTCTGGCTATATGGGGCTGATGAGCATTATAGGCGCGTTTGCCAGTCTGGCGGCGGCCTCGTATCTCTTTAGCAATGTGGTCAACGGCCCTGGTCAATCTGCCGCGATCAGCGATGGCGCCAGCGCGTTCTATCTGCTGGCCGGCGTGCTGATGCTGGTAACGGCGCTGATTACCGTCGTTGGGATTGTAGAGGAGCCTGCTGCCGAAGCGCCCCGGCGGTCTGCTGCCAGGCTTGAGCCATCCGGCCAGCGCGCAGGCTGGTATCGTCGCTCGCTGCGGTTGTGGGTAGACCCGCTGAAGCACCATAATTTCCGCTGGGTCTTTCTGACTCGGCTGAGCCTGATGATGGGCCTGTGGCTCTTCCAAACCTTTGTGGAATATTACCTGGATGATGTGCTGCACCTGACGAACTTTATTGCCGCCACCGGCGTGATTGCCGGGCTGGCGCTGGTGGGCGCGGTAGCCAGCGCGTTCGTGGCCGGCTGGCTCTCGGATCACACCGGGCGGGTGCGCGTGGTCACGGTGGCGTCTGGTTTGATGGCGCTGGCGGCTTCGGCGTTTGTGATCGCCCCTTCCGCGTTTCTGCTCTGGCCGATGGCAGTTGTTTTTGGCCTGGGCTACGGCGCCTATTTCAGCGTCGATTGGGCGCTGGCGGTGGATACCCTGCCATCACTGCAAGAGGTCGGCAAGGATATGGGCGTGTGGAGTATTGCCAGCAATCTGCCAACAGTGGTGGCGCCAGTGATTGGCAGCGCCATTATCATACTTGGCACCACGATATTGCATGATACGGCGCTGGGCTATCGGCTGGTCTTTGCGCTGGCCGCCGCAACGCTGATCGCCGCCGCCGTCTTTATCATCAAGGTGCGCGAGCAGCGCCCGGCCAGCACCAGCCTGGCGCGAGGTGAATAACGTGATGCCGGGTACACCACCAGGCCGGTCTCTCCCGCAGCGCCCACCAGGACGCCGGAACGGCTGGGGCTGGAGGCTGGCGCGTGGCACCGGGCGCGGCGCGGCACGCGGCTTTCTGCGCTTCTGGCCGCTGTGGGAGTGCTTCACGCTCTGGCGCTGGAAGGTGCAGCCCGTCCCTGGCGCGCCGCGTGGACTCTTCCAGGTCTCGCTGCATGCCTACAAAGGCCAGGCGATTATCCTGCCCGATGGGACGGCTATCGCGCCGGGCGATCAGATTCTAGAGCTGCATCTGGTCAACTGGATGCTGGCTGCCGCGCAGCAAAGCCAGAAGCCGCTGGCAGTGCTGCGTGATTTGCGGGAAGACCTGGCGGCGATAGCCCAGGGTTTTCAGGAGAAGACCTATCCATCCACTGTGCGGGCGTTGTATGGTGTGACCATCCTGGCCGCTGGGGCGTCCCGGCTGGGGTTTACGCTGCGCTCCAGGCCGCTCAACCTGCATGGGCGGCTGGAGCGCTTCTTCCTCAAGGGGTTGCTGGCGCTCTATAACATCGATGGGCTGGCGCGCCTGGAGCGCGGCTCGGCCCGGCGCGACCTGCGCCCGCAGGAGGTCTGGATGTCGGTAGAGACCCTGCTGGCGCGCTACGGCGGCGAGAAACAGGCCGGCACGGAGGCCGGCGGTACAGGTCAGCCCTCTCGATAGACGACCCGCCCGTCGATCATCGTCAACTCCACACGCGAGCGCAGGTCAAAGGGATCGCCGGACCAGAGAACCAGATCGGCATCTTTGCCGGCTTCCAGGCTGCCAATGCGGTCAGCCACGCCAAGAATCTCCGCCGCGTGCAGCGTGATGGCGCGCAGGCCCAGATCAGCCGGCAGGCCGTTCTTCACTGCCAGGATGACGGCGGTGATCAGTTGGTGGATGGGCACGACGGGATGATCGGTGGTGATTGCCACTTTGACGCCGGCTGCCGCCAGCACCGCCGGGGTGGTAAAGGTCTTATCGCGCAGTTCGACCTTATAGCGCCCAGACATGGACGGCCCGACAACGGCGGGAATCCCCCGGCGGGCCAATTCTTCAGGAATCTTATGTCCCTCGGTGCAGTGTTCAATGCTCATCTCGAAGCCAAACTCATCGCGCAGCCGCAGGGCGGTTAGAATGTCGTCGGCGCGGTGAGCATGGATGCGCATGGGGATTTTTTTCTCCAGCACCAGCCCGATAGCCTCCAGCCGCAGGTCGCGGTCAAAGGGATGGCCGGCCTCCAGTTCGGCGCGCCGGCGCTCAAGATAGGATTGCCCCCGGCTGAAGGCTTCGCGGAAGAGGGCAGCCGTTGCCATGCGCGTGCTGGGGGATTTCTTCTGCGGGCGGTAGGTATTCTTGGGGTTCTCGCCCATCGCTGCCTTGATGGCCGAAGGCGTGCGCAAAGCCATCTGATCGACAATCAGCCCGGCGTGCTTGATGACCACACACTGGCCGCCGATGACGTTGCCGCTGCCCGGCTTGACCTCGGAGGCCGTGACGCCGGCCTGGCGCGCATCATCAAAGGCAATATCTTCCGGGTTGATCGCGTCAATGGCGCGCAGATGCGGCGTCACCGGCTCGACGGATTCGTTGCCATCGTCGCCGGCAATGCCCACGCCCTGCTCATCGATGCCCAGGTGGGTATGCGCGTCGATCAGGCCGGGCGTAATCACTTTTCCCTGCGCGTCGATCACCCGCGCGTCCTCCGGCGCCAGCACATCGCGCCCGATGGCAACGATCTTGCCTCCATCGATCAATATCACGCCGTCGGCGATCTCCGGTCCATTGGCCGTCAGAATTCGCCCGCCAGTAAGTGCAATCATGTCAAATCCCTTCCAACTATGCCGTCCCAGGCTGGCAACAATCGAGGTTGATCGCTCAGCCATCCTTGCCACATTCTAGCACAGACGCCGATTGAAATCGGCGCTATGGGCCTTCGGCCAGGTGGTCCCTACGGGACTGGGGCAGGGTAGGCCGGCAGGCCAGTCCCAGAGGGACATGCTGGCGCCAAAGGCGCCCCTAG
>CAZFWN010000028.1:0-44708 GCA_964522745.1 uncultured Ktedonobacterales bacterium
GCGAGGTCGTCGTCATCTCGATGGGGGCGCAGACGGCTCAGGAAGCGCTGCGGCGGGCGCTGGCAATGGGCGCTGACCGCGCTATCTTGATAAGCGATCCCGCGCTGGCCGGCTCCGATGCGCTGGGCACGGCTCGCGCGCTGGCGGCAGTGCTTGGCCCTGAGCAGCCCGATCTGGTCATCTGCGCGACTGAAAGCACCGACGGCTATACCGGCATGGTGCCCGGCGGCCTGGCGCAACTGCTCAATCTGCCGGTCTTCAGTTTTGCGCGCGAAATCGACATTAACGGCGATACCTGCACGATTCACCGCGTTACCCCAACTGGCTATCAGGTCGTCGAGGGAAAGCTGCCGGCAGTTGTCACTGTTGCCAGCGGAACGTATACCCCACGCTATCCTTCGATGAAGGGCATCATGGCCTCCAAGAAGAAGCCGCTGGCGGTGATGAGCGTTGCCGACCTTGGACTGAATGCGAACGAAGTAGGCGAAGCCGGCGCGAAAGAGCGCGTTGTCTCCGTCTCGAAGGTGGAGGCGCGCGCCGCCGGTCGAATCATCAAAGACGATGGCAGCGCGGCTGCCGCGATTGCCGATTTCCTGGACCAGTATAAGCTGATATAAGGAGCGAGATCATGGCAGATACCATCTGGGTTTGGATTGAACTGGACCAGGGCCAGCCGTTTCGCGGCTCGCTGGAGGTGCTGAGCAAAGCCGCGCAGCTTGGAACCACTGAGGCTGTTGTGCTTGGCGCTGGAGCACGTGAGGTTGCTCCGACCCTTGGCACGTATGGGGCAAGCAAGGTCTACATCCACGATGATGCGACCTATGATACCTATCTGGCGATGCCGGCTGCCGCGACGCTCGGCAAGCTGGTAGAGCAGCATCAGCCGTCCCTGCTGCTCTTCCCGACAACGTATGATAGCCGTGACCTGGCGGCGCGCCTGAGCGCGGCGCTGGGCAGCAGCCTGATTACTGACGCCACCGATTTCTCTCTGGAAGGCGGCGAACTGCGCGTCAGCGTGCCCTGGGGCGGAGAAAACGTCGTGACGGCCACGCTGGTCAACAGCGGCACCAAGCTGATACTATTCCGGCCAAAGGCATTTGCGCTGGAGGAGCGCGGTGGCGGCACACCAGCGATTGAGGAAGTGCAGGTGACGATTGACCCGTCGCTGCTGCGGGCGCGCATTACGCAGCGCGTGGAAGAGGCAGCCGAAGGTCCGGCGCTGGAGGATGCAGCGGTAATCGTCAGCGGCGGGCGCGGCCTGGGAAAGCCGGAGAACTTTGTGCTTGTTGAGGGGCTGGCAAATGCGCTGGGCGGCGCTGTGGGCGCGACCCGCGCGGTGGTGGACGCCGGCTGGGTGCCCTACAGCTATCAGGTGGGGCAGACCGGCAAGACCGTGAAGCCGACGCTCTATGTGGCCGTTGGCATCAGCGGAGCTATCCAGCATCTCGCGGGCATGAAAGGCTCGAAGTTTATCATTGCCATCAACCGCGATGAGAACGCGCCAATCTTCTCGGCGGCTGATCTGGGAGTAGTCGGCGACGCGCTGACGATTGTGCCCCAATTGACCGAGGAGTTGAAGCGCCGCAAGGCAAACCGATAAGGAAAAGCGTGACTATGACCATGCAAGCGGGTTACGTTGGAGAGCCAGGTCATGGTCGCGCCATCTTCACCAGTGAATCTATCTTGTCCCCTTCTCTGGAAACTGCTATACTGCCACTGTACAATCAGGCAATCCCTTGAAGGCTGGAGGCATGATTGGTGTTACAAGAAGGGCAAGAACTTGCCGGCTATCGGCTCCGACAGATGATTGGCGAGGGCGGGATGGGGCAGGTGTTTCTCGCCGAGCAACTCCGGCTGGGCCGCCAGGTGGCAATGAAGGTAGTACGGCTGGATGTGAAAGGCGAGGCGGCGCTAGGCACTACCTCGCCAGCCGAGGAGTTGACGCGCGAGGCGCAAGCGTTGATGGCTTTGGAGCATCCACATATCCTGCCGCTCTATGATGCTGGGCGCGAAGGCAATCTGGCCTATCTGGTGATGCCATATATCCCTGAGGGATCATTGCAGGAAGTGCTTCGTCCTGGTCCCCGCCGCCGCCTTCAGCTTCCCCTGCCGCCTGGCGAGGCATTGCTCTATCTTGAGCAGGCGGCTTCTGCTTTACAATATGCCCATGATCGAAATGTGATCCACCGCGATGTGAAGCCGGCAAATTTTCTGGTACGTCTCCTGACTCGCTCGCATGCGCAGAACCAAACAGTCAACCGACTCCACCTCTTTCTTGCAGATTTTGGCCTTTCCAAGTTTCTGACATACTCAACGAATACGACTCATCTCTCCGGCACACCAGCCTATATGGCGCCAGAGCAGTTTGAGGGCCATGCCAGCCCAGCCAGCGATCAATATTCCCTTGCGATTCTCTTTTACTACTTGCTGACCGGTGATTTGCCGTTTCGTGGCTCACCAGTTGAGTTGATGTTTAAGCATCTACATGAGCCACCCCCAGCAGCGCATACACGTGTGAAAGGGCTGCCAGAGCCGCTGGCCGGGGTCATCCAGCGCGGCATGGCAAAGACGCCTGAGGAGCGCTATCCTTCGGTGAGTGCTTTGGCCGAGGCTGCCCGCGATACGCTCATTGAAGCAGGGCTGGTGCCATCGCATGATTCGTTTCCTGTCATTGCTGCGGTGCGCATTTCTGACCCTACGTTACCTGCTTCTGAGCATCCGTTAGAACAGCCGATGAAGGAACAGCCTGCAAAAGAGGGGCGGGAGGCAGCTCCAGTCGCCAGCGATGCACCAGAGCCAGCAGCATTGCCGGAGGTTTCACTTTCTCAGCCTGTTGGGCTGCCCGTTGATGCGCTAGCGACAACGAAAGATATGGCTGAGGCCAGTACGCAAGCCAGCCTGGAACAGCGGAATCGTAGCTCGCTGCCGACAATTCCAATGGGGAAACCGCGCCGCCCGCCCAGGCGGGCTGAAAAGCCTGCTGGGAGAAGTAGAGAGGGACAGCCGCACAGGCGTGGGCGGATTATAGCGCTGGCGGCGCTCGCTGCTATCATTGTCATTGGGGGAGTTTTGGGCGCTGGCTTGTTGCTTCAGCAGCATAAAGGTGATTCGCCGGTGGCGCAGGGGACACAAACGCAGCAGATTGGGCCAACCAATACCGTGCCACCATCTGTTACGTCTGCTCCTCCCAGCCCGACAGCTATCCCACCATCAACTATCTTGGATAAGATTCTGGCAAATAATCCCATCTCTCAGGTTGATTTGACGCAAGGATCCGGCCAGTGGAATACAGTGCCAATAAATGGAAGCAACTATAATGGGATTCATACCCCGACGGGTGTTCTGGATATAGTCAATATGAAGGCCACCTATAATAAGCAAACCTATTCAGCGCCGCTGGCTGTCGCTGTGGATTTACATGCCAGCTCCGATCAGGAGTTCGATATTCTTCTGGATACGACTGATGGGAGCGGTGGTCATCAATACTATAATTTGAAACTCACAACCAGCGCTCCGCCGGAAGTTGATCTTTCAACGGATGGCAATAATTTTGCGGTGCATGGCAAAGGAAGTACAGCTAATAGTGCCTGGGCAGATGGAAGCACCCATACCCTTGTCCTGGTGTTGGATGGCACTCGTCTGCTGTTCTATATTGATAGAGCCAATCTGCTGGATACCCAGGTTCCCTTACCAAAGACCACTGTAGCGCTGACGCTAGCAACGCTCAACGAGGCATTTGTGACTGGCATTAATATCTATGCCGTACCCCAAAGTTGAGCCGTCTCATATCTGTCTATACACGGCAGAGCCTATTCTAGCCAGGAGGAAAGCAATGAGTTACGAGGCTATTCTGGTTGATCGTGAAGCGCCGGTTGCGACGATTACGATGAACCGCCCTGAACGCCGCAATGCGCTCTCTGTGGATATGATGCAGGAATTGATTGATGCGTTTAAGACGCTGGGGCGTGATATAGAGGTGCGAGCGATTATCCTGGCGGCAAATGGGCCGGCATTTTCTGCGGGCCACGACCTGCGCGAGTTAGTCGGCGGCAATATCAACAGGTATCGTCATGTCTTCGATGTTTGCACGGAACTTATGACAACCATGCAGACGATCCCACAGCCAATCATTGCGCAGGTTCAGCGTATTGCCACTGCTGCGGGCTGCCAACTGGTTGCTACCTGCGACCTGGCGGTGGCCTCGGAGGAGGCGCGCTTTGCCACGCCTGGCGTGAAGATTGGGCTGTTTTGCACGACGCCGATGGTGGCCCTCAGCCGGGCTATCGGTCGCAAGCGCGCGTTGCAAATGCTGCTCACTGGCGAGGCGGTGCCGGCGCAAACGGCGGCTGAATGGGGCCTGGTGAATCAGGTGGTTCCCGCTGCTCATCTGGAAGAGACTGCGCGCCAGCTTGCCATTTCAATTGCCCAGGCCAGCCCGCTCACTGTTGCGTTGGGAAAACAAGCCTTTTATAGTCAGATTGACCTCGATCAGCCAAAAGCCTATGCGTATGCTAAAGAAGTGATGAGCATGAATGCGCTGGCGGTAGATGCCCAGGAGGGCATGTGCGCGTTCCTTGCCAAGCGCGAGCCAACCTGGGTCGGGAACTGAGCAAGTAATCATCTAGGGGAATGCTTCTTGCAAACGAGCATCATGGCTCTTTGTCTTGCTTCGAGTGCGAAACAGCCAGCAGAGCAGATTGTCTAGCAGCAAGAAGAGGATGTCGTATGGATCAGATTTCAGACATGATGGGTGGGCTGATGGGTGCTTCGGTGGAGCAGCAGGCGCTTGGTATGGTTGATGGTGTGATTGACCAGGCGGTTAATTTTGTTGTGCAACGCTTCCCAGCCAGCAGTAATCAAGCTGATGAGACGAAGCGAAGTATCAAAGAAGCTGCCTGGCGAGAGATAAATAGGTTGGTGGCCGAAGGCCAGCAAATGTGAATCGCCAGCCACCGACGATGTGGAGGCAATGCTGTGGATTTTGCGAGCAAGATTGTAGTTATTACCGGCGGCGGCGGCGGTTGGGGTCGATCAGTAGTCGAAGCCTTTTTGAATGCCAATGCTCATGTGGTGGTCGTTGAGCGTCCAGGGGTGGCTGAGGCAGTAGAAGCCTGGAAGTCAGCATTGGAGGAACGCGCCATCGGGCTAAGCTGCGTTGCCGGTGATGTGCTGGATGAATCGAGCGTCGAGCAGATAATGCAGCGCGTACTTGAGCAGCATGGGCGCCTGGATGTGCTGGTCAATATTGTGGGAGGCTTCACGATGGGGGAGCCAGTGAGTAAATTGCCTCTGGATACCTGGGAGCATATGCTGCGCTTGAATCTGCGCTCGGTGTTTCTCTGCTCGAAATATGCGTCGCGCCTGATGATGCAGCAGCGCTGGGGACGCATTATCAATATTTCGTCGCGTTCGGCGGTCCAGCCTAGCCCGAAGGCAGCCGCCTATGCAGTCTCCAAAGCTGGGGTGATTGCGCTCACCCAGACGCAGGCTGAGGAGTTAAAAGACCATTTCATCACGGTCAACGCCATTATACCCAGCATTGTCGATACGCCGGCAAATCGCCAGGCCATGCCCAATGCCGATTTCTCCCGCTGGCCCAAAGGGGAAGAGATTGCGTCGGTGATTCTCTTCCTGGCCTCTGAAGAGGCGAAGTTAATCAGTGGCGCTGCTATCCCGGTCTATGGGCAGGCATAGCTGATCTGGGAAGTCCCAGTGCCACGATGCCCTCTGTGACACTGGGGCCTTTTTTCACCAGGGCCAGAGGCGAGCTAACCCGCGTTTTGAGTCAGCAAATGGCCTGGTTGCGGCAGCCAGTGCTGCTTGAGAGCGCTGCTGCACTTGCTGGCTCACTTGATCGAAGGCCGCTCCTCCACGATTGCGAATCTCGATGCCTTGCTCTAACAGTTGTTGGCGTGTTTGAGCGCCTTCCATCGGAGCAAAGAGGGTGGCAAGTGCGGCGCCAAGGAGGGCGCCCAGGATCAAGCCCAGAATGAATTCAGACCGAATGCGCATTGCTTGTTCATCCTTTCTACGGCGGCAGGTGTTCATAGAGATCGCTTCTTCTCGGTATGCTACCGGAACGCGCGCCTCTTGTCAAGAGGGGGCAGCGCTTTTTATCAACCCTCCGCATTTACAAGCTGGATTTTAAGCGTCCCTGGTTTGGCTGCATGCGCGAATGCTTCCTGTCCCTGGCTGAGAGGATAGGTAGCACTGAGCAATGGCAACGCTGAAATGCGCTTCTGTTCCAGAGCGCGGAGTGCTGGTGCAAATGGTCCGCAGCGGGAACCAACAACGGTAATCTCATCTACCACGAACGGAGCCAGATCAAGGGTGGTATGTGCTGCCACAGTGCTTTTGAGAATAACTGTGCCGCGTGGGCGTACCATCTGCCGGGCAATCTCCAGGCCAGAGGGGCTGCTGGTAGATTCCACTACTATATCGTACTCTTGCTTTGGGGATTGATACTGCGCTGCCGGTGCCAGGCTCGTCCTGATGCCTAACTGGCTTGCTAAGGCGAGCTTCGATTCATGCCTCCCCTGGATGGTTACTGATGCCCCTGTCAGCGCTAGAACCTGCGCTGCGAGCAATCCAAGTTTTCCATCACCCAGAACGAGGATAGAAGAGGTTGGCCGTATGTGTATCTGCTCTTCTATCTCAAAACAGGCGGCAAGCGGTTCAACAAAGGCGGCTTCAGCGTTTGAAATGTTGGTAGGAACGAGATGTAGATTTTCGGCTGGGAGGGTAAGATACTCGGCGAAGGCGCCGGGCCGCTCGATGATTC
Source organism: uncultured Ktedonobacterales bacterium (assembly GCA_964522745.1). Taxonomy (GTDB): domain Bacteria; phylum Chloroflexota; class Ktedonobacteria; order Ktedonobacterales; family DATBGS01; genus DATBHW01. The sequence continues at coordinate 6,782 of CAZFWN010000028.1, forward strand.
CAAGGACATTGCGCTTCCGGCAGTGGGTGCGTAATCCTGCCTGGCAGCGCTCACAGGTGCCACAGGCACTATTAATCTCTCCGACGACCCGCTGGCCCACCAATTCTGGAAGGCTGACGCACGTTTCTACCAGGCCAACAAACTCGTGGCCGGGGATGCCCTCAAAGCCGCCCTTGTAGCCGCGCTGAAGCTCCAGGTCCGTGCTACAAATCCCGGCGATCAGCACTTTGATGAGTGCCTCGTTGGGCTGTGGGGTCGGGATGGGATAGTCGCTGACGAGGCGAAGTCTTCCCTGCGAGAGATAAAGCGCGCGCATGACGTAATCCTTTTTGTTGGGTGACTGAGAGGCGTTGTCGCCGTAAGCTTTGCCTGATTTCTTTGCCTGCTGCCACTCTACCACGCCTATACGAGTGTGGGCAAGCTTTCTAAACGATACTATAAGCATTCAACTATCGCTCAATAATTGAAAGCTGCTAGTTGATGTGTTATCATGGAGAGGGACATGAGAGGTGGCTCAGGCAGGCACGGCTCCTGCAAGTGCGGGCGCAATTGCAGGCTATGATGACTCTGGCATAGTGCAGAGACAGAGCGTAAAGGAGAATGTATGGACCAGGCTATCAAACGCGAATTACTGGCTGAGCGTGTTCGTGTGGTGAAGCCTTCAGGTATCCGTAAATTCTTCGATATTGTTGCGACCATGCCTGATGTCATCTCGCTCGGCGTTGGCGAGCCTGATTTTGTGACACCTGAGCATATTCGCCGCGCCGGCATCGCTTCAGTGGAAGCTGGGGAGACGCATTACACCTCTAACTATGGTACGCTTGAACTTCGCCAGGCCATAGCCCAACATCTTTATGGGCGCTACGGCGTGCGTTATGATCCGCTACATGAGATTTTTGTCACAGTTGGAGTGAGCGAAGGGGTTGACGCAGCGCTGCGCGCCCTGGTTGATCCCGGTGATGAAGTCGTGACGCCTGATCCTGGCTATGTGGCATATGAAGCTGGTATTCTCTTTGCTGGTGGTGTGCCAGTGCCGGTGCCAACCTACGCGCGAGATAGTTTTGAGGTGAAGGCGGCGGCGATGGAGGCTGCTATCACCGAGCGAACAAAGGTGCTGCTCTTCGGCAATCCCAACAACCCAACGGGTGGTGTTATTGAGCGCCCCGAATTGGAAGCCATTGCCGATGTTGCTCGTCGGCACGATCTCATTGTGATTGTTGATGAGGTGTATAGCCGGTTGACCTATGGCTCTGAGCATATCTGTCTTGCCTCGCTCCCCGGTATGCAGGAGCGCACGGTACTTCTCGATGGCTTTTCCAAGGCGTATGCGATGACTGGCTGGCGGGTTGGCTATGCAGCAGCGCCTCAACCGATACTGGATGCGATGCTGAAGGTGCATCAGTATGCGATTATGTGTGCTTCCACCATGAGCCAGGCAGCCGCACTGGAGGCGTTGTTGCGTGGCGAGGAAGGGGTACAGGAGATGTTGGCAAGCTATGGGCGGCGCCGGCAGGTCATGATTGATGGCTTGAATCGTATTGGCTTGCTGTGTGGCAGCCCCAAAGGCGCCTTTTATGCGTTCCCCTCTATCGCCCAGACGGGCATGACCTCGGAAGAATTTGCAGAGAAACTGTTGTTTGAAGAGAAAGTAGCGGTTGTTCCTGGCGGTGCTTTTGGAGCGGCAGGCGAAGGTTTTGTGCGCATGGCGTATTGCACGGCCCTCGATAAAATCGAGGAGAGCCTGGCGCGCATGGAACGCTTTGTGAAGCGGCATGCGTAAGCAGCCGCACTGCCAGAGGTTTGAGGAAATACGGCTACCTATGATAAAGAGGCGATCATGGCTACTGTAAAGACTGCTGTAGAGTATGAAGTGGTGATCGGGTTAGAGGTCCACGCGCAACTGCTCACTGCAAGCAAGATGTTCTGCCGATGTAGCGCTGCCTATGCTGATGCGCCGCCAAACACCCATAACTGCCCTATCTGTATGGGCATGCCAGGCGTGTTGCCGGTGATTAACGAGCAGGCTGTTGAGTATACGGTGATGACTGCTCTGGCGTTGAACTGCGCGATTCCCACGTTCTCGAAGTTTGATCGGAAAAACTATTTTTATCCCGACCTGCCCAAGGGCTACCAAATTTCTCAATATGACATTCCGTTGAGCCGCAACGGCTACCTGACGGTGCGTACAAAAGATGGGGAAGAAAAGCGTATCGGCATTCATCGGGTTCATCTGGAGGAGGATACGGGCCGGCTGATGCACAAAACTGGCCTGGGTGGCCTATCGTATAGTCTGGTAGACCTGAATCGCGCCGGCGTACCCTTGATTGAGATTGTCAGCGAGCCAGATCTGCGCACGCCTGAAGAAGCCCGATTGTATATGCAGAAGCTGCGAACAACACTGGTGTATTTGGGAGTTTCGTCGGGGCGTATGGAAGAGGGCAGTCTGCGCTGTGACGCCAACATTTCAGTCCGCCCGGTGGGCGAGTCCCGGCTGGGCACAAAAACTGAAATTAAGAATATGAACTCCTTCCGTTCGGTGCAGCGCGCCCTGGAATTTGAGGCGGCCAGGCATATTGCAGTGTTGCGTGATGGAGGCAGCATTATGCAGGAGACACGTGGTTGGGTGGAGTCAAAGGGGATTACCGTCTCGCAGCGAAGCAAAGAGCAGGCGCATGACTATCGCTACTTTCCTGAGCCAGATTTGCCCCCGCTGGTACTGAGCGAGGGGTGGGTAGCGGGCGTGCGGGCAAAGATGCCTGAGTTACCGGATGCGAAGCGTCTGCGTTTTATGGAGCAATACGGCCTTCCTGCCTATGATGCGGAGGTGCTTACGAGCGAACGAGCGCTTGCTGATTATTTCGAGCAAGCTGTTGAGGACACGCATGGAGGTGAATTGCCTGCGCGGGCGAAGGCGGTGGGAAATTGGGTCATTGGTGATCTTGCGCGCCTGCTTAATGCTGCGGGTAAGGACATCGCTAGCTCTCCAGTGACAGCCGCAGGAGTAGCTGGGCTGGTTGATTTGCTGGCTCAACAGAAAATTAGCGGGAGCCAGGCGAAAGAGGTGCTGGAGAAATCCTTTGCTACCGGCCAACAGCCGGCTGAGATAGTGGAAAGCGAAGGCATTACTCAGCTTAGTGACCAGGGAGAGTTGGAGCGCATTGTTGATGAGGTGATCGCGGCAAACCCAAAGGTAGTAGAAGATTTCCGGCGGGGCAAAGAATCTACCGTTACGTGGTTTATTGGGCAGGTGATGAAGCAGAGCAGAGGACGTGCGAAACCTGCGCTGGTGCGCCCACTCCTGTTGGAGAAACTCCAACAGATCTCTTCATAAATGGCTATTGAGTGAGGTGATCGAGGATGCCTTTGTAGAGAAGGGGCAATGACGGGATAGCAGGGTATTGTGGACTCCGGCGCAACGGTGCGCCGTACCAAATAAAAAGAAAGGTGATTCTGTTATGCACAAAGCCGTGCCAGAATCGGCGCCAATCAATCCCTATGAAATGGCTGTGGCTCAATTTGATGTGGCGGCGGAGCGGTTGAAACTCAGCGAGGACATGCGCCAGGTGCTTCGTTATCCCAAACGCGAGTTGATTGTCAACTTTCCTGTGCGTATGGATAATGGCTCTATCCGCATGTTTACGGGCTACCGGGTGCAGCACAATGTCAACCGGGGGCCGGCCAAGGGCGGAATTCGCTACAGTCCGCAGGTGACCCACGATGAGGTCAAAGCATTGGCAATGTGGATGACCTGGAAGTGTGCCGTTGTAGGCATTCCCTATGGGGGTGCGAAAGGTGGGGTCATCTGCAACCCGAAGGAGATGAGCATTGGCGAACTGGAGCGGTTGACCAGGCGGTATGCAACCGAAATCGCCATCCTGATCGGGCCAACCAGCGATATTCCCGCGCCTGACGTGAATACTAACTCACAGGTGATGGCCTGGATTATGGATACCTATTCCATGCACCAGGGCTATTCTGTACCGGCAGTCGTGACTGGAAAACCGTTGGCGATTGGTGGCAGCGAGGGGCGAAACGATGCAACCGCCAGCGGAGTTGTCTCTGTGACGAAGAAGGTGGCGCAGCACATTGGCATGCCGCTGCGTGGCGCGCGGGTAGCAGTTCAGGGGTATGGCAACGCGGGTGCGATTGCTGCGCGTCTTCTGTATGCAGAAGGCTGCAAAATTGTGGCGGTGAGTGACACGCAGGGGGGCATCTATAATGAGGCTGGGTTTGATCCGGCCAATGTCCTGCTTCATAAGAAAGAGCATGGGACGGTGGTTGGGTTCTCTGGCGCGCAGCAGGTTGGGATCGGTGATGTGCTTGAGGTGCCATGCGATATTTTGATTCCTGCGGCAACGGAAGGCGTATTGACAGCCGCTAATGCCGAGCGGGTGCAAGCGCGCATCATTGCTGAGGCAGCCAACGGGCCAACCACACCGGACGCGGATCGTGTGTTCTATAAGCGCGGCATCTTTGTCGTTCCAGATATTCTGGCAAATGCTGGCGGAGTCACCGTCAGCTACTTCGAGTGGGTGCAGGATTTGCAAAGCTTCTTCTGGAGCAATGACGAGATTGCCGCCAAACTCGAAACAATTATGGCACGCGCCTTCCAGGCAGTGCTGGAGAAATCGCTGGCCGAACGATGTGATATGCGTACTGCTGCGTATATGGTTGCAATAGCGCGAGTTGCTGAGGCAACACAACTGCGTGGCATTTACCCATGACACTACTCATGGGTTCTCACCTGGAATAAGGTGGTCTGGAAAGGAAGATGTGCCGCCAGAGGTGCCTGAGAGGTACATTCTCAGATTCAGAAGCCTGCGAGGCACATCTTTTTTAACCAGCGCCAGCCATTTGTTGTGCCTGTACACGAGCCGGCCAGCGCGTCTTGAAGTGGGTTAATAGCTGATGAGCCAAAAACCTGATGAGCGAGCAGTGAAGAAACCAGGAGTGGGAAGGCCATCTGATGAGGCTGAACGGCGGGCGCGGTTGGGCGAACTTCGTCGGCGACGGGAGCAGGCGGGATATGGCCCAGCGCCCTCGGTTGAGTTTCAGCGGCGTGGACTACCGGTTCATCCTTCCCCTCAGCCACCGCTGAAGAAGATGCTCAAGCATTGGTGGGAGCATGGGCCGTTTGTTGGAAATCCTCTCCCCCCTGCCGCTTCAGGGGAGCAGGGTGAAGAGAACCTGCCACTGCCTTCCAGTGTACGCTCATCGGGCCAGCAACCGACGCACCTACCCAGTTCACCTTCCGCGTTGTGGTTGACTCAGAGTCGCGCAACTCTCGCCGCACTGAACACACGGGCGCAAGAGATGGTGTATCAGGCCAAAAGCTGGCTTCAAGAACGAGGCAATCAGCAGCAGCCTGCTGCTGAAGAAGAGATCGTCCCTGGATTGATTGTCGTCGGTTTTGCCCCTGCTATTTCGCGTGAGGAAGGGGTCAAACGAATAACCGCGCTTGGAGGAAAACCGCTGCGCTATAAAGCAGCGCTCAACAGGTATCAGGTAGCCGTACCCCCTGGGCAGGAGCAAGTGTTTATTGAACAGTATGCGCATCAGCCCGATGTTGTTTCCGCTGACCTGGAGCGTCCTTCTGCCCAGCATTGAGCATCTGGGCTACGATTGATCTTTTACAAATGAGCAAAGGAGCAGGAGTGCATGCCAGAAGCCCAAGCCAATCAGGGCGTCCAAGTTGATTTCGATGTTCCGGCCAAAATGCGGGATGGGATCACGCTGCGGGCTAATATCTATCGTCCCGCTGCTGATGGAAGGTATCCGGTGCTTTTGACACGGTTGCCCTATGGGAAAGATTTTCCTCTGGGAACCTCGGTGCTAGACCCGGTCATGGCTGCTCGTCGAGGCTATATGGTGGTTGTGCAGGATACACGAGGTCGCTTCACTTCTGAGGGAGATTGGTATCCGCTGCGCGATGAGGGGCCGGACAGCTACGATAGCATTGAATGGGCGGCGGCGCTTCCAGGTAGTAGTGGAAAGGTGGGCATGTATGGCGCCTCCTATTTTGGCTTCACGCAATGGGCGGGAGCTATCGAGCGTCCACCGCATCTGACGGCGCTGTTTCCTCATGTGGCCTGGGCTGATCCGCACAATGGGGTATTTAGCAGAGGTGGCGCGCTGGAACTTGGCTTACAAGGCAGCTGGTTGCTGGAAACGGGCATCGATACCGTGCTGCGGCGCGAGCGAGGCAATCCCGATCCACGAGTGGCGTTTGGCAAACTGGCCGCCCTGGCGCAGGAAATTGACCGGCTGTTGGAAGAAGGGTATCAATCGCTTCCGCTCAAGGCATTTGAGCCGTTCCGGCGCACTGATCTTGGGCAGTCGTTCTTTGATGGCCTTGAGGATCCGTTTGCACCGGCCTATTCGGCGCCTTCAACGATCCTTGGACATCACACCCAGGTGCAGGTGCCGGCCTATAATACTGGTGGCTGGTACGATATCTTTCTGGCTGGTACGATCCGCAACTATCAAGAGATGCGCGCGCAGGGAGCGACATTAGAAGCGCGCCAGGCCCGATTACTTATTGGCCCCTGGTCGCATAGCAACCCAGGCCATACTGTTGGCGACGTGTATTTTGGCTATGGCGCCTCGGCTGGATTGATGAATTTGCAAATTGATTTCATGAGCTTGCAACTGCGCTGGTTTGACCGCTGGCTCAAGGGTATTGAGAATGGGGTAGAGAAGGAACCACCTATCAAGCTTTTTGTGATGGGTGAGAATGTCTGGCGCGATGAGCAGGAATGGCCGTTGGCGCGAGCCATACCAACTCCATTCTATTTGCAGAGCGGTGGGCATGCCAATACGCTTGATGGGGATGGGGTGCTGAGCCTGGAGGCTGCTGGTGATGGGTCTGCGGATCGCTTTGTCTATGATCCATTGAACCCCGTTCCAACGCTGGGTGGTTCGTTGCTGATGCCGGCAACCTATCGCCCTGGGCCACGCGATCAGCGCCCTATTGAGCAACGCTCGGATATGCTGGTCTATACCAGCGAGCCGCTGGATCGGGATATAGAGGTCACTGGGCCGGTGACGGTGACGCTATGGGCCGCCTCCAGCGCGCCGGATACGGATTTTGTTGCGCGATTGATAGATGTCCACCCCGATGGGTTTGCGCGGAATTTGACGGATGGCATTATCCGGGCGCGCTGGAGGCGGAGCCTGGCTGAGCCAGAACTGCTGGAACCTGGACGCGCCTATGAGTTCACCATCGATCTCTGGGCCACCAGTAACCTGTTCAAGTCCGGCCATCGTATTCGTCTGGATATTACCAGCAGCAATTTCCCGCGCTGGGATCGCAACCTCAATACGGGCCACCAGATCGGCGTCGATGCAGAGATGCAAAGCGCGACCCAAACGATTCTGCATGATCGTGAACACCCATCGCATGTTCTCTTGCCCATCATCACACGTTAGTTGTGCCAGACGTATGATGGCTTCGCCCCGGCCAGTCGTTTTCATCTAACGATTGGCCGGGCGGTATTTTTAGGAGAACCTGAAATCTGTCATCGAAGGGAAAGAGGCTCTGTCTGGGAGGTTCCTATGGAGTCAGAGAAGATACCTGTACCGGAGCATATACAAGTGTTCCCACGCGATAAAGAGGCCACGCGCCAACGAATTTTAGAGGCTGCCGAGGCAGTCTTTGCTGAGAAGGGCTATCATAGTGCTGTCGTAGACGACATCATTCGCGTGGCAAGAACCTCTAAGGGCGGCTTCTATTTTCACTTTCCGAGCAAACAGGGCGTCTTCCTGGCACTGATGGATGCACTGGCGCCCAAGCTGATGGCGGCGGTAGATCGAGCTATTGCTCATGAAGAGACGGCAGCAGGGAAAGTAGATGCAGCGCTGCGAACTGTACTCGATCAATTTGCACGACACCGGCGTTTGAGCAAGATTCTCCTGATAGAAGCGATGGGTCTGGGGCATGGATTTGATGAGAAGATCGTCGAGATTCGCGGTCAGTTCGCCTCAATGATTCAGCGCTATCTTGATTTTGCCGTTGCTGAAGGCGTGGTTGCGTCATTGGATACTACTGTTGCTGCCTATGCCTGGTTTGGAGCAATTAATGAGGTAGTCATCCGCTGGCTGGTGACGCCCAATCCAGAGCCGCTGGAGCGAACGTTTCCTACCTTACGCGCCTTGTTGCTGCGCAGTATTGGCATGAGCGCTGACTGATGCACACTATTTCCAGCGGGTGAGAATGGTTTCGCGTTGAAAGAGCCGGACTGCCAGGCGCAGCAAGATGAGGTCAATAGTGATTACCAGGATTCCAAAAACCAGAACAGTCCAGATATTTACGACCGAGATTCCAGCAGCGAGCTGACCAAAAAACAGAACCAAAATCGGCAAAATTACCAGCGTACTCAGTTGTTCGGCGGCGCGTGGATCACTGGAGCGTGAACTGACCATTAGCCCAATACAGACGCTCAGCAGCGTGAGAAATGGGACGACCAGTACCATTGCCAGGAGCCAGGCAGGGCTAAAAATGGCTGTGTAGACTGCTTCGCTGAGGACGATAAATCGCGCGACCAGCAAATAGACCAGAAAGCTAAACCAGGTGCTTACGATCCCTGGAAGCGCGGCTGCCAGTCCTTTTGCTACTAATAACTCAATTACGGAGAGAGGGGTTGCCAGCAGCGGTTCCAGACTGTGTTCACGCTTCTCCCCGACGATACTATAAGCTGCGATGGCTACCGGGAGGGGCAGCGCCAGAATGAGGAAAAGAAACATAAACTGGCTGGCTAATGTTGCTTGATAGCGTTCTGTCCCCTGAAGATGGCTCAATGCCGGGTCCGTATGGGCAATGACAGGAATAGTGCCCACCCCAAATTGCTGTGTAGAGATGAGTCTGGTATCCCCCAGCAAGATCAGCGGAAGTGCAGTGAGCAGCAGTGGAAGCAGCACCGCAATTAGCAGAATATAGCGATTTTTAAAGACATCGAGCCAATCTTTCAGAATTAGTATCCAGATTCGTTTGAGTGAGATGGTGGTCATCGCTCCGGTCCTCCTCGCGTGATAGCCCCTGTCGTCTTGCTGCGGGCCAGATGTGGGGCTGTTTGTAGATGGGAGGATTGGGCTGGTGGTTCATCTGCTGCCAACAACGTCAGGTACGCATCCTCCAGGGAATGTTCGGCCTCTCCGACGGAGAAGAGGTCAGCGCCAGCTTCTACCAACCGCCGGACCATTGCCGCCGCCGCCTCTTGCTTCTCGGCGCCATTCGTCAATGTGGCAACCAGTGTATCGCCCGAAAAAGAAACTGTTCTGACAAAGGGAAGCGCGTTGAGCAACATCTGGTAAGCCGCAGGACGCCCGCGTATACGAAACCTGATTTGAGGTTCCCAGAGTTCTTGACGGAGATGCTCAGGAGTATCCACACGCAGCAAATGCTGGCGCATTATGCCTACCCGATCACAAAGCTGGTCAGCTTCAACCAGATTATGAGTGCAGAGGAAGACGGTGCGCCCCTCAGCGCGTAGCTCGGCGATGGCGTTGCGCACCATCCGGGCTGATTCAGGGTCGAGACCACTGGTTGGCTCGTCGAGAAAGAGTACCTGAGGCTCATGCAGGAGCGCGCGGGCAATGGCAAGCTTCTGCTTCATCCCCTTAGAGAATCCAGAGACCGGCACCTTACGATACTGCCAAAGTTCCATTAATTGCAAGTAACACTTGACTTGCACACGGCCATCAGCAATGCCATAGAGTCCGGCGAAGATCTGCAAGTTGCGTTCTGCACTGAGCCGTTCATACAGGCCAGGTACTTCTGTCAGAAGCCCAACGCTGCGCCGGATGAACGTATTGGCCGTTTCACTTGTGCCAAGTTCCTGTCCTGCAACCCATGCCTGGCCGGAAGTTGGAGCAATCAGGGTTGCCAGCATGCGCACGGTAGTCGTCTTACCGGCACCATTTGGGCCAAGGAAGCCAAAGACCTCGCCCTCAGCAACCTCAAGGTTCAAGCCCTCGACGGCAGTGATTTCACCAAACCGCTTGGTTAAGCTAATAGTCCGAATCATAGCCCATCCTCTCCCTGCTCGCCCTGGTGAATGAGTAGTCAACTGTTCCATCGGTGTGCTAGCCTGTACGCTTCATTGTTGGCTGCTCTGTATCAGTCATTATAACCCATGTTTTTTAGCAGGGGGCTAGGATTACGATGAAATCGCCCCCTTCGTGTGCCTTGTTGAAAGGATCCCCAAGTTCCCCTGCCTGTTCTGGAGAGCTATAAAATATGCTCCTGTCTCTGCTCATTGGAAGCATATCTTATCAGGGTCTCGCGCCACTCGGCCTTGTGCACAATAAGAATGCAGCATCCCATGGTTAGCATAAGGACAGACAAGGTTAGAGATAGCAATCTAGATGCGTAGAGGAAAAGTGGCGCGAGACCCTGCTTGGGATGGGTGCAAGGCACGGCCTATTGAGGCCTTCCATACCTGCACAGTCCCATCCAACCCTGCTGAAGCGACTAGGGGACCATCCGGCGACCGGGCTACGATACTCACCCTATCGGCCTGTTCCTCAAGACGAGTATGGAACACTTTTTGCTGTAAGCAGCGCCGCGCCACGCCTGCACTATCGGATGGCTTCTGGGCGATGCCTACATGGTCTCGCCAACGTTAAAAAGAGCCTCTCCCGAACAATGATTGTTAATGCGGTAGCTATCTTCGCGCGAGGGCAACCATGATCTATCAGTTGATCAATTGCATCTCCTCACCTGTGGAATTGTGATCGTGATCGAGGAAGTTATAAGGTAAGAGGAAGGAAGAACGTATGTCTGCCAGGAAAACGGTCATTCTCGTAGCAGAGTGCGATCCCCAGGCTTTGCGGCTTCTCACCCGCTGTTTAGATTGTGCGGGCTATGAGGTTAGCCCTATAAAGGATGAGCAGCAGCTTTTTGAAGCGCTAGAGACTAAAGAACCAGATCTTATTCTCCTCGACAGTATGTCGGCTGAATCTCATGATTTTGAACTCTGCCGGCATGTGCGGGACATCTCCTTAGTACCGATCATTGTTATGTCAGCCCAAAAACAAGGGTATGATAAAGCCCGCGCGCTCGATTCAGGAGCCGATGATTACTTAAGCAAGCCCTTTAGTGTCGTCGAGTTACTTGCTCAGGTTCGGGCTATCCTTCGGCGTATACACTGGAACACCAATGAATACCTGCGCAATCTGCGCCCCACACTTACCTTTGGCGATCTCGTGGTGGATTTCCTACAGCATCGGGTCACGCTAGACGGGCGGCCTGTTGCGCTCACCCCAATAGAATATCGCCTCTTTTCTTATTTAGCACAAAACGCTGGGCGAATCGTCACGCATAATCTCTTGCTGGAAAAGATCTGGGGAAGGGAGTATCTCGGCGAAAACAATCTGCTAAAAGTGCATATCAATCGTCTGCGACACAAAATTGAGCCTGATCCCGCCCGTCCGATGTATATCATTACCAGAACCGGCCTGGGATATCTTTTCCCGACCCAGCCTGCTGTGTACCTATCCAGGGCGCGTGAACGCTCTCAAGAGGCGTCTGGCGGTGGCAGAAGCTGCGCCAGGATAGGTTCAGGATGGTAGCCACAACGGCCAAGTGGAAGGCGCAAAGGATGAACCAGAGTGATGCAGGAGGAATACCATGCGTCGGTTTATAAATACCGCCTGGTGCGGCACTCCACCAGGCCCACTGATACTTTTATCCAATGCAGTGCATGTATGGGTGGTAGACCTTGATCATCCCTCTTCCTGTTGGCGCCAGTTCGAGGCTGTACTCTCCGCAGAAGAACGGACAAAGGCTGATTTGTTCAGGTTTGCCTCTCTCCGCAGCCGATATATTACCTGCCGGGCGATCCTGAGGAACATCCTAAGTGGGTATACCCATCAGCAACCAGAGATGCTGACAATCCTGGCAGGACCATATGGGAAGCCATTTCTGCAACAGGCTGCTAACGACCAGGCTGTAGAATTTAATGTATCCCATTCCCAACAACTAGCATTGATTGCAGTCACGAGAGGAAGACCAGTTGGTATAGATGTGGAACGGATCGATCACCACTGCCCAATTGATCTGCTTTCAACACAATTTTTCAGTTCCCGTGAAATAGCTGCGCTTCAGGCATTACCACCCTACCTAAGAACAGAAGCCTTTTTTACTTGCTGGACACGCAAAGAAGCAGTTCTAAAGGCGCGTGGGGATGGGCTAAGTACTCCTCTATCAGCGTGCGAAGTGACGCTTTTGCCAGATAATGCTGCCTTGCCCCAGTTGGCGTGGAATCCGACTGATACTACTTGCTGGTCTCTTCGGCAGCTCAATCCTGCTCCTGGGTACACCGCTGCAATTGCTGTCCGAGGTCATGACTGGAAACTTTCATGCTGGCACTGGGATACACCAGCAGGAGCAGGGTAAGCCTCTCCCGTTGGTGGAGAGGCTCCAAGGGTTCACTCCAATTGAGGCATCCTGCGGGAGCTTGCATCCCATGCCTGAAAGGTCAATGCGTGTCCTTTAGCAAAGGAGACGGCAGGTTCATTATAATACGCCCCGAAAACTGAGCCAGTGGTAGAAGTGGAGCAAGCTGGAGTATCCTAGCCAAAAAGGAGCCAGCTATGGCACGACAGCGACGCAGCTTCAGCGCCGACTTCAAAGCACGAGTGGCCTTGGAGGCGCTCCGGGAGCAGAAAACGATCAATGAACAGCCCGTGCGAATTCGGGGTGCATCCCAACCTGATCGGCGAGTGGAAGAAGTACCTGCTCGACGAACTGCCCCAGGTCTAAAGCCTCCGCAAAGCTGCCGACGAGAAAACACAGGAGCAAGAGCGGGAGCGGATGTTTCAGCAGATCGGGCAACTCCAATATGAGTTAGCTTGGTTGAAAAAGCTGGCCTGGACCGTTGAACAGAAGCGAGCCGCTATCGCGCCTGGCGAGCCACGTCTGAATATGCGTCGCCAATGTGAGCTGCTCGGCTTGAGCCGAGGGCGTTGGTATTATGCGCCGACGGGAGAAAGCGAGGAGAATCTGCGGCTCATGCGCTTGTTCGATGAGCCATACACGCGGACCCCGTTCTCTGGGGTGAAGCGCATGACTGCCTGGCTGCAACGTCAGGAGGAGCTGATCAACGAGAAGCGCGTCCGGCCTTTGCTGCGCATGATGGGCTTGATGGCGATCTATCCTGGGCCGAAAACGAGCCAAAGCGAAAGCGCACATCGCCTCTATCCCTAGCTGTTGCGGGAAGTGCCGATCACCCACCCGGACTTCGTGTGGTCAACCGATATCACCTACAGCCGCCTGGTGCGCGGGTTCGGCTATCTGGTGGCGATCATCGATTGGTTCAGCCGCTAGGTGTTGGCTGGGCGCCTGTCCAATAGCCTAGAGACGCCTTTTGGCCTGGAAGCCTTGGAGGAAGCCTTAGAGCAGCGGACGCCAGCGATCTTCAATACCGACCAGGGTGCTCAATTCACCAGCGTGGAGTTTACCTGTCGGCTGGAGCAGAAAGGAGTGCGCATGTGTATGGATGGGCGCGGACGCGCCCTGGACAACATCTTTGTGGAGCGGCTCTGGCGCAGCGTCAAGTGGGAAGCGGTCTACACCCATGACTACCAGACGATGCAGGAGGCGTGGCATGGACTGCATCGCTACTTTGCGTTCTCTACCCGAGAACGCCCGCATCAAGCGCTGGGCTACTTGACCCCGGCTGAGGTCTATCTTCAGCAGAAGCAACCAATTCTTTAGTCGCTTGGTCCACTTCTATTTCGTCAAATCGTGGTCTTGACAATGGGGAGTACCTCACAGCGACCGTGCGCATGAGAGAGATGTCAGCCAAACTCTCACGCACATCACCGGAGCGCGCAGCTTCATATTTGGGATGCAGAGAATGTCCGCTAATACGCCCCAGCTCAGCAAGCAGGTGATTGAGTGTTATTTTTGTTCCTGTCCCTACATTGATTACCCGACCCGCTGCCGCTGATGCTGTTGCTGCCAGGAGATTCACATTGCTGATGTGGATAAATCCCGTGATTGCTCGCCGTCGCCATACACTCTTGAGGTCTGCCCCTCAAGCACTGCAGCGATAAAACGAGGGATCACAGCGGCATACTCACTCTGCGGGTTCTGGGCAGGGCCAAAGACATTGAAATAGTGCAGCACAACGGTTTCCGGCCCATAGAGCGCGTGCCAGAGGCGGCAATACGATTCTGCCGCCAGCTTTTGGACGCTATAGAAAGAGAGCGGCTGAGTCGGCATCATCGTGGTTTTCGGCGTGGCTGGCAGATTCCCATACACAGCGGAAGACGACGCGAAGACGACACGCCGCACGCCAGCCTCACGAGCAACCAGCAGCACATTGAGAGTGCCCGTCAGATTGGTGGCATGGGTCATTTCCGGCTCTGCAATGCTGCGGGGCACAGAGGCGATTGCCGCTTGATGCAGGATGACTTCTACCCCCTGGCAAACCCTGCGCAGCGTGTCGGTGCTGGATCGAGGGCGCCAGAAACCTCCTTGGGAGCTCGTGTACCGTCAACCGCAGTGCTGCAAGCAGGGAGCGGCTTCCGTACCTATGGCGACCTGCAGGTGGCCAGGCGTGCCTACGCTCCTACGGTGGCCGCAGGAGTTGCTGCCGGCTGACGTGTAGCGCGCGGACGTGCCGCTGCAGGGTGCCGTAGTAGGCGCGTCCCCCACGCTTCAGGCGACTGATCGTTTTCTCGCTCACGCGCGAGCGGGCGGTCAGTTCGGCCTCTCACAGGCCGAACTCCTGCCGGGCGGCCAGCAGCCCCGGCAGCGGTACGCCTTTCGGGGTCATGTCGCCCCCGGCGTCCTCACCAGATCCGTCTGGCTCCAGGAAGCGCCGTCCGAAGGTGGATCCGGGGAGACGCTCCAGACTGAAGGCCAAGCTGGGGAGGGCTCCAGTGCCGGCAGGGGTTCCCAGGTCGTGGCGTCTCTGCTGGCTCATGGCTTCGGTACTCCTGTCAAGGGCTGGTGCGCGCCCGGTGCAGGCTGTCCAAAGAGGCGGGAGAGGGAGCCGGGCCAGCGTTCGACGGCCCGGTGCCAGGAGGGCTGAAGGCGGCAGAGTAGATCTCTCGTGCTGCTCCAGCAGGCCCTGCCAACGCCACAGGGGCTGCCAGGGGCTCCCGCCGCCCGGCGCGACTCAGTTCACGCGTGTCCCGTGGCGCAGCCAGACCTAGCAGTTATGGCTACAATGGCTGGTAGGGATGCCATAGCGCCTCCCAGGGAGGCCAGGCATGAGAGCTGGGACCTCCCGCGAGCTATGCCAACCCTGCTGTCCAGGCTGAGTGGCGGAGCGACGCCTTCTTTCGGGCCTGGCAGATACTCACAATCTGCCAGGCCCACCGTTGCTGTACGAGCACCTCTGCTCGCACGTCCTACAGGTCTTGCTGTACCAGGGCCGCACTTCAGGTGATGCGCTGCGTGTGTCGCTTTATCTGGTGCCTCATGTTTCATGTGTGAACCTGCAGTCACATGTCGTCTGTAGGCATGAACTAGCTCATGCCTACAGGAGCGGTTGGTTGCACCTCCTGCTGATGGTGTATCCGCCCGGTCGGCAGCATCCAGACCCATTGCCCATCCTCATATCCCTGGCGGTGACTCTGCACCCGCAGACGGCGCTTCGCGGTGTAGAGCGTGCCTTCCGCGATGCGTGCTGCGGCTGCGGCCAGGAGGACCTCGGTCGCTGGCCGTGGTCCTGCTGAGAGCTGCCGAAGCAGGAACGATTTGGCGTGAGCGATCTTGCGTGTGTAGTCTGCGTCCGCTTCCTTTGGAACCTGCTCCTCACCTGGAGCGACGAAAGGGATGTTTCCCATTGCCACTGGGGGCATCCTCGCTTTCTGTTGCCTGATCGGTCTCAACTGGCGCCAGGGTCTGGAACTGGGCGGTGATGGCCCTGGACGGCTCTTGGCTCCCCTTCTTGGAAACGGGTGGTGAGGCGCTGCTCCTGGCGGGAAGGGTCTTCACCTGCACAGGCGCGTCCAGCTGCTGCTCGACCTGATCAAACGCCGCGAAAGCATGCTCGAAGATACGGCGTTCGAGCGCTGCAATCCGCTCGAAGCGCTGTACCTCCAGCAATGCCCGCTGCTCGCGTTGCATCGCCAGCATCCGTTTTTCGGGGTTCTCGGTCGATTTCGCCAGGATGAAACAGCACGCGGCTTCGGCCACATGGAACCCGATGGCGCGCCCCAACACGACCCAGCCGCCGCCACTGTTGCCCACGAGCCACCCGATGATTGGCACATCATCGAGCGCTCCTGCCGTGTTTCTGACGTCCAATTACGGCCCAGCAGAGCTCCTCACGCGCCTGGAGGAACGAGTGATGGAGCGACTGCGCGAGTGTGCCGCGTTGCTGGAAGTCAAAGGCCCGAATCTCCGCAATGGGAGGATTCAGCTCTGTGCCGTGCAGAGAGGTGCAACTCGCTCCTAACCAAAGGGGCAAGAGGCGGGGAGATGTACCTCTCCGCCTCTTGCTTGCATCGATCGTCCGTTTCTAGTCGTGATGAAGAGAGCCAGGTTTGCCTACAGAGAACGCCTGCCACTCACGGGAGGCGTAGCGAGGTTGCAGCAAGAAAGCGAAACTGTTCAAAGCTGCGCACCTCCGGAAATACCGACTAATACAGTGCGTAATACTCATCCACAAAGCCGACGATCGAGATCGTTGTTCGGGGTTTCGTCATGTTCCACCCCTCATTGATTGCTTGACGCCCTCCTTTCCACCATTGTACCGGCTTGACAGAAGAGGGGTAGTACCCGCTCCCCCTGTGCCATCAAGCGTTCTCTCCAGAGCAGCGCAACGGCTGCAGACTGCCGAGCCGAAGGTCCGCTGTCCGCGAGGCGCCCGTGAGTACAAAGAGGTAAGGGCGATATCGGAACTCCCAGCGCTTGATGATCTCACGCTCCCTCTACGTATTTTTCCGTACATTTTCCCAGTGCTATTCGTATCTCCCCCCATAGATCTATTCAAAAATATACCACTTAAAACACTCGTGCTTTCACCGTTGTGCATTATCAATTAACCGTGTTATTTATTTCGTGTGCTTAAACAGCATCCCTGGAGCAACGCTGATGAAGCAAGACAACCACAGCATTTGCAGTTGGCTTTCGTTTCTGAAAAGTTGGTGAAGGAAAGGAACGTGTTGGCAATGATGTCACCCCAGGTATTCGAAGGGAGCCAGGTCAGCAGCCCACATCAAGCGCCCTCTAAGGAGGAGGAAAAAGGCGGGCGTGAAGCGATGCTTATCCCTCAAACAGATATATACGCAGGCTTGCGGATAAGTGTCATCATCCCAGCCCGAAACGAGGCACTCAATCTCAAATACGTGCTGCCGAATATCCCCTCGATTGTCAGTGAGGTCATTCTCGTTGATGGGCATTCTACCGATGACACGGTTGCAGTAGCGCAACGCCTCCTCCCCACGATCCGAATCGTCATGCAGGCAGGCAGGGGCAAAGGTGACGCCATAAGGGCCGGACTTGCTGCTTCCACGGGCGATATCATCATGTTCTTAGATGCCGATGGCTCAGCCGATCCTGGCGAAATTCCTCGTTTCGTTAGCGTGCTTCTGGCAGGAAACGATTTTGCCAAAGGCTCTCGGTTCATAAAGCTGGGGGGGAGCGCTGACATCACCCTCCTACGGCGCTGCGGTAATTATGGGCTGTGCAAGTTCGTGAACCTGCTCTTTGGAACAAAGTTCAGTGATCTGTGCTACGGCTACAACGCCTTCTGGCGGCATTGTTTTGCATCGGTGCAGCTTGACACCAATGGTTTTGAAGTAGAGACATCGATTAATATACGGATGCACCAGGCTGGCCTCAAAATTGCTGAAGTTCCCAGCTTTGAGCATCTGCGTATTCACGGCACAAGCAACCTGCATACTTTTAGAGATGGTTGGAGAGTATTGTGGACAATAGTAAGTGAGCGGTGGAGAAAACATGTTCCGCCGAAGCAATCCACACACCCGCTCCCAGCAATCACTCTACAGGGGCAGGAAGCGTCATCAGAAGAAATGATCTATGAAAAACACCTATTCTAAGGGGTCAGTAAACGTGGTTCCAGATGCCCAAAAACGACATATTCCAATTTTCATGTACCATAGCATATCGAACTACTGTGCCAGCGCGAAGTTTAGGCCATGTGTTGTTTCACCAGAGCTGTTTGAGCAGCATCTGTCATACTTAGACCAGCATCACTTTACCCCAGTGACCGTCACACACCTGGCGCAAGCAATGGCTCGAGGAGGCCAGGGGCTTCCCGCTCGCCCGGTGGTATTGACGTTCGATGATGGCTACGCGGATTTTTATACGGACGCCCTCCCCAAACTAAAGCGTCACGACTTTGCAGCAACGCTCTATATCCCAACCGCTTTCATAGGGAACACGAGTCGATGGCTTGGGCGCATGGGCGAGGGTATGCGCCCCTTGCTCACCTGGGAGCAATTAGCTGAGATCAGCGCGAGCGGTATTGAGTGCGGCGCGCATACCCATTCTCATCGACCAATGGATTGGATGCCTCTTACTCGCGCATGGGACGAAATTGTTCACTCCAAAGAACTCCTGGAGGACCAGCTCGGTCAACCCGTCCTGAGCTTTGCTTATCCCTATGGATATTACAGCGCTCGCGTGAAAAAGCTTGTGCAGGAAGCGGGTTTTGTTTCGGCGTGTGCAGTCAAACTTGCAATGAGTTCTCTGCGTGATGATCCGTATGCCTTGGCACGCCTCGCCATCAACCCGGATAGCGATATACCAGCCCTCGGCGCCGCGCTAGGTACTGGCAGTGGACCACTGGTTTCATCACCGCTGAAACAAGCGCGGGCAGAGATGCGGCAGCACATGCGGCGTGCCTATGGCAGGCTGCTAGCGAGCTGGCAGGTCGAACGCTCCTCAAATAGAGCACGCCGTGAAGAAAGCAGGGCTTAGCGATGCCAGGTAAGCCCAACCCACTGCGCGTGCTCTTTGTGGCCGCACGCTGCTTCCCCTACATCGGCGGTGTGGAAACACACGTCTACGAGGTAGCACGGCGGTTAGTATCTGCAGGCGCCGAGGTCACGGTCCTTTCAACAGATGTAAGCGGCCAACTTCCAACCACTGAGGAAATAGAGGGTGTCCTGATTCGTCGAGTCCGGGCCTGGCCGCCCAACAAGGACTACTACTTCGCTCCAGACATCTATCGGGTCATCAGACATGGAACGTGGGACCTCATCCACTGTCAAGGCTATCATACCCTGGTTCCGCCACTTGCCATGTTTGCAGCGCTGCAAGCCAGGATTCCCTATGTGGTGACCTTTCATAGCGGAGGGGATTCGTCTTCCTTTCGCAAAGCGTTTCGGGGAGGGCAGCGAATGGCACTCCGTCCGTTGCTAGCGCGAGCAGAACGATTGATTGGCCCATCCAAATGGGAGAGCGAATTTTTCCGTACACGGTTGCATCTCCCAAGCGAGCAGTTTGTCGTGATCCCGAATGGAGCTGATCGTCTATCTCCATTACCAGACACGGTAGATAGAAGGAGAGATGGTCCACTCATCGTCTCGATAGGACGACTTGAACGGTACAAGGGGCATCAGCGGGTGATGGCAGCTCTGCCTAAAGTGCAGGAACAATTTCCGAACCTGCGGCTTCGCATCGTGGGCACAGGTCCATACAAATCAGCCTTGCAGAAGCTAGCAGGGAAGCTTGGTGTTGCCGAGTACGTAGAAATCCAGTCAATCCCGCTTGGGGACAGGGATGGTATGGCTTCGGTGATCGCGCAATCTGACCTCGTGACACTTCTCAGCGAGTATGAATCTCAGGGGATTGTTGTCCTGGAGGCCCTTGCCCTCAAGCGCCCGGTACTTGTCGCTGCTACATCTGCCTTGCAGGAGTTTGCCGACCTGGGTCTGGCGCGTGCGGTTTCTCTTGAAAGCACCCCAGAAGAAGTGGCAAGGGCAGTGGTCAACCAGTTGCGCCAGCCGCTGGTGCCCATGAACGTCATATTGCCAACATGGGACGCTTGCGCAACGGATCTTTTAGCCCTGTATCACTCCATGGTGGGGAAAATACCATGCGCATCTTAATGCTCTCACAGTTCTACCCGCCCATTATTGGAGGAGAAGAACAACACGTTCGAACCCTCAGCATCGAACTCGTTGCGCGTGGCTACGAGGTAGGAGTTGTCACAGTGTGGCATGAGGGATTAGCGGAATTCGAGTTAGATCAGGGTGTGAGGGTCTATCGAATACGCTCTTCGGCGCTGCGGCTGCCCTATTTCTTCACAGATACGGGACGACCATATGCACCACCGTTTCCTGACCCAGAGACACTGCTAGCACTACGTCGCATCATTACCCATGAGCAGCCTGAGATTGTGCATGCTCACAACTGGCTGGTGCATTCATTCCTGCCCCTTAAAGCCTGGTGCCGCGCCCGACTCATTGTCACGTTACACAACTATAACCTGACCTGTGCAAAGACGACCCTGCTCTATCACAACAGATTTTGTCATGGCCCCAACATTGCTAAGTGCCTTGGCTGTGCTATCGGGCATTATGGTGTCGCCAAGGGCATACCCATCGTGTTTGGTCAGCGGGTGATGGGCATAGCCGAGCGAAGGGCTGTCGATATGTTTGTGGGAGTAAGTCGGGCGGTGGCCGTTGGCAATGGCCTGGTTGGCCGCCACCTGCCGTTCCAGGTCATCCCAAACTTCATGCCAGACAAGCTTGAGCAAGGTGATGCTACGCCCTACCTTGCTCAGCTCCCTGCCGAAGATTACCTGTTATTCGTTGGCGCCTTGAATTATCAGAAAGGAGTGGATGTGCTGCTGCGTGCCTATGCCGGCCTCACTGACGTGCCTCCCCTGGTTCTTATCGGATACGAAACACCCGAATGGTCCACGCTTCGTGTGGATTGTCCTCCCAACGTCCTGGTTCTCAAGGGTTGGCCGCGTTTTGCCGTCATGGAGGCATGGCGTCGTAGCCTTGCAGCAGTGGCTCCCTCGGTGGGGCCAGAGGCGTTTGGCATAGCAATCATGGAAGCCATGTCGATGGGGCGCCCGGTCATTGCCTCTCGTATTGGTGGGCTGATCGACCTTGTTGCTGATGGAGAAACTGGTTTTCTGGTCGAGCCAGGCGATTCATCAGCCCTCCAGCACGCCATCAAGCAATTGCTGGCGAACCCCCATCTTCGCAGTTGCATGGGACAAGCCGGACAGCGTAAAGTTGTTGAGTTCCAGGCCAGCAGCGTTGTGCCGCGCATTGAGCAGGTATACAAGCAGGTATTAGCCTAAAATGAATAGTGCATCAAACTATCTGAAAAAATCGATGGTTCCTGGGGTGCAGGATAACAACGCCGTAATGGCTGCTAAGCCGGTGGGCCAGGGTTGGGGATGGTTAGCACCGTTAAGCCTCACGAGTGCTGGTGGAGTATTCCTGGTGGCGCTAGCCGGCTATGCAGGACGTGTTGGATCACATTGGGCCGATTTGTTGTTTTGGCTCGGCCTGTTCGTGCTTTTGTTACCAAGCACGCTGCGACTCGTCTCACCAAAACCGGCCCGACGGGAACGGATCGCTCTTCTTGTTATGTTAGGGAGCGCACTCTACCTCTTCCGAGAATTAGAATACCCAATTTCTTTCGCGTACACTGATGAGTTTATACACTGGCGAATCGCACAATATCTCGCTGCGAGCGGACATCTCTTTAGTGCAAATCCACTCTTGCCAATTGGACCCTTTTATCCTGGACTGGAGATCCTTACCAACGCCCTAAGCAGCCTGACGGGGCTTTCCATTTTTGCCTCTGGGATGATCGTGCTTGGCGTGGCAGGGCTTGTGCTTGTGCTGGCGCTCTACCTGTTCTATGAATGCCTCAGCGGTTCGGCGCGGCTGGCAGGGATCGCTACACTGCTCTATGCTGCCAGTCCAGATTTTTTCGGCAATACGCAATTCGCTTATGAGTCTCTTGCCATCCCGCTGGCGGCGTTTGTTTTGTTTGCCTTAGTCCGCCGGAGCTATGCACCAGTGGGTCGGCGTGTAGGTCTGACGCTGGCAATCTGGCTGGGGCTGGGGGCGGTAGTGATCACGCACCATGTGACGTCGTATTTGCTTGTGGCGATTCTCCTCCTCTGGACGGTGACGTTTCGCCTTGCCCGCATGGGAATATTTTCTCACCAGAAGCGCGATCAGAAAGATCGTGCAGGTCCAGGTGGGGTAGCACTCCTTGGCCTGGTGCTGTGCATCGCCTGGCTGAAATACACGGGGGATATGGCTGTAGGATACCTGGGTCCAACCCTTGACAGCGCGGTGCAGGAGTTCATACAGATACTCACTAATCAAGGCGCACCCCGGCAATTGTTTCATGATGGTTCGGGATTTGTGGAGCCTCTATGGGAGCGCCTGACGGCGTTCGCTTCGGTAGTATTCATCTCCCTGGGGCTGCCGTTTGGGCTGTTCCAAATCTGGCGGCATTTCCGTGCCAATGCAATCACCCTGGCGTTAGCTATCGCAACACTCGTATACCCGGTCAGCCAGCTGGCCCGTCTGACTCTGCTTGGAGAGGTGGTAGGGGGGCGGACACAAGCATATGTGTTTGTACCAGTCGCATTGGTATTGGTCATTGGATCAGCCCATTTCCGGTTGCCTGGTGTGAGGAAGTGGAGCTACTCACTGGCAAGCACGGGAGCGATAGCGGTCATATTCATCGGTGGATGGGTCTTGGGTACCGGACCCCTCTGGTTTCGTTTACCAGGTCCTTATATGGTATCCGCCGATCATCGTTCGATTAACCCAGAGAGTGTGGCCGCAGCAGAGTGGGCACGCTCGTATCTCGGGCCTGGTCATCGCATGATCAGCGATTGGACCAATATGAACCTCATGGCAACGTATGGAAACGAGTGGGTTGTAACGACCTGGAACGACCCTCAAATCATCGTATCGTCGGTCTTTCTCGCACCACAATTTGATTCTTCTATACAAGAGGCACTACGACGAGGGCAGGTTCAATACATCCTCGTCGATTTTCGGTTCAGCACTGCGTTGCCGAGCAAAGGATTCTACTACGACAATATGGATCCTACGTATACCAGGCCAATCGATCCAGCAACGCTTGCGAAATTTGATGGAATAAAGAATGTCAGCCGGGTCTTTGATAGCGGCAACATCATCATCTATGACGTAGAAGCAATCACAAATGGAGGAACACCCTGAGTAGGAACTATCAATCAATCGATTTACTCGTGGTGGCCGGGGTCACTCTTGCCGCAGCCATTTTGACGTTTACACTCCCATCCGACTTTGTGCCTGGTAGGATAGTGACGTTGCCACTTGTGCTGGTGTTGCCGGGTTACTCACTAACATCTGCGCTATTCCCTAACCGCTCGCTTGGGGTTCCAGAGCGTGCCCTATTTAGTCTGGGGTTAAGCCTCGTAGTCGTCATTTTGGGTGGGCTTGTTCTGAACTGGACACCGTTTGGCTTGCGCGCAAGCTCGTGGGTAGTTCTTTTAGGGAGCATTACGCTTGGGACTTGTGCTGCTGGGCTGCTACGCCGCCGAGGGCAGAGCGTAGCTACCTTAGAATGGTTGAGAGTTGGGAATATCGGCCTCACTGTTCGCCAGGGGCTGCTGTTGGGCCTGGCGCTTGCCGTTCTCTGTGGGGCAGTGGCGATCTCTATCATCGGAGCAATACGGCAACCTTCCCCTGGATATACCCAGCTCTGGATGCTGCCAAAAGGTTCTGACCATCTCACCTATACGGTTCAGCTTGGCGTCAGTGATATGGAGTCAAGCGTCATGAATTACCGTCTCATTATTACTATGGACGGCACAGTGGTAAAGGTGTGGGATCCCATTGACCTCCAACCGAACCAGAAATGGGAGACTACACTGGTGTTCCCCCAAACCAGTCATGCCGGTGCTATACAAGTCGAGGCGGTACTCTACCGTGCTGATTTTCCCCTGACGGCGTATCGCCATGTACAGCTCTGGCTTGGCACGTGAGGGGAAACAGCAGAGACGACTGCATCTCTGCCAGGTCGTATGTTCCGCTGTGCAGGCAATCGAGCCAGAGAAACTCGTATGCGCTGATGGAAGCAGAATGAGCTGGAGGCTCCATGCTTATGACCAAAAACAAACATCTTCGAGTATGTGTTATCGGCGCGGGAACTCGCTTTCTCAGTGGCATGAGCCACTATACAGCCCGCCTGACCAATACACTGGCCCAATTCCATGAGGTATCAGCGATCTTGATGCGTCAATTGTTACCCACTCGCTTTTATCCTGGTCGGCAGCGGGTGGGAGCTAGCCTCACCAGTCTGGAATATGACTCGCACGTGAGGGTCTTCGATGGGGTGGATTGGTACTGGCTGCCGAGTATACTCCGCTCTCTGGCTTTTCTCCTGCGAGAGCGCCCGAAGATAGTGGTGTTCCAATGGTGGAGTGGGACAGTGTTCCATACCTATCTTCTGCTCGCCTTAGTGGCACGCCTATTGAAGGCGCGCGTGGTGATAGAGTTCCATGAAGTGGTTGATTCAGGGGAGGCAAAACTGCTTTTGGCACAGGCGTACGTACGCCTCGTTGCCCCTTTCCTGGTACGTCTTGCGCATGGCTTTGTTATCCACTCTGGCTACGACGGGAAACTCTTGCAAAGGTACTACAACCTGGCAAAACGACCAGTCGCCGTGATCCCTCACGGCCCGTATAACCAGTATCTGGTGGGTGATAGAGAGCAGGAACAGCAGAGGATGCCAGCATCATGCTGCAATCTTCTCTTTTTTGGCCTGATTCGCCCATATAAAGGTCTCGAAGATCTTATCCGAGCGTTCGATAGCTTGCCCGAAAACGAGATCGGCAAGTATTGGCTCACTATTGTTGGAGAGACGTGGGAGGGATGGACGCTGCCAGCAAAGCTCATAGAAGAAAGCCGCTATCGTGATCGGATCACTTGTGTCAACCGCTATGTTTCTGACGAAGAAGTGTCGCAGTTCTTTGCGAGGGCCGATGCTGTGGTACTCCCTTATCATCGCTCGTCAGCGAGCGGGCCGCTGCACATTGCTATGAGTTGCGGACTGCCAGTCGTAGTAACATCCGTCGGTGGCTTAATCGAGGCCGTAGCTAGCTATGAGGGTGCCATCCTGGTCCCTCCTGAAGACCCTGCTATGCTTCAAAAAGGGCTGCTGCAAGTCAGAGCATTGTGCGGGAAACGATATGAAGATCCCCATTCCTGGGGCCATACTGCGGCAGGCTACCAGGCCCTATTTGACACCCTTCTCTCATTTTCTGGCCCTGTACGCCCAAAGTCTACTGAAAAGTCTGCGCCTGCGTGTCGCCTTCAGCAGCAGAAAATACATCTGCCGCCGGTAAGAGACGCCGGCCATGATTAAGAACAAATGCCCAGCCCGTCATGTCCCCTTCATAGGTATCTGGAAAAGCTGGTCGCGGCGCGATGATCCAGGCAACAGCACCGATGACTCCTTGATTATGCTCCGCTGCAACCTCTTGCAGGACACCCTGGTACACGGATGCCTGCCACTGGGGGCTACCTGTGGGCGTCGCCTCCGTAGTTGATGCCAATCCGTTGCTCGCCCCAAATTCTTCCAGGAGGATTGGCTTGCGCTGGGCGTGCTGCTGGACAGCATTCAGGAATTTCTGGGTCCATTGTCGTGGACTGAAGCCAAGCTGGGCGCCCTCTTCAAATTGATAGAGATGAGGAGATACAATATCTACCAGAGTAATGAACCTGAGAATATCAGCCGGGTTTTGCCAGTCAAATTCTCCTGGATGCCCTGGAAGCTGGCTCTTCCAGCCGCCAATAGTGATGGGAACGCCTGGTGCGACGAGGCGTACATATGCCGCCTCTTTCTGGAGCGCAGACAGGACGTGAGGGTCGCTCACGTCAGGCTCATTATTAAGATCAACCACCCAGAGTGATTGAGAATGGGCCAGCTCATAGCGATCAAGCAGTGTATATGCCTGATCGCTAGCCGTGTGTTCGCTATTGCCCTCAAGAAGCAGAATGATCTTCATCCGATGGTCTTGCGCCTGCTCGAATACCCAACGCCAGGTTGCACTGGAATATTCCTCCCCGCCGATCTCCCATTGAACATCGGTAATGCGCAGCGTATTGATACCAAGCTGCGCGGCCAGGTCGAAGAAATTGCCCCCCTTTGCAGTCATGACAGTATAGGGGGTATCGGGGATCATTGTCGCCATATCCACGTTGACCCCATAGACGCTTTTAACTGAGTCTGGAGACACTGGTTGGCTCGCGTTCATCTCAACAATGCTAATGAGCCATACTTCCAAAAGGAAGGCTGGCAACAAAAGAAGCACTATAAGCAGAGCTGAGAGGTATCTAGTCCTTGAGAGATTATTCACTCTCAAATCCTTCATCTGCTGCTGAAAATGGACCGGAGCCTGGGTCAAATAGCCCAACGATTGATGTGGTCGTTCTCGGTTAGGAAGTGATGTAGTGATGTAACCTGTGCCAGCCTCTTGCATTGTCTGGTAATTATGGGCCTGCTCTGAGCGCACGAAGTCTGTACCACTTATCCTCTACTGAAATTAGTATATCCGTTATCTACTGGTTAGTCTAGTGGTCTGTTCGCTTAGGTTTTGGGAGAGACCAGACCCACTTTGCTGGGATCAAACGGCTCTCTTGGGTCTTCAAGAGAGGGCGGCGCGCCTCTTACGGCAGGACGTAGGGCGGCGCGCCGCCCTAGCCATATGTAGAGCGGTAAGTAAAGGCTATCAGTGGTGCATGACTGTGTAGTGCAGCTCTACAAATCCTCCATGATTGAGCAATAGCACGTATTCCAAGGGCACTGACACGACCGCTACATGCGCATTCGGAGGTGAACGATATAAGCCGCTTCCGTCCGGTTTTGTACACACAGCTTGCTCAGAATACTCTGAACATGCTTTTGTACAGTCTTCTCAGCGATGTAGAGCCTCTCAGCAATAGAGCGATCACGATACCCCTGGCTGATTAATTGGAGTATCTCACGCTCCCGCGTCGTCAATTGCGCTAAACCCTCTCCATCCCCGTTGAGCAGTAATGGATGATAGCCCAATTCCCTCTCGGCTCCTAATGCAGGCATTGCTGCAGAACGCATGTGCTGGAACACGGACGCCGCTAGCCTGGGACGCAGTGCAAACTCACCCCGGCAGAGCGCGCGAATGATCGCCATAATCTCACACGGATCAATATCTTGCTTCGAGCGATAGCCCTGCGCGCCAGCCATAATCGCTGCAAATGCTTCCTTCTCGTTCTCCACGTCAGCAAGCGCCATGATACGGGAATGAGGAGAAAGGGTCTGCAGGCGACCTATCTCTACAATACTTTTGCGGCATTCAGTGTGCATATCCAGCCAGATAATATCGGGATGCAGGTTAGCCGTCTTTTCCTCAGCTTCCGTATAATCCTGGCACAAGACGATGTGTTGGATCTCCGGCTCAGCGGCTAAAATCTGTCTGATTGCTGAACGGATGAGTATATGATCATCCACTACCAGGACTCTGAGAGACTTTTGAATAGTTGAGGCATCGGGGTCCAATCCATAAGGCTCAAGTTCTTGGTCTGCAACCTGGTAAGACATAAATCGACTCTCCATCATGCTCTATCAACAAATTCCTTTGCCCAGAAGAGAGAATGTGCAGTGATGAAACGGTCTAGGTGATCACGAACGAAATTTTTTCAAAATCCGTTTCCCTACCCACGGCAGCACAAAATAAACAAACCCTTTTGTTGCTGTCCAGGCCGGAAGAGGGTCCCTCCAATCAAAATAGTCATATGCCGTAGGCAGGAAGAAAGAAAGGAAGAAATCGCGAAGGGCCTGAGCTGGAGGAGCCACTCCCGGTCTCCCTCGTTGTTGTATCGCTGCTACCGTCGTCGCTATATCACCGCCCAAATGGCGCATCCACCCACCCACACGGTAGTCTTTTACCACATTGATACGATCCCCATTTGCCCACTGGTAGAGAAGATAAGGAAAATCAATCCCTGCGCGCACCGCAATCTCAACTGACTCATTGAGGCGGGGATTGATTTCCATTAAGTAAGGTTTTCCAGCGCTATCGCGCCGAAATTCGACTTCGGAATAGCCTTCTAATTCAATTTCGCGCACCAACCGCTCTGCTTGTTCGCCAGTATCAGAAGGAAAGGGGATGCTTTGGCGCAGCACAATGGTGCCCCCTAGAGGCGGGTAGGTACGCTTCACCGCTTGAGCAAAACGAGCATGGATTTCACCTCTTGCGAAGAGGAAACTCAAGGACTCGCGTTTCCCTGGAAGGAACTGCTGGAAGAGTGCTGTTCCCCCAGACCCTATCAATTCCTCAACAGCGCGATGTGCCTCATCAAAAGTTGTTGCTAGCTGGCATACCACCCTGACTCCTTGTTGTCCATTGCACAGCCATGATTCTACAGGCTTGATAACCGCTGGCAACCCAACCTCACACACTGCCGCCTTTACTTCACTCACGTCTTTGACATGAACACCACGCGGAACCCCTAACCCTAATTTGCTGGCAATTTCCAACGTTTGCTCTTTGTTGATGGCTATGCTCATAGCCGGCTCTTTTGCTAACGCAATACGCACCCGCTGCTCAAGTCGCTCACGATGCTGACGTAGCAACGCTATCGTGCCATCTGAGCAGGGGATAAGCACCTTCGCACCAGTGAAATCAAGTACGCGCTCAAGATTGATCAGATATTCATTCGTACCTTCAGCCGCTGGGCCGACAACCTTTTGTTGACACCAACGTGATGAGAAGGCCGGTATCTTGTCATGCGCGTCGAGTGCAGCAATAGAAAATCCTCGACTGCCAAGAGAGCGCAGTGTGACCAATGCTTGTCGCCGGCTGGCATCTAGAACAAGCGCATCACATGGCCCGTGACGTGTTGTATACGGCCTGGCATGCCTTATAGCTGCATCCGTTTCCCTTAATGAAATGACCCTAGAAGTTCGGATATTATTTGCGGAGCTATTCATCTCATCATACCTCCGAGGGCTAACATGCCCTGTTACAATTTTGCACAATACAGTAAGGAGAGTTATTTTTAGTATCTGGTCATGTATTAGAAATGAAGTCTCTAGGGTTCTTATTTTTGTCAAACCTCAGATGATCCCTCACTCATCAATCAGAACCTCGCGCAGCACCTTTGGCGCAACGTTCCCACCGGAAAGAATCACGCCAGCCCTTTTACCGTAGTGACGTAACTTCCCTGTGAGTATAGCCGCAGCCGCTACCGCCCCCGTCGGCTCCACAGCAAGCTTCAGCCGGACCAACAAAAATCGCATGGCTGAACGCACCTCTTCCTCGCTGACCAACACGACTTCATCCACGCTCCGCTGTACGATAGGCCAGGTAATGGTGCCTAACGCTGCCGTGCGCAGACCATCTGCGATGGTATCGGGTGGAGAGATAATTACACGTTCGCCGCGCTGGAGCGAGAGATAAGCGTGGTTGGCCGCCTGGGTTTCTACACCGATGATATGGATGCCAGGGCACATAGCGTGAGCAATAATACTCGTTCCAGCGATCAGTCCACCTCCACCTACTGGCACCGCGAGTACATCTAAATTTGGCACCTCCTCTAAGAGTTCTAGAATGGCCGTACCCTGCCCAGCAATAATAGCGGGATCATTGGACGAGGGAACAAGTATCATCTCACGCTCCTTAGCTATAGCCTCGGTGAGCGCTTCTCGATCTTGCGTCAGACGATCATAGAAGATGATCTCGGCACCATAGCCCTCAGTCGCTCTCACCTTCACTGTGGGCGCGTCTGTGGGCATACAACACACCGCTGGTATCCCGAAGATCTGAGCGGAAAGTGCCACTGCCTGTGCGTGATTGCCAGAGGAACACGTGATAACCCCATGTGCCCGTTCTTCCAGACTAAGCGAAGCGATCTTGTTGAAAGCGCCGCGGAACTTGAACGCTCCACTACGCTGAAACTGCTCGCATTTGAGCCATATGCTCATCCCGGCGGCTGTATCAAAGCTCTGTGCATGCTCTATAGGGGTACGACGAACATAGCCATGTAGACGCTTGGCTGCTTCATACACATGATCAGAAGTAATCGCAAGGTCTCCCTTTGGGTTTTTAGATCCGATTTTCATTGGCTGGTTCATAGCCCGGTTCTCTCCATTTCTCCAGATCACACTGCGATTGCCGATGATAATCATCGCTGCAATGATTACCGCTACATCAATCTTTTTTTCATCACATGGAAGGTCTCTAGCGCGGAGCCAGGTCGGTGAAGAAACGACGCGCTGCAGCCGAGAGTTCCTCGATTGTGCCTGCTAACCGGTCGGCAGCCACTGCCGACTTCATCAGGCCCCAGATCCGTTCTACTGGATTGGTCTTGCGCGCAGCGTATTTTGGCAGCCAGAGCAGGGTAACACGCGGGTGGGCTTTTAAGCCAGGTCTGGACCCACCTTGGCGTATATGCTGGTCCATAGAATGCCGGTGTCTCCCGTAGAGCTATGCTGTCGTGATAGGGGGAGCAGGTTGTAACGAATCTGTCTCTGCTGATGCGCTGCTTGACCGAAGCGCCTTGTACACCGGACGAGCCGACAGCATCGCTTCAACACATATCGCCAGAAACCACCCAAAACTCAATCCCGATAGACCGCCGAGATGTGCGCCTAACGCTGCTCCTCCCACTTCAAGAACACCGCCGACCACCATAGGTAGCAAGGCATGCGCTACCCGACTTTGAATACGACATATTGCCAGGTAGTGGTTTCTGATAGTGAGCGGGAAGGAGAAGAGACCCAAAATGCGTAAGCACACCACTGCCTGGTCAACATAGCTCTGACCAAACAAACTTAATAGGTTTTTAGCACCAAGCAGTAACCCTCCATTTGCTAACACACTTACCGCCAACGCAAGACCTAAAGTCAGCCGCATCTTACGTGCCAGTAGAGCGGGCTGCGCAGAGCCTGCTGCATAGAGAACCTGCGTGAGAGCGATTGGAACACTAAACAGAAAACTGGCAAGCATCAAGGAAACATAAAACCAGGCACTGGCCTGTAAAGAAAGCATGACAGTGACCAGCACTGTCATGAGCTGGCCTGGAGCTAAGAGAGTTAAATTGAGCGCGTGGTGCTGTAGAGCCGAACGCCCCAACTTCCTCAACCCGCCCCATTCTGGCAGGTACGTTCTTCCCCGCCATCCTCCCTTCCATACGGCAAACACGGCGAGAGCCGCAAATGAAAGCCCATTACCAATGATCCAGGTCACATAAATTGCCAGCCCGACTTTATGCGATAACCAAAAGCTCACCCAAAAAAGAGCAGCAAGTTTTGCCAAGGCAAAAAGCGTATTGCGCCAGAGTTGTAGCCCTCCCTGCAATAATCCGATCAGCGCCTGGTCAAGAAGTATAGCGATTGCACTGAAACTGACACCAGTTGCGAACAGGAGTATATTTTCGGTACTTGCTCCAAGAATGTGTAAATCAACCGATAAGCCCCCGGCAATAACCGCAAACACGATACCCCCTCCTCCTCCCACCCCTCCCACCAGAATCAAGGCCGCACTGATAAGCGAAGCTTCTTTCCCCTTTTGGCGCGGTAACTCGCCCATCAATAACGTCCCTAATCCCAATATACTCAGCGTTCCGATCAGCGTCATAGCCGATATGGTGGTGGAGGCAAAGCCAACGGCTGTCGGGGGGAACTGCCGCGCTGCTAACCACCAATAAATGAATCCAAGAACTGATGTCACTCCTGTTGTACCAACTAACGACCCAGCATTAACAAACAGGACACTATTAGCCCTGACCCACTGAGATAGATTCACTCTCACTGTACAAGATTCCTCGCATTCGCTTGCACCTCGCTCAGACACGCATGTAAATGTTCAGCCAAAACGTGGAGATAGGTGATTCTCATAGGCATTTGCTTGCTAGGAAGGATATGAACCTCTATCTTGCTAGTTTCAGCCGCCTTGCGCCACCCCGTCCTGCGCCATGGCTCTTCGCTATCCCAAAAGAACGTGATCTTGCCAGGATAAAGGCCAGGTGGGGTGTAACGCATAGCCATCCAGTCATAAACGGCTGCATAATCTTGACGGAGAACTTCAACGCTTGGAAAAAGCGCATGGAATCTCGGAAGCCCTAGTCGTACTTTGTTCTGTTTGCGTCCAGGCTCAACCTCTTCGTCGTCCCTCCAACGGAAACGCTCGTAGCCTTCCAATCTCCTATAGGCTGGTAATCGTAGGTAGCTATACAGGTGCCGGAGGAGTATATAGCCATTTAACTGTTTCTCCTGGTCAAGTCGCAGCAGCTCGCCAATGCGATTGATTATCCCGCTCGCCAGTCTGTGACGGGCAGGATAGACAAGACCCACGGGGTCCATCAATACCAGCAGGTCAACCTTCTGCCCCTGTACGTGAAGTTGCCGGGCCATTTCATAAGCCAGTAGCCCTCCATTGCAAAAGCCTCCCAAGAGGTACGGACCCTCCGGCTGAACGGCACGCAGCGACTCAAGATACGCAGCCGCGATAGCTTCAAATGGTGGAGGAATCTGCAGGCCATCAAAATTAAAAGGTTCCAGTGTGTAAAACGGCTGGTTTGATCCTAACTGGCGCGCTAAAGAGAAACACCAGGAGGCACCACTTAGCCAATCACCATGTAAGAAGAAAAAAGGTCGCTTGGATTCACCGGGCTGAATCGCTACCACACAGGTGTGTTGGTCAGCCACTTTTGCTTTGACACGCTGGGTAAGCGCACTTGCCAATTTCCTGGCCTGCGGTATTTCCCCACGCAAATACTTTTCGAGGAGCGCTCGTTGGGTATCACCGCCTGGCTGTATGTCCGACATATGATCGATCCCCTTCTTTCTGCCATCATCCAGGCACAAGTCATTTCACCTGATCGCTCTGGAGCGATCAGGTGAGCCGTTATCTTGCGCAGTAGATGCAGTTAAAAACTGACAGGGAGAGTTGTAAGGCCGCGTAACCCCAGGTTCTCGCGCCAGGTCAGTGGACCAGACTCCAGGCGCAGATTTGGCATACGCTGCAGGATCGTTGAGAATACTATCTGCCCCTCAAGCCGCCCCAGTGGCGCGCCGAAGCAGAAGTGGCTGGCCCACCCGAACGCCGCATGCCGATTATCCTGGCGGCAGATATCCAGTCGATCTGGGTCGGGGAAACGCTCCGGGTCACGGCTCGCTGCTCCCATCACCACCATCACTGTCTGCCCCTTACAAATCAGCTTGCCCCCCAGTTCGGTATCTTCTGAGGCCAGGCGCGTGGTCTGCTGGCTTGGACACTCATAGCGCAGCAGTTCCTCCACAGCCGACGGCATCAGAGACAAGTCCGCCCGCAGCTTCTCCAGTTGGTCTGGATGCCGTAGAAGTGTGAGCAGCCCATTCCCAATCAGATTGGTTGTTGTCTCCTGGCCGCCAACCATGATGAGAATTG
This sequence comes from uncultured Ktedonobacterales bacterium, assembly GCA_964522745.1. Classification (GTDB taxonomy): domain Bacteria; phylum Chloroflexota; class Ktedonobacteria; order Ktedonobacterales; family DATBGS01; genus DATBHW01. The sequence goes on from CAZFWN010000028.1 coordinate 40,153, forward strand.
CATTGGCAACCACCTCTTCCTCGGTTAAGCGATCCCCATCCAATTCGGCAGCCACCAATGCGCTGATGAGTCCTTCGCGGGGATGTTTTTGACACTCGTGAATCGCTGCAAGGAAATAGGCGCTCATAGCCTCCAAATTACGGAGGACATGCCCGGCGCGGTTGGGGTTGTATTGGAAGTTTCCCAATACCTCGGCAAAAACACCAGACCACTGGGTCAGTTGCTTCCAATCAGAAGGAGGCAAGCCGAGCATTTCGGCATTGACCATAGAGGGAAGAGGGTATGCTAGCTCCGCAATCACATCCATATGCCCCTTATCCTGTACCGCATCTAGCAGCCTATCAGTGATCGATTGGATCTGTGCCCGCAGTCCTTCGACACGCCGGGGAGTAAAGGCTCTGGAAGCTAAGCTCCTGATGCGCCCATGCGCAGGAGGATCCAGAAACAACATCTGGCGGACCAGCACCTCCGCCAGTGGCGTCAGCACTTCGAGGCCCATAGCCTTCAACTGTGCAGGGGTAACCGTGCAGTTGGCTGAAAAACGATGGAAGACGGTAAGCGCATCAGCGTAGCGCGTTACTACCCATTTATGCAGAAACGGATCCCAGTGAACCGGGTCTTCGCTACGGAGTTGGGCATATAACGGGTAGGGATTAGCCACCACTTCTGGATCGAGCAACTGGCACAGGCTCAATGTCTGCTTGTTAGGGGTTAGCAGATGCTCAGTTTGCATAGGTCTACGTATTCCTTCCTCTGTCTGGTGCCTCTGCCTGGTGACCTGATCAGGGGCAGATACCATCTACTCAAGTAAGCGACGCGCTTAAGTCTCCCGCATCGTCTCTAGCTCGGCCATAAGACGTCGCTCAACCTCGGCAGCCAACTGGCGCACCGTGGGGGCCTCGAACATTGTTCGCAAAGGAAGCTCAATGCCAAACGTGTCAGTGATGTGCGCAACCAGTTGCGTGCCCAGCATCGAGTGGCCGCCGAGCATGAAGAAATTGCTGTCTATCCCAACCTGCTCTACATGCAGCAGAGCAGACACGATCTCGGCTACCTTCTCTTCGGTGAGTGTGCCAGGTGCGGCGAACGCCTCATCCCGCAAGGTATTGACCCCGTTGGGCGCTGGCACTGCGGCGCGATCTACTTTCCCGTTCGGAGTCAGCGGCAGGGCTTTCAGTAGTACAAAGCTCGCCGGAACCATATAATCGGGTAGGGATGCCTTGACCGTATCCTGCAAGGAGCCGAGTGAAACCTGCATGCCAGGATTCATAACAATGTAGGCGACCAGCCGTTTCTCTCCAGGGGCATCTTCACGAGCGATTACATAGCTGGTCTGAATAGCAGGATGCCTGTTTAGCACGGAGACGATCTCGTCTGGCTCGATGCGATAGCCCCGAATCTTAATCTGGTGATCTATGCGCCCTAGAAAGGCAGTCTGTCCATCGGGCAAGTGGCGCACCAGATCACCTGTCCTGTAGAGACGTGCCCCAGGCTCATCGCTAAAGGGATGTGGGATAAACTTCTCGGCGGTGAGTTCGGGACGATTGAGATAGCCCCGCGCCAGACCAACCCCGCCAATACATAGCTCGCCCGGCATACCAATAGAAACCTGCCGCAGATATTCATCCAAAATGTACACCTGCGTGTTGGCAATCGGGCGGCCAATGGGTGGGGGTGTATCCGCCTGCTCTACCGGAGAGATGCGCCCGGATGTTACTACCACAGTCGCTTCGGTTGGTCCGTAATTGTTGACGAGGGCAAATGGCAGCGCAGCGCCTGGATACAGGTGGAGCGTATCTGCTCCTGTGAGCAGGCAGCGCAGCGCGGTCTCAGGCGGCCAATCCAGGGCCAGCATGCTCTCGGCCAGGGCTGTCGGCAAGAAGGAGATAGTGATTCTGTTGCCGGCCAACCAATCGCGCAATGATACTGGCAGGGTGCGTATCTGCTCGTCAACCAGATAGACGCTTGCGCCGATGCACAGGTAGGGCCATAGCTCCCAGCCGGTTGCGTCGAAAGCCGGGCTGGCTATCTGAGTCGCCCGATCAGAGGCAGTCACTGCAAAGGCATGCAGGTGCCAGAAGATAAGATTCAACAGCCCCTTATGGGTGATCTGTACTCCCTTGGGCTGACCAGTCGAACCTGATGTGTAGATGACATAGGCCAGGTCATCACCTGTGGCTATAGTAGGCGGCTCGCTCTGGCTTTGCTGTGCCAGCAGCGGCGCATCGGCATCCAGGCAAATGGTGCGAGTGGTACAGGTGGGGAGTTTTGTCATCAAGTGCTGCTGCATCACCAGGATTGGTGCCTGGGCATCCTCTACCATGAACGCAAGGCGTTCAGACGGGTAGGTAGGGTCCAGCGGCACATAAGCGCCGCCAGCCTTGAGGATACCCAGCAGCCCTATGACCATCTCTGGAGAGCGCTCTATGCACAAACCTACCAGCACATTAGGGCCTACACATGAGGCACGCAAGTAATGTGCAAGCTGATTGGCACGCTGGTTCACATCTTGATAACTAAGGGCCTGATTGCCAGCCACAAGCGCCACAGCGTGTGGTCTGATGGCCGCCTGCTCTTCTACAAACATCTGAACGCATGTATCTAACGGATAGCGCTGCTGAGTAGCGTTCCATGCTGCTAACTGCTGCTGTTCAGTCTCTGAAGGGTGCGGTGTGTCTTCATGATCATCCTTCCCCATGATAGCGAACGGGCTACCGCCTATGCTGTCATTGGAGCGCTCCTTATCCTTGCCACTGGCACGCACGGTTGTTTCCTCTTGAGTCTTTCTAGTGCTGTCCGCTAGATACCTTCAGCCAGAGTCTTCATCCTGGCTAGATCAAGTATTGTTAGTATAGGTGGGCCAGGTTACTATGGCGTTACAAAAGATGGTCACGACATTACGATTAAGTAACCAATGGGGTGTGCCAATCAGATCACGCTGGAACGGAAACTTGTGCAGGCGTTTAATGTGTACACACTGGTAATCACACAGGCGGGCAGGCGATGAGGAAGGCGGTGAACGACAGCGATTCCTCGTTTTCGCTTTGTGGTCCTGAAGGAACTCGCGAGCCCGGGTCACATCGACTTCCAGCAAGCCATACATCATGGGCTTGTGGTGGGTGGAATGATACGCCACCGCTCCCCACCGCAGGATCTGTGGTATGCTCTGTTTTGTGAAAAGAAGAGCGGTGAGTGGGTAGCCCTCCAAAGGCTTATCTGCTGGCCGTTTTTCTTGCCTTTGGTTGCTATTGGCTTTCGGCTACTGCTGTTAGTATGGCTCGCTCAGCTTCCGGTATTAACAAGTGTGCAGATTTGATGGTGCTGGCATGCGCTTGCTTTTTGCTTGGTGGCGGAGGGAGGCCAAACAGAGTGGGCTCGCGATCTGGTCATCTCTTCCAGAGCCAGAAGATCAATGGTAAGGTAGTTAGCAACGGAATGACGATGCTCTACGCATGGGAATGCGCTGACTTCGAGCATATTTGTGTTTTTGGCATCTGAGGCTTTGTCGATGCCCATATACATGCGGTGATGCGCTCCTCCTACAGTCGGCACTATCGGCGCATGGTGCCCGAACTCCTGGAACTGCTGGAGTTTCGGACCAACAATGAGCTGCATCGCCCGATTGTGCGCGCCGTAGAGCTCGTCAAAGCCTACCTGCACAGTCCGCGTCCCACCTATCCGGAGGAAGAGTCCATTCCCCTCAAAGAGATCGTCAAAGCCAAATGGCGTGACCTGGTCGTGGAGCAAGATGAGGATGGCACTGAGCGCGTCAATCGGCTCAACTACGAGGTCTGTGTGCTGGAGGCGCTGCGCGAGAAGGTGCGCACCAAAGAAATTTGGATCCTTGGTTCTCAGCGCTTCAACAATCCGGACGACGACTTGCCCACAGACTTTGAAACCAGGCGCGAGGAGTACTACCACGCGCTCAAACACCCAACCGCCGCGCAGGCGTTTCCGATCACATCCAGGCAGCAATGCGCAACGCGTTGCAGTCCTTGAATGCGACGCTGCCACGACTGGCGCCCCACGTCAAAATCTTGCCCAAAGGTGGGGGCTGGATCCATGTCTCGCCCATCGAGCCGCAAGTGGAACCCCCAAATCTCGCCCGCCTGAAGCTTGATGTCTTCACCCGCTGGCCCAACACCAATCTCCTCAACATTCTCAAAGAAACCGACCTCCGTATCAACTTCACTGAGGCCTTTAGCAGCTTCGGCAGCCGAGAGCGCCTGCCGCGCGAGACATTGCAGAGACGGCTACTGTTGTGTCTGTATGGGCTCTCAACTAATACCAGCTTCAAACGCCTGGCCGGGGCCGATCCAGACACCAGCTATCAGGATTTGCAATACGTGCGCAGCCGCTACCTGCACAAAGAGCCACTGCGCCAGGCCATCGCCCAGGTCGCCAATGCCATCTTCCGCATTCGCCGCCCAGAGATCTGGGGTGAAGGCACCACCGCTTGTGCCTCAGACTCCAAGAAGTTTGGGGCCTGGAACCAAAATCTGCTCACTGAATGGCACATTCGCTATCGCGGCCCAGGCATCATGGTGTACTGGCAC
>CAZFWN010000029.1:0-38615 GCA_964522745.1 uncultured Ktedonobacterales bacterium
GCGGGCCGATGGCAGCAACGGTGTCATGGCGCAGGCTATACACCTTCTTCATGCCTCCGCGCAACTGAATCAGCCCGGCCACCCGCAAAACGATCAGATGATGGTGCATCAGCGGCTTGCCAACGTTGAAATGCGTTGCCAGTTGCTGAAGGGTATACTGGCCGGTGCTGAGCCGCTTGAGGATACGCAGGCGCGTTTCATCGCCCAGCGCCTTCAGCAGCCGCAGCAGGCGTGGCGAAGGCAGATCGCCCTCTGCGGTCATGTTCTCGTCCGCAACCGGATAACAGATGATCTTGACCTCGTGGTGGTCAAAAGCGTCTACGATAGGGCGCACTACAACCGAAGGGATGAGGAGGACATGGCGGATGCCAGGCTCCGGCACATAGTCCCATCCATTGGTGACGGTTTCGATCAGCCGCTCCACCGAAAGCGTCGAGGCCAGGAGGCGGGTCGCTTCAGCGTCGCGGTCAAGGATAGGGAGCAGGCGAGACTCTTGCGCGCAAAAGACCTGCTCGTACCATTGCTCTACTATTGCTATGAGACGGCTGAACATTTCAGCAGGAGTAAGCGGCAGCAGCGCCGTGAGCGCGGCCTGCCAGGCGGCGTCATCGGGGTACGAGGTCTGGAGGAATCGGCGCTGCGCGTCATGATCTCCCGCTACGGCAGCGGCGATTACTTCCGGTGGAGTAGCTCGCCGGAAATAGCGCACATAGTAGCCCAGCAGCCGCAGCCTCACTTCCATTGGGTCAAGCGTCTTCAGGTAGGCAAGGAAGGTCGGCACATCACGCGGCGCGGGACACTCATACGCCAGGCTGATGAGGTGTCCCCAGATCATATCGCACTGCTGCGAAAACGCCTCAATGCCGTCCAGCAGGTCTGGAGATGCCTGGGTGCGGATAGTCTCAAACCAGCCCTTTTCTACCTCATAGGTGTCGCGCGCATCCACATCACTCCAGACCGCCAGACTCAGCACAAATTCATAGGCTGGACAGGTATCAACTTGAAGCGTCAGAGAAAACGGTTGTTGCGGCATAGCTATCACCCGCGTGATGAAATTCAATACATATCAATCAGTATGAAATATAGCATCACTATTTCATTTTTGTCAATAGATTTAGCTTATATTTTATAGTTCAATATATATTGAACCCATTTATTAGACTGATCACCCTGCCCATGCCACGAACGATACTGGTGCTGCGTTGTTCTAGCCGGGCAGGCAACTACCCAAAAGGGGGATGGCGGCAGGGCAAGACAATATGTCACAATAGAGGATACAGATACACCCGTTTGATCGGAGGCCGGCCCGCGTGACCAGATGCGTGCCAGGCATCCACAAGGACAATCCTCATGACACTATCCAACGAGCCGGGCACAAAGCATGCCTGGCAAGTGATGTTACAGCAGCTCGACGCGCGCGGCTACCGACTGACGCCGCAGCGCCAACTCATTCTTGAAGCGCTCTTTGCCTGCGCCAACGCCCCCTCGGACACAACGGAGCAAGCCCAGGGCCAGCATCAGCACACGCGACATGTGACCGCCGACGAGATACACGCCTATATTCGCGGGCGTTTCCCGCAGATCAATCTTTCCACCGTTCATCGCACCCTGGAGTTGCTGGAGGAGTTGGGCCTGGTGACGCACGCGCACTTCGCCGACCATATCGCCCGCTACCATCCGGTGGACCTGGGCCAGCATCACCATCTGCTCTGTCGCAACTGCGGCGGCATCTGGGAACTGGAAGATGAAACCATCCATCCACTGAGCCAGATGCTCCAGGAACGCTATGGTTTCGAGGCCGACTTGAATCATCTGGCAATCTTTGGCCTGTGCAAGGCTTGTCGAGGGCAATAGCTGCAAGGTCATGCCCGACTTGCTATTGCTTGTTCCCTCTGCTATACTTGCGAGCAACCCCCTTGCCCCTGGATTGCCCGCCTACCGGCAAAGCGGTAGGCACCAGAAGACACAAGACTTGTGTACGTCGGTGTAGAAAAGAACGGAGTAGCAGCATGTGGCAAGCATCCTTCCCCCGCACAGTCCCAAAGATTGATACCCCGATGCCCGAACGTCGGGGTATCGTCGGGTGGTGGCTAAACCTGACGGCGCCCCCACGCCCCGCTGGCATCCTGGTACTGGCCGAGCGGGAGCGCATCCGTAAGGCCGAACTCACCAGCTACGGTATCCTGGCTGTGTTTGCCTTCTTGCTGATTGTGGTTTCCTATACGCTGACAGTGCCCAGTGTGCGCATCGCCATAAGTGTGATGGCGGTTGGACTCTGTATTGCGGCGCTCCTCAATCGCAGCGGGTGGACACGGACGGCAGCCTATCTGGTGCCCCTGCTGCTCATGGTGATGATGATGCTCGCCATCGTAGTAGCCACTGGCGGCCTTTCATTGGGCTGGATCACCAGTTATGATCTCTTAGCCATTCCGATCTTGCTGGCGGCAATTACGCTGGATCAGCGCGCTCCCTGGATTCTTGCCCTCCTGGCTGTTGCCTTCATCCTGCTGGACTTTTTCCTCCAACCTCACAGTGTTATCAATGCTCCAGGCGTCATTCACTTCGATCATATCAACTACAGCGAGCAGACTGTCGGCTGGTGGGGCATGGTTAACCGGCCACTGGCATTGGCGGGTTTTGCCGCCTTCTTGAGCTGGCTGGGCGCCCGCTCGGTGGAACAGGCAATTGCGCGGGCCGATCATGCCGAGGAGATTCTCCGGCTGCAACAATCCTTCGCGGAGACTGAGGCGAAACGCACCGAGCAGGTGAACGCCTTTATTCAGGAACTGGTGGAAGCCTTTGTGGCACAGGCCAGCGGCACCGAGAAGTATCTACAGGTGCCAGAGGATCATCCGCTGGCAACAACTGTCCAACTTCTGAACCAGCGGCTCGAACGCCTGCGCGGCGGCAGCCGGGATGAGGTCTGGCGTGCGCGGCAAATTGCCTCTGCTGTCAAGCTCTTAGAAGAGCAACTGATGGTAGTAGCAACAGGTGCCGCGCCACTGGCGTACTTGCAGCCACCCTACTTCCGCACGCAGGTACAACTGGTGGATCGCTTGGCGGCGCTCATCTACACCCTGGCGGAGCAAGCGCGGCCAGGTCGTGGGCCATCCGGCCCCGCCGGGCCTGTGAGGCCCGGCATGTGAGTTGAAAGCAGCGCCTTGCTGACACCCCGCAGGCCAAAGAGCCGCGAGTTTCATTACCCAGCCGTAGCTCGCAGGCTTGCCGGCACACTCTCAACCGCTGGCGCTGGCCTGCGATGTGCGAGGCGCGTGATGAGCCAGCCGATGGCTCCGCTCGCCAGCACGACCAGGAATGGTTCCAGTGGGGCACGCAGGCGGACACTGCCATAAAAGAGCATGCCACCCAGAACGACAGTAGCCGCAAACAAGCAAGGAAGCAGGGCCACAAGGTCGCGCCCTTTCAGGCGGAAGAGGCCCGCCAACGCCAAGCAGATAATGGCCGCCGGATAGGCGCCAGCAAGATACGGCCAGAGGGGAATGGGCAGTCCGCCCTCTATCGGCGGCAGCGCGGGCGTCCAGAATCGGAGCATCCGCTGCCATACAAGCGCCGGCAGGCGTTGTAGGTGTGAGACGGCCCAGGCGAGGCCCAGGTTTCTGGCCGCCTGATCGCGTGCCACTTCGCAGGTGGACCAACATTCCGGGGGAAACTGTCGCAGCACCGCGTGATCGGCGGGCACGCCGAGCGGATTGATCCACGACCCTACATAAGCGGGTTCTGACGCGGCGCGGTCGTTATACGCGCCAGCCAGCACGATGCCGCTGCCCGTGCTGATGGGAACAAAGGCCCCATCAGTGACAACGGCATTACGGATGGTCCAGGGTGCCATGACGACCAGACAGCCAAGCGCAATCAGCACAACCCCAATGATGGCCTGCTTCCTGGTGATGCTGCGCGCCAGCACCGCCAGCAGCGCCCAGGCCAGCACCGCCAGCAGCGCGTAGATGCCATTGGGGCGCACCAGGGCAGTCAGGCCCAGCAAGACGCCCACCAGCAGCCAGCGCCAGCCGGGTGGTCTTTGAATCGCTCGCATCATTGTTAGACAGCTTGCCGCGAAGAGGCAGATTGCCAGCGATTCGCTGTAGAGCCAGGCATCGTAGACGAACAGTTGGGGGTAGGTCGCAGCGATCACGCCAGCCAACAGGCCAGTACGCCGGCCAAAGAGATCACGAGCGAGGACATTGACTAGCACACAGGTCACTGCGCCCACGACGCTGAGCGCAAGCCGCCCGGCGAGGGTACTTGCTCCGCTGAGCAGATAGACGCCAGCCAGAAAGAGCGGAAAGACAGGGGGGCGGTAGGTGGTGGCATGGCCGGGCACGAAGATGCAGTAGCAGTGCCACTGGAGCAGGTTGCGCGCTAACTGATCGTATTCGTGGGCATCACTGGTCGGGGTGTAGTTGGCAGCAATTGTCAGGTTATAGGCGACGCGCACGGCCAACGCCAGTATGAAGACCACCACAGCCGCTGCTCGCGGCTGGCTTAGCCTGGTAAGTTCCCCTTGCAGCGACCAACGCCAGCCACCCCCTCTGCCAGCACGTAGCATCCGGCTTCCTTCTCCTTCTCAGCAGTGTATGCACGAAGGCATCATAGCACATTCAGTCGCCAGCGTTTTCGGCAAGCAGCGACCGCACTTCTTCCAGGGTTGCCAGGCTCAAAGTGCGCTCGGCCAGATACGCAAGCTTCTCGGAGGAGAAGCGGCTCAAGGTTTCTTTGATAGTGGGGATGCTGGCCGGGGTCATGCTCAGTTCTTCGACACCCAGGCCCACCAGCAGCGGCGCAATTCCAGGATCGCCTGCTGACTCGCCGCAGACGGCCACCAGACGTTTTGAGGCTCGTGCCCCCCGCACGATCTGGGTAATGGCTCGCAGCACTGCCGGCTGTAAGACATCATACAGGCTGCCCAATTGCCCATTCAGACGATCAGCCGCCATGATGTATTGAGTCAGATCGTTGGTGCCGATACTAAAGAAGGCCGCTTCACGCGCCAGCGCCTCAGCCAGCAGCACAGCCGCCGGCGTCTCGACCATGATACCCACCGGCACCTGGGCTGGTAGCTGAGCCTGCTCATCCGCAAGCTCCTGCCAGGTGGCATCGAAGACCGCCCGCGCCCTGCGCCATTCATCAACGGTGGCAATCATCGGAAACATCAGATGGAGGGCTACGCCGGTAGCACCCGCCGCTCGCAACAGCGCCCGCAGTTGAGCGCGCAGCAGATCAGGATGGGCCAGATGAATGCGGATGCCACGCAGCCCCAGGGCGGGGTTGGCTTCGTTCATCTCGCCAAGCAGCGGCGTGAGCGCCGGCAGTGGCTTATCGGCTCCTGCATCCAGGGTGCGCACCACCACTGGCGCGCCTGCCGGCGCCTGGCCGGCAAAGGCAGCAAAGATGGCGCGATACTGCTCAAATTGTTCCTGCTCATCTGGTAAGGTTGGCCGGTCTCCAAAGAGAAACTCGGTGCGCAGCAGGCCAACACCCTCGGCGCCCCAGGCGCCTCCGGCTTCCTGGGCCTCAGCCGGCCCGCCGCTGCCGATATTGGCCGCGATAAGCACACGCTGCCCGTCAGCCGTTGCGCCTGGGCGCGCTCGCCAGACGGCGGCCCGCTCCATCTGCTGCTTCGCGCCGGACCGCTGCCGCTGCATCTCAGCGAGCAAGCGCGCGCGCATTTGCGCATCAGGGAAGAGATAGATATGACCCTGGTTGCCGTCCAGCCCGATCTCCACCCCAGGCTTGATCTGCGACAGCGGGGAGTCGCCCAGGCCAGTGACCGCCGGAATGCCCAGCGCGCGGGCCAGAATTGCCGCATGGGCCGTCGCACCGCCCTGAGCCGTACAGATACCCAGCACGCGCTCTGGCCGCAGGCGCGCCGTATCGGATGGTGTCAGGTTGCGAGCTACCAGGATCACCGGCTCAGGTTGGGCTGCAATCTGCTCGCTGAGGTCTGGGGCAGCAACGCCCCGCAGGTGGCGCAGCACGCGCTGGAGGGCATCGCGCAGATCGGCGCCACGCGCTGCCAGCATCTCGTTCTCCAAGGCTTCAAGCAGGCTCGCCTGCTCTTCCGCCGCCTGTGCAATGGCGGAAGCTGCATCCATGCCCTGCTGGTCGATCAGTTGCTCAGCCGGCTCGCTCAGCGTGGGGTCTTGCATCATAAGCGCCTGCGCCTCGAAGATGCCCGCTTCATCCGGGCTAATCTCCTGGCGCACCTGGGCGCTCAAGGCCAGCAATTCATCGCTGGCTTCAGCCAACGCCTGCCGCAACGCCGCTTTCTCCTGCTCAGGGGAACGGGCCGGCATGGTTTGAGAGAGCGCGGCAGCGGCGGGTTGTTCAGGAAGATACAAAAAGACCAGGCCGAGGGCCACACCAGGCGAGGCAGCAACCCCACGCAATATACCGCTCGGTGGCTCAAAAGATGGAAGCGTCGTCATAAGGCTGCTCCTGCATGTTACTCTACTTCGCCAAATTTCTCGGCAACCAGTTGTTGGAGGGCCGCAATGGCCTCCTCGGCGTCGACTCCTTCGGCATAGAGAGCAATGTCGGCGCCGCCGCCCGCGCCTAGCCCCATGACCTGGATGATGCTTTTGGCATTGGCTTGCCGAGATTGATAGGAAACGGTAATGGATGAAGAGAAGCGAGCGGCAGTTTGCACAAACTGGCTCGCCGGGCGCGCATGCAAGCCTACTTTGTTGATGAGCGTGAGTGTCGCTGTCGCGGATGGCATAGCTGCTCACCTTTCCCCAGGAAACTTGCTTAGCAAGTGCGCGCTGGCCGCTGCTTTGGCAACGTCTTCAAGCGAACTGCCGATGGAGGCTTCAACCGCTGCTATCACGGCGCCTTCCACCAGCGGCGCAGAACTAACCTGTATATGCTCGCGCTGCCCGTTGGGCAGGGATTCTAGCGCCATCTCGACGGCCATGCCGGCGCTGCCCAGGTCCACCAGCACCAGTATCCCCTCGGCGCTTTCGGCCCTGGTCAATGCTTCCAGGACTTTATCAACTGACGTGCCTAGAGAACCATCGATGGTCCCACCAGCGGCAACAATTAGCGCCTTGCCATTCGCCATCTGAGCAGCCAGTTCGGCAACTCCCTCCGCCAATTTCTGGCTATGGGACACAATCACCAGACTCACTGCCACAGTTATTCTCCTCCCATCGCTCGTAAAAAGAACCAGGCCGATGTTGCGCCAGGGTCTTGATGGCCGATGCTGCGCTCGCCCAGATAGCTGGCCCGTCCCTTGGTCGCCAGCATGGGAATCGTCGATTTCATGCCTGCTTCCGCGCTTTGTGTAGCCTTCGCCAGCGCCTCTTTTAAGGATGCGCCGGCCTCCAGAGTAACCTTGAACGTCTCAATCGCCGGTTGCAGGGCATCCACCATCGTTTTCTCGCCGGGTTTGGCCTTGCCTCGCGCGATGATACCCTCCAAAGCCGCTTGCAGCGCGGTTAGCACATCGTTGTCCTGCAATTCAACCTTGCCGGCCAGCGCCATCCCCGCTCGCAGAAATGCAGTTCCATAGAGCGGGCCGCTGGCGCCGCCCACCGTTGAGACCAGGGTAGTGCCCACTGTCTTGAGAATGGTTCCGGCATCCTTATCTGCGACCCCTGGGAGCTTATCCATAACAGCCGTGAAGCCGCGATCCATGTTTATCCCATGATCGGCGTCGCCAATGGCGCTATCAAGCTGGGTCAGATACTCCCGCTGCTCATGTAGAACGGCTGCGGAGCGTTGAAGCCAGGCGATCACCTGCTCAGTGGTTACAGGCATGGCGCTTTCTCCTTCGCTAGAGTTACCGAGTTTCTGGTCAGGAATTCTTGAGACTTATCGTCAAGCCTAGCCCGCGCCTGGCGCCGGCGTAAAGAGTTACCAAGAGTTTGGGGCAACTCACATCGGCGCCGCCCCAGCCCCGCCCCACGCCGGCATCCCTGCCGGCGCTACAAGCGGAATGAATATCAGACGCCCCAGCGCAGCGCGGGGGTATGGACGGGCGCATCCCAATAGCCAGTCAGTTCATCATCCAGCTTCACCAGGGTGAACGAGCAGCCGGCCATCTCCAGCGAAGTGATATAGCTGCCCACCAGGGAGCGCGCAATGGTAATACCTTTGGCCTTCAAGATGGTGGCAACTTCATTAAACATCACATACAGTTCGATCAGCGGCGTGCCGCCCATACCGTTGACGAAAGCCAGCACGTGATCCCCGCGATTGAACGGCAGGTCTTCCAGGATAGGGTTCAGCAGCAATTCGGCAATTTGCGCGGCGGGCGCCAGCTTCATGCGCGTGCGGCCAGGCTCGCCATGAATGCCGATGCCAATCTCCATCTCATCCTCACCCAGATCAAAAGTTGGTTTGCCGGCGGCGGGAACGGTGCAACTGGTCAGCGCCATGCCCATGCTGCGCCCGTTGGCGTTGACCTTGCGGCAGAGATCGGCCACTTTCGAGAGCGGCGCGCCCGCCGCCGCCGCCGCGCCAACGATCTTTTCCGCCAGAACCGTCGTGCCGACGCCCCGGCGACCTGCCGTGTAGAGGCTATCTTTCACCGCTACATCGTCATCAATCACGACGCTCGCCACCTCAATGCCATCCGCCTGGGCCAGTTCGGCAGCCATCTCAAAATTCAGTACATCGCCGGTATAGTTCTTAACGATGTGCAGCACACCCGCGCCACCATTGACGGCGCGCGTTGCGGCGAGCATTTGATCGGGCACCGGCGAGGTGAAGACGGCACCAGGGCAGGCGGCATCGAGCATGCCCTTGCCGACAAAGCCGCCGTGCATCGGCTCGTGGCCGCTGCCACCGCCGGAGATCACACCCACCTTGCCCTGCACTGGGGCATCGGCCCGTACCACAATCTGATTCTCAAAGTCTACGCGAACAAGGTCACCATGCGCGACCTGAATCCCCGCCAGCTCTTCCTTCACCACATCTTCGGGGCGGTTAATCAGCTTTTTCATCGCATTCTCCTCTGTCGCTGCTGGGGTCTTACGATCCTCTGTGATTGCTCCTATGATACGCCAAAACGGTCACGCCTTCACTTTCTCAGCAACCTCCGCCGGGGCTGCGGCTGCCGCTGTGACATCCTTCGGGCGAGCCAGGAAATCATACGCAAAGGCGCCGGCTATCGCGCCCACTACTGGTCCGACCACATACACCCAATACTGGTCAAAGAACGACTTGCCACCGAAGAGGACTTGAATCAGGACTGGCCCAAAGCTGCGGGCAGGATTGAGCGACGCGCCGGTGACCGGGCCGACGACGTAGATGACGCCTGCAACAATCAGACCGATCACCAGGCCGGCCCACCCGGCTGGCGCGCGCGGGTCTACTGCGATGCCATAGACCGTGAAGACGAGGATAAAGGTGCCAATGGCCTCGGCTACTGCTGCCTGAATGGCCGGGGTCGATGTGGCAAAAGCCGTCACGCCCAGGCCAGCGCCCGTCGCCGCGCCGCTGCCAAAGAGCGCCACAATGCCCAGCGCGCCGATGATGCCGCCAACAAACTGAGCGACGATATACATCACCGCTTCGCTCCAGGGCTGGCGGCCCGTCAGCGCCAGGGAGATGGTAATCGCCGGATTAATGTGGCAGCCAGAGACCTTTCCGATGGTGTAGACCATCGCCATAATGATGAAGGCAAACGCGAGGGAAATGACGCCCAACTGGGCCTCCGAGAAAGGAACCTTCCCATCCAGGGTCACGGTTGCTGTGACCGAACCGGCTCCGATCAACGTCAGGAGCGCAGTCCCCAGTACCTCTGCGGTGAGTTTCTGTGTGAGCGTTGGTTGTTTGCCCATAGTCGCCTTTCTGCCCGAAGGCAGCCTCCTTCTTTGAAGCTGGACTGAAACGTTACGGGATCAATGGCGCTGACCCTCTAAAAGCAGCAACAAGGCCAATTCCTGGCACACCAGCAAAAAATCCAATTTCTTCTTTCTTCGTACATCGTTCATCTCTCTTCCCATCAGGGGCTACACGGCTGAGCAGGTAGGAAAAATTGATCCAGGTATTGTTCATATTGTTCAACAAAACTGCCAGAGCATTGCAAAATCGCAACAATTACGTTACACTTGAGAAACGAGAAGCTGCAACGTTTGCAACATCCCCAAGAGTCGGACTGCGCGAAGGAGGGCAGATCGATGAGCAAGGCTGTGTCGCTTGATCCAGTGCTGCGCGCCTGGGAGCAATTTGTCGATGAAGGATTGCTCAAAGGTGACGAACTTCCGCCGGCTGTCGCGCTTTCCTGGCAGCGCTGCCGCCAGCGCGTGCTTGACCCGCGCCGCCCACCCAGGGCGCCACGCACACCCTCAGAGCCACCTGCCACGTCACAGGAGCAACTGGTGCTGGTGCGCCCGGCAATGGAAGACCTACATCAATTTGTCGAGGGGTCCGGCTGCGTAGTAGCCTTCGCTACTGCCGAGGGGACGCTGCTGGATATTGTCGGCGATGCACATACAGCGAGGGAATTAGCAGAGGTGGGCTTTGTCCCAGGGGCGACCTGGACAGAAGAGAGCGTAGGCACGAATGCGATTGCCCTGGCGCTGGCTGATGCCTTCCCGATTCAGATCAGCGGCGCGGCTCATTTCTGCGCCTATCTCCACCCCTACTGCGGTTCTGCCGCGCCCATCCATGATTCGCTGGGGCAGGCGCTAGGAGCGCTGGCAATCTTTGGCCGCTGCGAAGATTGCCACCCCCATACGCTGGGGATGGTCACAGCGGCGGCCCAGGCGGTGACCAATCAGTTGCAGATGGACCTCTGGCTAACCAGCGCTAATGAACTGCTTGCGGAACTGACGACGATCTTGCAAACGCTCTCCGAAGGCATTATGCTGCTCAAGCCGGATGGCACGATTGTCCAGATGAATGGCCGAGCGGGGCAATTATTGGGGCTGTCGCTGCCACGCGCCACCGGGCGCAAACTAAGCGAGGCGCTGGAGATTCCCGCCGTGCTTGCCACCGCGCTGCGCACAGGCCGCGAGATGACCGACGAGGAGTTTTCGTTTCATACCTCGCAGGGGCGCGTCGTCTGCCTCTGCACGCTCAAGGCGATCAATGCCAGCACGCCGGTGCGGGAATTGGTAGCTTTGCGCCAGCCAGAGCGCGCGGGCAGTTCCGGCTGGCAACGGCAGCAACCGGCAGTTCCAGCCAGCGGCTTTGTGCTGACGCTGCGCAGCATCGAGCGCGTGCAGCGGTTGGTGCATCGGATGAGCGGCGCTCGCGCTCGTTTGACGTTTGCCAATATTATTGGCGAGAATCACCATCTGGTTGAGGCCATTCGTCTGGCGCGCATCGCGGCAGGCAGCACCTCCAATGTGCTACTGCATGGCGAAACAGGCACCGGCAAAGAGATTTTCGCTCAGAGCATCCACAACGCGAGCAGCCGCGCCGATGGCCCCTTTGTGGCGATTAACTGCGCGGCTATCCCACGCGAACTGATTACCAGTGAACTGTTTGGCTACGAGGGTGGATCGTTTACCGGCGCCGATAAGCAAGGTCGCCCCGGCAAGTTTGAACTGGCGCACGGCGGCACACTCTTCCTGGATGAGATCGGCGATATGCCGCGCGACTTGCAGACCAGTCTGCTGCGCGCCATCGAGACGCGCACGATTATGCGTATTGGCGGCCAGAGCGTTGTGCCGGTGGATGTGCGCATCATTGCCGCAACGCATAAAGACCTGGCAGAAGAGGCCCGGCAGGGCAATTTCCGTTTCGATCTGTATTTTCGCCTGAACGTCTTTACGATTGAGGTGCCGCCGCTGCGGCAGCGCGAGGGAGATATTCCGCTGCTGGCGCAGCATTTCATCCAGCAGCAGAGCCGGGCACTGGAGCGGCCATTAGCCATTTCTCCCGAAGCGCTGGCGGCGCTGCAAGGCTATCCCTGGCCGGGCAATGTGCGTGAGCTAGAGAACTCGCTGGAGCGAGCGATCTATATCGCCCAGCGATCTACGATCTCGCCGGAAGACTTGCCCGAAGCTGTACGGCTGGGACTGGCGGCGACGTCACTCCCATTTCTTTCCAGTCCATTTGAGAGCCAGCCGGAGCGAAACGGGGCTACGCCCGAACCACGCGACAGGCGCCAGGAGCGCGCCCGGCTGAAGGAGGAACGCGCAGGCGCGGAAGCCAGGCTGATTCTTGAAACCTACCGCGCGAATGGCAACAGCCTGGAGCGCACCGCGCAGGCGCTGGGCATCAGCCGCACCACCCTCTGGCGCAAAAAGATTCGCTATGATCTCCCGCTAGGCCACACGCTTGAGGCAAAGTAAAAAGAAAAGAATTGTGAGGATTGTCATTGGCTGCTTCGCCTGCTGTTACCGTTCCGGTTATTCCGCGCCGCGCCGCGTTGACGTTTCTGACGCTGTCCTGGCTGGCGGGGGTGAATCTGCGCACCGTGTTGCTGGCGGTGCCGCCGGTTCTTCCGCAGATACGTCAAGACCTTGGCCTTTCTTATACGACCACCAGCTTGCTTACGTCGCTGCCGATCCTCTTTATGGGGCTGGCAGCCGTACCAGGCGCGTTTTTAATAGCGCGGGTCAGCGCCCGCGCAGCCGTTACCGTTGGTTTGATTCTGCTCGGCGTTGGAGAGCTTCTGCGGGCAGCGCTGCCGGGCGCTGTGCCGCTCTTTGCTTTCACGGTGGTGCTGAGTCTGGGCATCGCTGTCGCGCAGCCAGCGATGACGGTGCTGGTACGCCAGTGGTTTCCGAAGCATATTGGCCTGGCAACGAGCATCTACTCTAATGGTTTGATTATTGGAGAGGTGATTGCGGCCTCGCTCACGCTGCCGGCGCTGATGTGGCTGGGCACCGGGAACTGGCGCGTCAGCTTTCTCTTCTGGGGTGTACCCATTGTCGTGACGCTGGCGCTGTGGCTGGCCTTCGCTCCACGCGCCCGCTGGGGCGCAACAGCGCGGGGCGCCGTGCGCTGGCAAGCCGGTTGGAAGACCTGGCGCGGCTGGCGCATGGGCTTGCTGCTGGGCAGCGGGAGCCTGGTCTATTTTGCCATGAATACCTGGATTCCCAATTATGAGAAAGCTATCGGACGGGGCGCCGAGTATCCAGCGGCGCTGAATCTCTTGAACGGCATGCAACTGCCTGCCAGTATTCTGATCGTCATCTTTGCCCGCTTCATCGCCGGGCGGCGCTGGCCGTTCATTGTCTCTGGGGTGCTGTGTGTTCTTGGTATCTTTGGCTGGCTCTTCATACCAACAGCCAGTCTCTTCTGGGTGGGGCTGCTTGGCTTTGGGTCGAGCGCGGTCTTTCTGCTCGGTCTGGCGCTGCCGGGGCTGCTGGCCCCAGAGGCAGAAGTAGCCGGCTATACCGGCTTGCTGCTCACGCTCGGCTATGTCAGTGCCTTCTTTGGTCCGCTGATAGGCGGCGGCCTATGGGACGCGACTGCTCTCCCGGCGCTGGCATTTATGCCAGTCATTGTTGCCAGCTTTGGGCAGATTATCCTGGGCGCGGTGCTGCCCAGGCCGTTCGGCGAGGAGACACTTCCCTTGTAGCGCCGGCCAGTATACAGAAAACAACGCGCCGGCAAGATGCCAGCGCTACGAGCGAAGAACAACGCGCCGGCTGGAAGCCAGCGCTACAGGCAAGCTATCCTCGCTTGTAGCGCTGGCTTCCAGCCGGCGGGTGTGCGGTCTAGTAAACGATGGCCGGAGTGTTCACGTCAACCCAGCTATAGAGCCAGGATGTATTGCTCAGGGTCATGTTGATGCAGCCATGTGAGCCATCATCAGAATACTGCCCGGAGGTGTAATCATTATGCGGCAGGTTGGCGCCGGGGCCGAAGTAGCTGCGCCACGTTGCATCATGATAGAAGAAGCCTCCCGAATGGTATTCCATGCCATAGTTGATCGGCGTAGGCGGATACCAGAGCGCTGAACCTGGTGGCTCGGATGACTTGAAAGTCAGGTTGGTGCCCTTATAGAAGATGTGCCAGAGTCCTGGCGGGCTTGGCGCTTCTTGCCGCCCGGTCACAATTGGAATGGAGCGCACCAACTGGCCGTTATCATACAGCCGCAGCGTTTGCTCCGTAAGCGAGGTCACCATCACCTTGCCCGTCAAGCCGTAGGCTTGAATGAGTTGCAGGTCGGTGGCGTGCGCCTGATCGTGCGGGGTCGCGTCCTTCAAGTTTGTCAGGAGCGCGTGCAGATTGGTCAGCAGGATTTGCAACTGATCATCAACCGACTGATAATCATCATTGGTCTGCGCGCTCTGGAGATTGGCCGACTGATCGCCATAGGCGTCGGTTCCATCGCGGTACTCATAGTCGTTGATAATGTCGGTTGTGCCGATCAGCGCTTGCAATTGCTGCAAGTCGTAGTTCGTCTTGCCATGCAGCAGGACCGTTTGCATGCCGTTCGTTTGGGTGCGGATGCGCGTCGAGAGATCGAGGTATTGCTGCAAGGTATGCGCGTTCTGCAAGTCCTGGCGATCCTGGTCAAGCTGCTGCTGATACTGCGTTATATCCTCGCCGTAGGTCTGGGCCTGATCGATCTGATTTTGGAATTGCTCCAGCATGGCCTCACCGATAAAGGGAATCGCCGAGACCTGATCGGCGGCCAGTTGATCAATCTGGGCAGAGAGCTTTGCTATCAAGCTTTGATAGTGCTGCGGCTCGCTGGCAGCACGGAAGGTCGCCAGATCATCCTGATACTCCTGCTGGCCCAGCGAGGTATCTAGCCCGGCACCCTTCATCCGGTTGATGGTATCTTGCAGTGTTTGCAACTGCTGATAGGCTGGGGACATCAGTTGCAGCGCCTGAGTCTGCTGGCGGGCAAACGTGCTGACCTGATAGAAATCGTTGGGCGTTTGTCCATTCGCAAACTGCTGCTGCACCTGTGCTATGCGCGTCTGATAACCCGGAACCTCGTTATTAAAGCCCTGGTTCTGGCGCTGCTGCAACAATGCGTCGAATTGTTGAATATCCTGATGCGCCTGAAGGCGAGCCGACTGCGTCGCCTGGGTAATGACCGAGGCGACATTGACTTCCAGCACTTTATAGCTCTGGATGGCATTGTTATAGGAGCCATCAGAATTTGAATCGCCAAAGAGGCCCGGCGCGGGCAGTTGATTGGCTACTTTCGCCTCTTGCTGGCGAATGGGCGTGAGAAGGTTGGCTGGAACCCCAATCTTGACGGCATACTGGAGGCCGGTATCAAGATTTGCCTTCTCGTGCTGGGCCGCCTGCCCTCTAGGGGTCAGCGAGCCACAAGCTGAGAGGAAGAGCATCACGCTGGCTGCCAAAACCGCCAGCCACCACCCTGGCCGCCGCCATACGCCTGGACGTACCTGTTTTTGCCTGTTCATAGGGCACCGCTCTTTTCTGAAAAATCTCCCAAGCTTCCAAATATCGGTTGGTTCCCAATCCATCGGGCCGTTTTCTTGTTTATTTACTTATATAGACGTATGAGAGAGGAAAACTTGCATGGTTTCTGTTCATGCAACGGACGAATTGGTGTGAGCGCTCGCTTCTGTTCAGATTATACACTATCCTGCTGAGATGCTTTTATCACCTGTCGATAGTCGTCAGGACTGTTCTCATCTGCCCTGAAACCTTGCTGGTCGTCTCATTGTGAACTACCTCACAGATGACTTTCTTACGAATTGTGAGCTAGTTCACATTTCGTAGCCTTCTGCGAAGGACAGCCCGCTCTTTCTGCAACTTTCGCGCCGCGCATTTCTCACTACAATCATGCCGCGCGAGCCAAAAAAGTAACAAGCGGAGCGCGTGTGCGCTCCGCTTGTTCAATCAGGCTGAATCCAGCTATCGCCTGGTGCTATTCACCATAGGGCACCCAGATGTTTTTGACCTGGGTGGCTTCACGCAGGAATTCCTGGCCCTCGCCCTGGATGGGGTCGAACCAGTCGCGGGCGTGGCCGTAGTTGACCCAGGTGCGCTTCATATTGCCGGCGGAGGCGTACTCTACTTTCTGGCTGCCCTCAGCACTGCCAAAGTACCAGACGGCCTCAACATCGTCATGGTCGGCCAGCACTTGAGTCAGTGTTTCGCGTGGACCTGTCACAATATTGATTATGCCGTCGGGTACATCAGAAGTTTCAAGCACCTGATAGAAATCTGTTGCACTGAGCGGGTACTTTTCGGAGGGGATGACGATGAGGGTATTGCCCATCGCTATCGCTGGAGCCACCAGTGAGATAAACCCCAGCAGCGGGTAGTCATCGGGGCAGGTGATGCCAATCACGCCTATCGGCTCCGGCATTGCCAGAGTCACATCGCGGATGGGCGTGTGATGCACCAGGCCATCATATTTATCGGCCCAGGCGGCGTAGGTAAAGAGTCTGTTAATCGAGATTTCTACTTCCTCGCGGGCCTCTTCGTGCGGCTGCCCGGTCATGATGGCAATACGCCGGGCAAACTCTTCTGCCCTCGCCGAGAGGTTCTCGGCGAGATAGTAGAGAATCTGAGCGCGATTATGGCCGGTGGCCGAGGCCCAACTTTCCGCCGCGTGCGCCGCTTCGACAGCGTTGCGAATATCCTTGCGGTTTCCCTCGCCGACCTCGCCCACAATCTGCCCATGCGCGCCAGTGACAAAGTGGCTATAGCCGGAATCAGGCCGCGCTTGTTTTCCTTTGATGAAAAGCTTGGGCGTGCGATCAATCGCTGGCATGGGGTAGCCATCCTGGCCCGAGAAGCCGTTGCCGGTGCTATGCAGCGGCAGGCCGGTGAGCGGCGAAGTGCGCTGCTTTGCTCGCTTTGCGCGGCCATTGCTGGCGGCAGCATGCGCCGCCATTTCCGGCTGCTCGCCATCGCCCAACGCGCCACGCGCGATACCTGGCTCCCAGGATGGGCGCATATACTCGAACAAACCCTCCCGGCCACCTTCGCGCCCGAAGCCGCTCTCACGATAGCCGCCAAAGCCAGAGGCCGCGTCAAAGAAGTTGGTGCAGTTGACCCAGACGGTGCCGGCCTTTAACTGGCGCGAGACATCCAGTGCCAGATTGATATTATCACTCCAGACGCTTGCTGCCAGGCCGTAGCGCGTGTTGTTTGCCAGTGCCACCGCTTCAGAGGGTGTGCGGAAGGTCATCGAGACCAACACCGGGCCAAAGATTTCTACCTGCGCAATAGTCGCCGCAGGAGCCACGCCGGTAAAGAGGGTTGGGGGGAAGAAATAACCCTCAGTCGGGCAGGCCCAGGAGGGCTGCCAGAGCGTGGCGCCCTCTTCAACACCCTGATTGACCAGGCTTTGAATCTTCTCCAACTGGGCCGGCGAGACAATCGCGCCAATATCCACCGCTTTGTCCAGCGGATCGCCCACGCGCAGCTTCTCCATGCGCTCGCGCAGTTTAGCAATCATCTTGTCGGCCACATTTTCCTGCACCAGCAGCCGCGAGCCGGCACAGCAGACCTGCCCCTGGTTGAACCAGATAGCATCGACCACGCCCTCAACGGCGCTGTCCAGGTCGGCGTCATCGAAGACGATAAAGGGCGATTTGCCGCCAAGCTCCAGCGAGATGCGCTTGCCGCTGCCGGCGGTTTCGCGGCGGATGAAGCGCCCGACATCGGTTGAGCCGGTAAAGGCGATCTTATCGATGCCAGGATGGCGCACGATCATCTCGCCCATCTTGCTATCGCCGGTGACGATATTGACCACGCCCGGCGGCAGACCAACCTCCTGGCAAATCTCGGCAAAGAGCAGCGCCGTAATCGAGGTGAATTTGGCCGGCTTGAGGAGGACGGTATTGCCCATCGCCAGCGCTGGGGCGATCTTCCAGGCCAGCATCAGCAGCGGGAAGTTCCAGGGCACGATCTGCCCAACGACGCCCACCGGCTCATAGCCGGGAAACTCTTTGTCCATCAGTTGCGCCCAGCCTGCGTGATAATAGAAATGGCGGGCGACCAGCGGCACGTCAATATCGCGGGTCTCGCGGATGGGTTTGCCGTTATCCATCGACTCCAGTACAGCCAGCAGCCGCGAATGCTTTTGGATATGCCGGGCAATGGCATAGAGGTAGCGGGCGCGCACATGCCCCGGCGTTTTGCTCCAGTGGCCGAAGGCGTCGCGGGCCGCCGCTACGGCGGCGTCTACATCGGCTTGCCCAGCCGAGGCGAGCCGCGCCAGTGGCTTGCCCGTCGAGGGATTGATGCTCTCAAAGTATTGCCCGCTCTGCGGCGCCACCCACTGCCCGTTGATATACAACTTCAACTCCGGCCCATGCTGCTCGATCCAGGCCAGCGCTGGGGCAGCCGCTTCTGGAGCCGGCCCATAGTCTAAGGTCTCAAAAATGTCGGCTACGCTCATTGCTTCCCTCTGCCTGTACCGCCGGCGTCTCGCCGGCCCATCTCGTGCGCCGGCTGGAAGCCAGCGCTACAAGCACTGCGCCTGCACTAAAATACCTTATGCTTCGCGGAGCTTCTTTCTCAATGTCTCTATGCCGCGCAAGACCTCGTCGCGGTGCTTTGCATCCTTCATCCACGCCGGCAACCGGCTGGCAAGGCTGCTATTTTTGTTTGGAAGTCGCTCGCGCAGATCAGCCTGGACATACTGCCCCAGAAAATCCAGATGCTCCCCATTATACGCCCAGAGCGTCTGCCCACAGCAGCGTGTCTGCAACCAGAGTGGCAGACGAAAGTACCAATCAAACGCGCTCTCACTGATGTAGAGCGTTTGCTCATGCCAATCTTTGGTATACCCACATCTGGTGCAGACGACCCTGCGGGGCGCAAACAGATCCAGCCCGTTGCCAGGGAGCGGCAGCACCCTGGCACGGTGATAGCACTGTGGACAGCGCACCAAAAAGTCGTCGCCAAAACTATAGATCGTCTGGTCGGCATCATGAAATCTGAGGGGCATGAGTCGTCCTTCTTCTCAGATCAGTTCCATCTGAAACTGCTGTTTGAGCCGTTCAATCCTCGCCTTGCATATTCAGCGCGGCGTCTCTGGGCCAGGCGTAAACGGCGCTCCATGCCCCGGCACAATCTGGCTGGCTACCTGCAAAACGCGCTCGCGTCCGGCATGCAGCACCGCAGGATCATGCGAGTAGGGGTCTTCAGGCGGCCCTTTGGCATGCCACCAGAGATGGGTAAACGCGACGATGCCAGTGCTGGTGCCCACCAGCGTAGTGATGTCCTGAGGTGTATGGCCTTTCGTTTCAATCAAGCGGATAGACGGCGACACCTGAAAGCCTTCCGCCCGGCGACTGATCCACATATCCCCTTGATAGATCGCCCAATGGTCATGGAAGCGTGCATTGGGGAAGAGCGCCGCATTCAGCGTGTGATCAGGGTGATGATGCGAGAAGATCACATCAGTGATCGCATCTGGAGAGACGCCAAGCGCCGCCAGAGGCTCAAGCATAGAGCCAGGAGACGGCGCCATGCCGGGGTCGATGATCACCAGCGCCTCGCCATCGCGCACAAAGCTAATCGTTGAGGCGACGCGCTCGC
Source organism: uncultured Ktedonobacterales bacterium (assembly GCA_964522745.1). Lineage (GTDB taxonomy): Bacteria > Chloroflexota > Ktedonobacteria > Ktedonobacterales > DATBGS01 > DATBHW01. The sequence continues at coordinate 19,417 of CAZFWN010000029.1, forward strand.
CAACGTAGCCCTGGAAGAGAATATGCACTTCGGCCAGCGATGATGCTGGCCGGTCCTGTTCTGCTGTCATTACACTACCTTCTTAAAGACGGTGCGCCAGACCGCGCTGATGATTTTCCACAGGATAGCTTTTCCAATCCAACTCCACATGGGTTATTGCTCCTTTCGCAAAGGGAAGTAAACAACCATTTCACTCAGCAGGGCAAGCTGAGCAGCCCCATTTCTGGGTGTTGCTTTGAATACGTTGTGCGCCCCCTTCACGTTGCGTAAGCAGAAAAGATGATGAGCGTCTTCTGCTATGGCATTGGAAAATGGTGAGCGGCGGCGTAGTGGCCGGTGAGATGGTGCGAAAGCTGGCGCTCAATGTCGGAGAGCAGGCTGCTAGCGCCCAAGCGGAAGAGTGCGGGGCGGGTCCAGTCGTCGCTCAGTTCCTCTTTCATCAGGATCAGCCAGTTCAGCGCGTCTTTGGCGGCGCGGATGCCGCCAGCTGGCTTGAAGCCGACCTTCGAGCCAGTCAGTTCAAAGTATTCGCGGATGGCCCGCACCATGACCAGACCTACCGGCAGGGTCGCGTTCACTGGTTCTTTGCCAGTCGAGGTCTTGATGAAGTCAGCGCCAGCCATCATGCAGACCCAGCTTGCCATGCCGACGTTGCGCAGCGTCGCCAGTTCGTGCGTCGCCAGGATGGTTTTCAGGTGGGCGTCGCCGCAGGCTTCGCGGAAGGCGCGCACCTCGTCATAGAGCGCCTGCCAGTTTCCGGTAAGGACATGCGCGCGCGAAATGACAATATCGATCTCACGCGCTCCCGCCTGCACGGAGGCTTTGATCTCCCCCAGCTTTTGCTCAAAGGGATTCTGCCCCGCAGGAAAGCCAGTAGAGACGGCAGCCACCGGAATATCTGTGCCGCGCAGCGCCTCCACCGCTGGAGCGATAAGATTGTGATAGACACAGACCGCGCCGACGTGAATGTTGAGATGCTCGACGCCCAGCGCTTCCAACATATCCTGACGCAGTGGGGCGCGCGCCTTGGCGCAGAGCCGGCGCACATTGCCAGGTGTATCATCGCCAGCCAGGGTCGTCAGGTCCAGGCAGGTGATGGCGCGCAGCAGCCACGCCGCCTGCCAATCTTTCTTGACCGTGCGCCGGGTTATCAGGGTAGCGGCGCGGCGCTCTACCGCGCTGCGATTGACCTGCACCTGGGCGACGCGATCCAGATCAAGGGGCATCCCAGGATTACGAACGCTCGTTCCCATTTCTGCTGGTCGTTGTTGCACCACCATAGCTTGTACCCCTTTTCTATAGCTGGCGGTTAAAACCGCGCCTGAGGGCGTTCCGCCACAGAGCAACGCCTTCGCGGGCTGAGACGAATTACCCTGGTTACACATTATGTGAAGGACACCGAGAATGCAAAGGTAAAGCGCTGGATCGTATTTGGGTCTTGCGGTGCGCGCACCTCTACCTCAACCTGCCAGCGCCCGCCCATCAGCAGATCGCCCTGGCCGGTGTAGAAGCCGCTGCCCACACCTTTGAGGTCGCTGGTGCCAGTGCCCATATCCATATCGAGCATGGTAATCACCAGATGGATGTTGGCGCCAACAATTGGCTTGCCAGTGCTGGCATCTTGCACCAGCACGCCAAAGCTGTTGGTGCCGAATTTATCCGGCGAAACTTTGAGCGTGACTCTAAGGCCATTGGCCGTCTGGGCGAGATTGACAGGCGTTTTAGAGGTCGCTGTCAGCGTGGGCGAGTTGATGTTCGGGGCGCCAGGCAGCGCGGGAGCCAGCGAGCCGGCCACTCCACCTAGCAACGCCGCGCAGAGCAGCACGCCCGCGCCCAGCATCGCCTCGCGCCGAATCCAGAGGCGAATGAGGTCGCTCAGCCGCTCAATAGTTGCCAGCGCTGGTGATGATGACGCATCATCCAGCGGCTGATGTTCAGTCGATTGCATTTGCAGCGCGGCGCTCATTCTTCGCTGGAGTGAAGGTGTTGCCAGTTCCTCCTGTCTCACCTCTGCCGGCACGGGAGCCAGCGCTACACTCCCCACCCCTGCCAGCGAGGACGCCGGTGTTCCAGGCGATGCTTGCAGCCGGCTCCAGGCGTTCAATTCACGCGAGAGCTGTGGGCGCAGGCGATAGGCATGGTAGGCGCTGATGCCCATCATCACAATGAACAGCAGAATCTTGATGATGAGCGTGCGGCCATAGGTTGTGCCCAAGAACTGATCCCAGGAGTTCATTTGCACATCGGCGTTCAACGAGCCAGTAACCGCTGCCGTGAAGACGCTGGCAAGGGCGATCAGGCTAAAGCGCGGCAGGAGCTTGACCAGCGCTAGCCCGCGCTTGACCGGCTCATCAGCCCAGATGGTCGGCATCAGCACCAGGGCGATAAAGAATAAGCCACCCACCCAGAGCGACATCGAGAGCAGGTGCAGCCAATCTATCGGGATAGCAAACGGGCCAATCTTACCACGCACCTGCGCTGCCGCCGCGTGGCCGGAAAACGCCAGGGCTACCAGCAAACACAGCCCCAGGGCCATCCGGCCAAAGTTCAGTCCAAGGCGAGGGCGCCACTCCTCCTCAGCGACAGATCGATCAGGGAACAGCACCAGCAAGAGCAGCGCCAGCAGCACCAGCAAGGTACGTACCAGCCAGAAGACACCAAACGTACTGTGCAGCAGCGTGCTGGACAACAGTGTTGGCGAGAAGCCGCTAGCCCAACTGCCATCTGCCAGCATCGACTGGCCCATTACATAGCCGACGTTGGCAACCAGGAAGGCTACCAGCGCCGTCGCAGCGATTGGCCGGAAGCGCCGCGACGTGGCAATGGCTGTCGAAACCAGCGAGCGATCACGCTGCGCAGCGCGCTCCGCCATATAGCCCAGCCAGAAGGTGCCACCAACCCAGACCGCCGTTGCCAGATAAATCAGCCACTCTGAAAGTACCTCTGGCACGCAGAGCAATGGCAAAGAGCCGGTCAGACATTGGCTGGTGCTGGCGTTTGCTGGCGGGTCGGAATGATCTAGTAAGGCGTGCGCCGAGGCCACGCCGCTGAAGAGCAGCAGCAACAGCAGGGCCAGAGCTGAGGCAATCATAAGAGAACGAGCGCGCCTTCGGCACTGCCGCAACGCCAGCAAGGGCATCTCTGAAGAAGCAGCTAACATGATCGCCTACTCGATTTCTGCCAGATTGATAGGCCATTTCTCTGGTGAACAAGCTAGAAAACAGGCTCCAGTACAGCTTATTGCTCTCTACAGGGTATTGTAACAATCAGAACAGCGGCCTGCAAGAAAACTCGCTGTCCCTTCATCTCATGAGCAAAGACACTCAAGCCAAGGTGATAAGCACATCATTCGGATACTTTTCGCCCTTGATCGTGGCGACAACCGTATTGCTTGCCGCATCGATCACCGAGAGTGTCGCCGAGAGGATATTGGCTACGACAACATAGCGGCCATCGGGCGAGATGGCGACGCCATGCGGCGAGCGCCCCACTGGAACCGTTGCCAGCAGATGTGGATGGGTTGGGTCGCCGCTCAGGTCTAGCACGCTGAGATTGCCGCCGCTGTTGGTCACATAGAGGCGTTTGCCGTCGGGGGCAATGGCGATCAAAACGGGCTGCTGGCCTGCTGGCGAGCCGCCGATAACGGCCTGGGCAGGGTCACGCAGCTTTGTCGTATCGACGACCAGAACGCGCCCGAAAAAGTTATCGGTGATATACAGGTAGCGGCCCTCTTTGCCCAGCACCGCGCTATAAGGATGGGTATTCGCCGGGAGCAGCAGTGTTTGGGCCAGGGTGTTGGTCTGGGTGTCGATGACCACCAGCGCCTGACCATTCAGGCAGGCGATATAGATAAAGCGGCCATCCGCTGAGGCGGTTAGCCCATGCGGCCCCGGCGGGGTGGTAATCGTGTTGATCACCTTTCCCTGGGCCGTATCAATCACTGAGACGGTATTGCCCTGGAAGTTGGTCGCGTAGGCAAAGCGCCCGCCCTGCGAGAAGGCGATATGCACAGGGTACAAGCCAACCCCGATGCTGCGCGTAAGATGGGGTGCCGCGCTGGTGATGGAGAAGAGATCGATGCGGCTATCGGCGACATCGCTGGCATAGATCAGCTTTCCATCGGGCGAAAGCGCCAGGCCATGCAGACTCTTGCCGCCGCTTACTGTGCCTTTATCCAATTCCGCCAGGTGGCCGGTGCCCAGATCGGTAACAAAGACATGATAGGCAGCCAGTTGTGGCGTGGAGGCCAGCACCGCGAGGCCCGGCTGTGATTGCTGCCCGGTAGGTGGCGATTGAGTGCAGGCACTGGCAACCACCAGACAAAGCACAGCAGCCAGTGACCAGCGCCCCAACCATCTATCAGCACTGCGCCAGACACGGCCACAAAGAAATACAGCAGGCATTCCAGTTCCTCTTGCGCTCGCCCGGAATCAAGCGCCCGACAGACAGGCATACAGAGGCCATAGCGCATGGTGAGTATAGAACCAGGAATGCCTGAGCGCAAGGTCAGCGCCACATGCGTTGGCTTGCTCGATCACTGTTCCCATTGCCAGGCCATGCACCCGATTGGGTATGCTGGCGAAACGGACGAGACGCCGATTGTGCCTGCTCCTGCATCGGCCCTGATTGGTTGGACACCCAGGGCTGGGAGGCGCTCTGGGCTTGCTCACGCTGCTGGGCACGCAGCCAGACCGCCTGGAAATGGCTGGCCGAAAGGATATGGGTGCAGACATAGCCAAGCTCGCTGGTGGTACAGTCGCAGACCAATCCTCCAGAAGCGCCGCGCGTGACATGATAGATGTGATCACGCGCCTGCGTGGCAACTTCATAGGTGCCGTTGACCATGCGCACCAGCAAGAGCGTTTTGCTGCGCGTGGACCTGTAATTGAAACGATCAACGAGCCATTTTAAGGTTGGCCTGATGTTATAATGACGCTACACGAAAATGAGGAGGTTGGATCATGGCCGATGAGCAGACAACACGCACCGAGCGTGATTCGATGGGCGAGATGCAGGTGCCTGCCAGCGCTTACTATGGGGCCAGCACCCAGCGCGCCGTCTTGAATTTTCCTATTAGCGACCTGCGTTTCCCACGCCGCTTTATCAAAGCGCTTGGGCAGATCAAGCTCTGCGCGGCCCAGACGAACGCCGCACTTGGCCTGGTCGATGAGAAGCTGGCCGGGGCAATTGTCCAGGCGGCCCAGGAAGTGATCGACGGCAAGCTAGACAGCGAGTTTGTGCTGGACATCTTCCAGACCGGCTCCGGCACCTCCACCAATATGAATGCCAACGAGGTAATCGCCAACCGGGCCAGCGAACTGCTGGGCGGCGAGCGTGGCTCTCGGCTGGTCCATCCAAACGATCACGTCAATTTCGGGCAGTCCTCAAACGATGTCATCCCAACAGCTATTCATATCGCTGCCCTTATGGCGATCCATGACGACCTGATGCCGGCACTAGAGAGCCTGGAACGCTCGTTGAACCAGAAGGCCAACGAGTTCATGGATGTCATCAAGACCGGACGCACACATCTGCAAGACGCGACACCGATCCGGTTGGGCCAGGAGTTTCGCGGCTATGCCGGGCAGATAGAGCGTGGCATCAAGCGCCTGCACTGGGCACAGGATGAACTGGCTGAGGTTGCCCTGGGCGGCACCGCCGTTGGCACCGGCATCAACACCCATCCGCACTTCGCCCGCAACGTCTGCGAGCGCCTTTCACAGATGAATAGTGTCTTTATCCACGAGACCAGCAATCACTTCCAGGCCCAGAACACGCTGGACAATATCGTCTCGGCCAGCGGCGAGTTGAATACGCTGGCCGTCAGCTTGATGAAGATCGCCAACGATATACGCTGGCTCGGCTCTGGGCCACGCGCCGGCATTGGCGAGATCGATCTGCCGGCGGTGCAGCCGGGCAGTTCAATCATGCCTGGCAAGGTCAATCCGGTGATTGCCGAATCGGTCTGCATGGTTTGCGCGCAGGTGATGGGCAATCACACCACGATTACGGTTGCCGGGCAGTCGGGCAATTTCGAGATCAATGTGATGATGCCCATCACCGCTTACAACTTGCTGCAATCTATTAGCTTGCTTGCTGCTTCGGCTAAAAACTTCACTGTGCAGTGCATCAATGGCATCAAAGCGACCAGTCGAGGGCCAGAAATGGTCGAGCGCGGACTGGCTATCTGCACCGCGCTGGCGCCGGTCATTGGCTACGATGCCGCCGCGAATATTGCCAAAGAGGCGGCCAAAATGGGCAAAACTGTCCGCGAGGTAGCCCGCGAGAAAACCAGCCTCAGCGAAGAAGACCTCAATCGCATCCTCGACCCGGCCAAGATGACTGAGCCGGGCCTGGAGGGTGGCCCCGCAGGTGGGTAGCAAAGAGTAAGCACCAGTTGCTGACCAGTCATAGGAGGAAAAACGATGAGTGACCCGGCTTCTAACACGAGTAACGCTCCTTTAGCTTCCTTGCCAGCACAAACAATCGCTTGCCTTGAGTTTTTTCAGCGGTGGGAAACTCCACGTGACCAGCAGGCCGCGCAATTCTACATGCGCGTGCGGCACGAAGCGCCTGATTTTGCTACTTTTCAACAACTGGCCCCAGCAGGCAGCGCTGAACGCGCCTTGTTTGAGCGCTTTCTCGGCTCATTTGAGGACGCCGGGCAACTGATCCGCACTGGACAGATGCGCGCTGATCTCTTCTTCGACTCCTGGTACGAACTGCCCGGAGCATGGCGCCGAACCCAACCGTTTGTGCTGGGGCTGCGCGAGGAATACCACAATCCACACCTCTATGAACACTTTGAGTGGTTAGCAACACGTGCAGAGCAATTTTGGGAGGAACAAAAACAGACCCCACCACACTGGCACCCCATCACCTATCCTGAACCCACCGCTGACGACCAGGCTATTTTTGCGGCTTTCAATCAGCACACGCTTCCCGCTCCCAATAATCCTGGGTGGACCCTCTTCGCCCAGTTGCAGCAGCAGGCTCCCACCTTTGAAGCGTTCTCACAACTTGTACCGCTGCACAGCCCCGCATTTGTCACCTTTGACTGGCTCATGTGTGCCTATGACCGGGCGGGTGTATTGACCAAAAACGGCATTATTCACCCCACGCTGCTGTTCAAAGCCTGGCGCAGCCCGGAGGAGATTTGGCAAGCGGCTGAACTGTGGGTGAAAGGGCTACAACGGGAAGTCAATTCACCACATTTGTATGAAAACGCGGAATGGCTGGCGGCGTTTGAGCAAGAATGGCGAAAGCAATGAGCGGGCGGTCCAATTGCACAAGAACCACCCCCTGAGAGGTTCTGCGTCATAAGCCCGTCGCCAATGCTTTTGAGGCACGAGGCTGGGCGCAAGCTTTCAACCTTGCATGATGGAGGCTATGGCGACCTATGGACAGGCGCAAGGCAAACGGCAGCGCGACCTCGCGCTTCGCTCACGGGTGATGGGGGCATCACCCGTGAGCCAGGGAATCGATCACTAACTTCACTCCGGTTGAACCGCTACCGACTGCACCTCCTGCGAGGGTGGTAATGGGCGCCCAGGCAGCCACCAGTTCCAGCGGCCCAGCAGGCGCATGGTGGCCGGGACGAGCAGCGTGCGTATGATGGTTGCATCAACCACGATTGCTACCGTCAAGCCAACGCCAAACTCCTTGGTGACAACCAGCGAGGTGAAGGTAAAGGCGCCAGTGACGATGACGAAAAGCAGCGCGGCACTGGTAATGACGCCGCCTGTCTTCTCCAGTCCGCGTGCCACTGCCCAGCGGTTGTTGTGGGTGCGCAGCCACTCCTCGCGGATTCGGCTGAGCAAAAAGACTTCGTAGTCCATCGAGAGGCCAAAGAGGACACAGAAGAGGATGATCGGCGCGGTACTATCAATGAAGCCGTTCGAGGTGAAGCCAAGCAGGCTGGAGAGATAGCCCCACTGAAAGACGGACACCAGCACCCCGTAAGTCGCGCTGATCGAAAGTATGTTCATCAGAATCGCCTTGAGCGGCAGCAGGACCGAGCGGAACATGATAAGCAGCAGCAGGTAGGTGGCACCCAGGATAAACAGAATCGCCCAGGGGAACTTGCCATAGAGATAGCGGTTGAAGTCTAGATTGGAGGCTTGATCACCGCCAACCAGCACCGTCAAACCCTGGCCCGCCGCCCGGTCTCCGGCGCGCAACTGATCGATCAGTGTCTTGCCCTCCGGGCTATCTATGGCTGTATTGGCATTTGCTGTAATCACGGTGAAGTCGTTGACCGTTGTTGAGGCGACAAACTGAGCCAGATCGGAATTCTGTTGATAGGCGCCCGTGCTATATAATCCAGCCAGCACTTGGGCATTCAGGGCAGGCGCGCCGGGCGATGCTGGCAGGCGTGTCAGGCTAACGACGCTGGTGATATGCGCCTGAGCGGCTAGCCACTGCGTCAGATGATCGAGCCGAGCTAGATTCGCCGAATTCAGGATACTGGAGCCATCAGGCGTCCGGGCCACCACATAGATCGGAGTCTGGCTGGTTTGTGGGAACTGCTCAGCCAGAATATCCAACCCCTGGCGGGCCTCTGAACTTGCCGGCAGCGAGGATGAGTCGCCACTGCCAATATTGATCTTGACCACCGGCCAGCCCATTCCCAGCAGGATCAGGCCGACCACCACTGCAATAAGCACCGGCCTGCGCATGACCCAGAGCGCCCAACTATGCCAGAAGCCCCCCACCCCAGCCGGCGAGGACGCCGGCGCTACAGACCGGCCCGGTCTGGCTCCAAAGAATTTGCCAGGGACGCGCACACGCACGGCATTCACGCGCCGGCCCAGCACCCCCAGCAATGCGGGGAGCAAGGTCAGTGCCGCCAGCACTGCCGAGATAACTACCACCGCGCCACCGATGCCGATAGAGGACATAAAGGGAATGCCCAGCAGGAGCAAGCCCAGAAAGCCAATCATGACTGTCAAGCCGCTGAACAGGATAGCCTCGCCGGAGGTGGCAATGGTCCAGGCCACGGCCTCTTGACTAGACCGGCCCTGCGCCAGTTCATCGCGGAAGCGGCGCGTCATGAACAGGCTGTAGTCAATAGAGATACCAAGGCCAATAATCGAGGCGATATTCAAGACAAAGATGCTCATCTGTGTATGCGCCGCAATGGCGTAGATGATCGCCAGCGCCACCGGCACAGCTACGAGCGCCAGCACCAGAGGCATTGCCGCAGCGACCAGTGAGCCAAAAACGATGAGCAAGACCACCAGCGCAATCGGAAGCGCCGCTCCCTCGGCATATTCGGTATCATGGGCGGTGATCGTGTTGAACTCTTTTGAGGCGGGCGCGTCGCCGGTCAGATAGACCCGCGCCGGGCTGGCCGCGCTGCCGCTGGGCAAAAGCATACGAAAATCAGCCAACCGGCCCTCTACATAGTTAGCGCTCTTGTTGAAGCTCACCACCACCAGGGCTGTCCGACCATCGCTGCCCACGCCGCCAGGCAGCACGTTGCTCACATCTGCAAAAGAGCGCGCCCGGCTCATAAAAGCGCTTATCTCCTGCTGGTAGGCAGGATTGGTGACGGGGGTTGTCGTGGATTGAAAGACCACCAGCAATTGTGTGGTGGACCCCTGATGCAGATTATTTTTCAGCAGCGCGCTCACTTGAGCGGATTCACTGCCGCTATACGAGTAGCCATCGCCGCCCAGCACATCTGCTATGGTGCTGGCAAAGGGAATACTGATGACCAGACCAATCAGCCAGAGCGCGAGAACTAACCAGCGGAAACGATAAACCAGACGGCCATACGCCAATCCCAGGCGATACAACCCATGCGCTTGAAGTGACGCATCAGCATCTGCATCCGGCCTGTGTTGTCCCGCCGGTGCGGGTCGATATTGCTCTTGTACTTGCACTCGATACACCTTCCCCTTCCTCCCAGCCTGAGCATGTTGGCTGGCCTAAGCATGTTGATTTGCGTCCCAATGGCTGTTATCGTTCGCTTTAGGAGTATCTGCCACTTAGTATGTTAACGTTCGGCACCAGCAATAGTGATACACGATAGCTATTATGAACCAGCGAGATGCGCACCTATAGTGCTTGATCGGCTCTCCTTTGTCAAGCACTTGACAACAATGCGTCGGATAGGTATACTTTTCATTAGTGAATGAATGATTCATTCATTCAAAAGAAGGTGTTGCAATGCCTCGGTCCGAAAAAGCAAATCAACGTATTCGAGAAGCAGTACAGAAAAGAATCCTGGAGGGAGCTAGAAAGGTCTTTGCGCACAAAGGCATGGGGGCAACGATGGCCGACATCGCCGCTGCCGCCAAGATCAGTCAGGGATTGGCCTATCGCTATTTTGATAACAAGGAGGCGATTATCAACGCACTGGTCCAGGAAGGCATCCAATCCAGCGAGCCATTCCCAAGCATTGCTGAGATGCCGGGTTCGCCAGGCGAACGCCTCGCCCTTCTGATTTCACGGCTCGTGGAAGCCCGCCGTCAGCATCCTGAGTTTTTCATGCTGTTCTATCAGATGCTGAGTGATGAAACGGCGTCAGCTAGCCTCCGCGAAGATATAAGCAGGCGAGGTCTGGCGATGCAAGGTCTCTTCAGGCAATTGATCGTCGAGGGTCAGGCCATCGGAGAGGTCGCAGCAGGCGATCCAGACCAACTGGTGACAGCGCTGATGGTTTACTTTGACGGACTCACCAGATTGGCTGCCTACAACCCGGAGCAGTTCAACAAGTATTTTCCCGATGCCGAGATAATTCTGCGGATACTCAAGCCATCTTCAGCTCAACAGGGCAGCCCTTCTGAGCCGCTCGGCAGAGGGTAGCAGCGCAGACCAGCCAGGGACAGATTTACTTTCCTTCTAGCAGGCATACGTTTAGGCGTATGCTGTAGTGAACCGTTGTCTTTTTTGGCGCTCTGAAAGGAGTGGAGCATGTCAGAAACACAAGAGACTACACCGGCCATTCAGGTCGAACATCTGGTGAAGCGTTTTCCACGCGCGCAGCGCAACGCGGTAGACGACCTCTCATTCAGCGTGCGGCGCGGCGAAACATTCGGCCTGCTGGGGCCAAATGGGGCGGGCAAAACGACGACCATCGGCATTTTGACAACGCTGGTCCTTCCAACCAGCGGACAGGCCACCATTGCTGGGATTGATGTGGTCGCCGACCCAATTAGCGCGAAGCAGCGCATCGCTGTCGTTCCCCAGCGCAGCAACCTGGATCGCAGCCTGCGCGTCGGTGAGATTCTGACCTATCACGCCGCCTATCATGGCGTATCACGAGCCGAGCGCACCGCACGAGCAAACGCCTTGCTTGAGGAGTTTGGCCTGGGCGAGCGCGGCAAACAGAAGTTGGGCTGGTTTTCGGGCGGTATGGAGCAGCGCGTTATGCTGGCGCGGGCGCTGATGCACGAGCCGGAGGTGCTGTTCCTCGATGAGCCAACCAACAACCTGGACCCACAATCACGCCTCTTCCTCTGGGAGCGCGTTCGCTCGCTCCACGAGCGCGGTGTGACCATTGTGCTGACCACGCACGATATGGAGGAGGCTGATCGGCTCTGTGAGCGCATCGCCATTATGGATCAGGGACGTATCCTGGCACTCGATACTCCTGAAGGATTGAAGCGCCTGATCCCTGGCGGTACGATGCTGGAATTACGGATACGTGTTCCTGAAGGAGTCATCGCCGGGCGCGCGTTGGAAGATGGGGCACCAACCAGTCAGGACGACCATTTCCGCGAGACGCTTGAACACCTGCCGGGGGTCACGAAGGTGGAGCGGCTGGCTGGGCAAACCCGCGAGGCGGGCCAGCCAGCGACGCCTGGCTTCCGTGTCTATGCCAGCGAGGACGCTGGCGCGCTGCTCGCCAGTGCCGCGCAGGCAGTCATTCAAGATCAGGGAGAATTGCTTGACCTGCGCGTGGCGCGGCCAAGCCTGGAAGATGTGTTTATTTACCTGACAGGAAGGAAGCTACGTTCATGAGCGCAAGTATCCCCTCAACCACCCAGCAGGGCGAGTTTCATGCGCGCAGCCACGCCAGGGCAACGCTGACCGCCTTGCTGGCAATCGTCAGCCGCGACCTGCTGGTGACACGGCGGGAAGTGATCGTGCTGTTGGCGCAAACGCTGATCCAGCCGCTCTTTTTTCTGTTCGTGTTCGGCAAGGTGCTTTCGACCATCGGCGCGGCCAACGCAAATTTCCCAGTCTTCCTGCTGCCAGGAATCGTCGCGTTGACCATCTTCATAACGGCGCTACAAGGCCCATCGGTGGATTTGTCGCGCGATTTAAGCTTCACTCGTGAGATTGATGACCGCTTGCTCGCGCCGCTGCCCATCGCGCTGGTGGCCGTCGAAAAGGTTATATTGGCGGCGCTGCGCGGCCTGGTGGCTGGGGCGTTGGTGTTCCCGCTGGCCTTCTTGATTCTGGGCAGTGGCTATCAGGTGCGAACTGACCTGCTCGGCGTCTTGATCGGCTTGATGGTACTGGTGGCGCTGGTGGGCGCGGCGCTTGGATTACTGCTGGCCGCAGTGGTGCCCATCCAGCAGCTTCCCCTGATTTTCGCGCTGGTGTTTACGCCGCTGATCTTTACTGGCAGCACCTACTATCCCTGGGTCTCGCTCAGCGCGATCAAGTGGTTCCAGATCATTACGCTATTCAACCCGCTCACTTACGCCGCCGAGGGTCTGCGATACGCCATGATTCCGCCATTGCATGGACAAGTGCCGCAGACGCTCGCTCTAGGCTGGGTTGTGCTGGCGCTCGGCGCCTCGTTCGTCCTTTGCTTGTGGGCAGGCATCAAGCGCTTCCACCGGCGCGTGGTGAGCTAAAGCGGCTGCTGATAAGCGAGAAGCTTGCCGCACAGTTCTCGCTGGCGGCAGGCTTCGCTCTTCTTCTCAGATCGCTTGTGCAAGCGCTACAGCGAGCGCCCCATCTAGCGATAGGTGTTCTAAATCAGCGTCCAGATGAGCGCTGACCTCGACGCGCCGGGCGCGGGTGATGCTGATAAGATCGGCAGTGGCATCTTGCAAGGCTGCTGCCAGCCCTGGCTCCTCTGTTGCCAGTTGCAGCCGCTCTAGTTCGGTGCTGAGCGACAAATTCTGCTCGCTCTTATAGCGCCGAACCGCCGTCGCAACCGCAACCAGCGACTCGCCTGCTGCTTCGGCCCGCGCATCGATGAGCGCCTCATCGGCAACAGGCCAGCGCGCCCGATGAACGGAGGCGTTGCCCTCGCTCTGGGCAAACACCCCCTGATAAATGGTCTCCGTGATATAGGGCAAAAACGGAGCGAAGAGTTTGGTGATGGTCAGCAACGCCTGGTAGAGGGTAAAGCGCGCCCCCTCGCGCGCTGAGCTAGCTTCGTTGTAGAGCCGGCCCTTCGCCATCTCCAGATAGTTATCCGCCAGTTCGCCCCAGAAGAAGGTTTCGATCTCGCTCTTGGCGGCAGCATAATCATACCCCTGGAATAGTTCAGTAACACGCCTGATGAGCCGCTGCGTGCGCGAGAGTATCCAGCGGTCAGCCGTTGAGAGCGCCGGGCGCGCTGCTGGCAGATGGTAATCTTGCAGAAAGCGCTCGCTCAGTTTGGCAACGTTCCAGAGCTTGGTGACCAACTTCGCCCCGGTCTGAATCTTCTCCTCGCTGATGGTCGAGTCCTTGCCATAGCCGGTGCTGGCGGCCCAATAGCGAACGGCATCCGCCGAATAGCGCTCGATCATCGCCTGCGGCGCCATTGGCCCGCCGCCTCTGCTCTTGCTGATCTTCGCCGTCCCTCCTGGGGCCAGCCCCCAGCCGGAGATGGCAACCTCCTTCCAGGGCAGGACGCCAAAGTGATGGTATGACTTGACCAGCGTATAGAATGCCCAGGTGCGGATGATCTCGTGCGCCTGGGGCCGCAGCGTGAAAGGAAAGACTTGCTTATAGAGGGCAGGATCACTCAGCCAGCGCCCGATAATCTGCGGGGTCATCGAGGAGGTCGCCCACGTATCCATGATGTCTGTTTCCGGCGTGAACGAGGTGCTGCCGCAGGCGCAGGCCTGCGGCGGCGGTTGGTCCGTTGGGTCAATTGGAAGCTGCGCCTCATCGGCCAGTAGAATCTCGCCGCACTGGTTGCAATACCAGAGCGGGAAGGTGACGCCGAAGTAGCGCTGGCGCGAGATGCACCAATCCCAGCGGAGGTTTTCGACCCACTCCCGGTAGCGCGCCTTCATATGCGCCGGATGCCAGGTGATTGGCTCGGCAAAGTCCAATAACTGCTGCTTGAAATCCAGGACGCGGATAAACCACTGCCGCGTGACGATATACTCAACCGGCGTATCGCAGCGCTCGTGAACGCGAACCGACTGCGTGATCGCCTGCCGGCCCAGGACCGACCCACGCGCCTCCAGAGTCTCAACGATCTGACGCCTGGCCTCAGTTGTCGTCAGGCCAGCGTAGTCGCCCGCCGCCTCGGTCAGCCGGCCATCGCGGCCAATAACCATCTTGAGCGGCAGGTGATGTGTGTACCACCAGTCCACGTCGGTGACGTCACCAAAGGTACAGCACATGACCGCGCCGGTGCCTTTCTCCGGGTCCGCTGCCGGGTCTGCCAGGACGGGAACCTCCTGCCCAAAGAGGGGAACCCTGGCGCGCTGGGCGATCTTCGCGGCAAAACGCTGATCGCTCGGATGAACAAAGATGGCGACACAGGCAGGCAGCAGTTCTGGCCGCGTGGTGGCAATCGGCAAGGTATCGCCATTCTCCAGCCGGAAGGCCAGGGTGACAAACTCGCTCTGCCGCTCCAGATCGTTGAGATCGGCCTGGGCGATGGACATGCGACACTCCGGGCACCAGATAGCCGGCGCCTCCTGACGGTAGGCCAGACCCTTGCGATAGAGGTTGAGAAATGACTGCTGCGAGGTGCGCCGGGATAACTCATCTATGGTGCGATAGGTGTAGCGCCAATCAATCGAGTGGCCCAGGCGTCGCCAGAGCGCTTCATAGGCCGGCTCAGTCTCCCGGCTGACTTCCAGGCATTGCTCGATAAACGCCTGGCGGCCAATCTCTGTGGCCGTGACGCCGCGTGTCTTTTCAACGAGCCGCTCAGTAGGGTGGCCGTTGTCATCGAAGCCCATCGGATAATAGACGTTATAACCTTGCATACGCCAGAAGCGCGCTATGAAATCCGTGTGGCTATACGAATAGACGTGCCCCAGGTGCAGATGTCCAGAGACCGTCGGCGGCGGGGTATCGATGGCATACACCGGCTCCGGCGTCCCAGGAGTGAAGTGATAGGTTCCCGCTTCTTGCCAGTGCGTTTGCAGCGCTTGCTCGTTGATTGCTGGATCGTAGCGCTTTGGCAGTGCCATTGCAAATCCTCCTTCTTGGGGCGCCGGCCATTATGCCGACCCATTTGCCCAACAAAAAAGCCCTTCCATCCTCCAATGAGGACGGAAAGGCGTAGCTCCCGTGTTACCACCTCGATTTGCCGGCACGTCACCGCACCGGCACACTCACAACCCCGACGAGTTGTTGCTTGTAGCGCCGGCTGGAAGCCAGCGATACAAGTCAGCTTATCAGGGTCTCGCTATAACGGGCTAACCCGTGCTGATCTACTCTCCACAAGTGGATTTCTTCAGCCATCACTCCAGGTCACGTTCAGCGATTGGTGTCTGTGGGGGCTTCCAGCCTGGGCACCGCCGTCTCTATCAGCGTGCCAATCGCCTACTCTTCCTGAAACATCTTTCCTATTTGTTTGCTAAATAAGACTATACCCGATGCCGGCAAGGCTGTCAACAGCCATCCTCTGCTAAAATTCTTCTGGCTATTTGACGCGCTTGCGCAGTTACCAGATGATGCCCCCTTATTGGCAGGCGTTGCGCGTGGCGTCTTCGTCGGGCTGCCTGTAGCAGTTGCGTGGGGAGTGCCAGTAGGAGTAGGCGTGGCCGTGCCTACTGGCGTAACAGTGCTGCTGCTATTGACGCTCACCAATTCCGGGGTGAAGAACGTGTTATTCGAGGCCGTATCAGTTGCGCAGAGGTTATACCGGCCTGCCGGAGTGCCTGCCGGCCAGGTGAATACGAAGGTAAACGTCGGCGTCGCGCTGATCTCTACCGGATTTCCAATCCCCGGAAGCGGGGTGCAAGTCCCTGCGTTTTGCGAGCCATAGCCCAGCGTGACCAGTTCATTCAGTTGCCAGTTATCGAACTCTACTGTGACCTGATTGCCCGTGATGTTGGTGATTGCCAGCGTTGGGGCGCCGCTCGCGCCCTTCAGCGGGCCAGCGATATTGCTCCGGGTAGCCGGGGAAGGTGTGCAGGTAGCCGATTGTGAGGAGGTGGAGCGCTTCGCCAGCGCCAGCCAGGTGGCTAGCCCGCCTGCTGCGATGACGCCAGCAGCGATGATGGTCCGCCGGGAGAACTGGCGCGGGCGCGCCGGGGGTTCAGTCGCAGGCGAGACGACGAGTAGAGACGCAACCGGCGGAGTGACCCTAGCCGTCGTGATCGGCGGCGATGGCATCGCTGTTGGTGGTGTCTGGCTTATCGAATTGGGCAATGTTGGTAAGGGCATCGTGGGCGGTACGTTCGCCGGCATAGTGGTCGGCGCTGCTGGCAGCGTCTTCTGCGGCTCAACTGGACGGGCCGGCACGGAGGCTGGCGGTACAAGGAGCGGCGTGCTGGCAGGTGTGAACGCTGGCGGTACTGGCGGCGCGGGCGGCGTGATAAGCGTGGGGGCAAAGAGGATAGGTAGCTCGGCCTTTCCAGCTTGCTCCAGCGCGTTGGCGAAGGCGCGCACGCTGCCAAAGCGCCCTTTTGGGTCTTTTGCCAGCGCTGTCAGCACCACCTCTTCCACTGCCGGCGAGATGTTGGGAACTTTTGAGCGCAAGGGCGGCGGCGCCTGAAACAACTGCTGGCCGTAGAGTTCGGTGAGCGCGCCCTGGAAGGGTCGCTCGCCGGTCAGCCATTCATACACCACAATAGCGAGGGCATACTGATCGCTGGCGGGGCGCGGATGGCCCTGAATCTGTTCGGGCGCCATATAGGCCACCGTGCCGGCGATTTCCTGAGTATGCTGAGAGCGCGAACTCTGGGCCACCGTCGCAATGCCGAAATCGCTCAGCAAGACTGCGCCATCCCGATTGAGCAGCATATTCTCCGGCTTGATGTCCCGATGAATCACGCGATGCTCGTGGGCATAGTGCAGAGCCTCAACGGTTTGCTTTATATACGGGAGCAATGTGTCAAGGGAAAGGGCTATCCCTTTGGGGAAGCGCTGGCGCAGCGTGCCCTGGGGCGCAAACTGCATGACCAGAAACGGCGTGCCGTTCTCCACTCCAAAGTCGAGGACGCGCACGATATGCGTATGCTCCAGCGCCGCAATGGTGCGCGCCTCGGCGCGAAAGGTCTCGACCTCAGCCTGCCCCAACTGCGAATTAAGAATCTTGATGGCCGCCTGCGTCCCCAGGTGAATATGCTCGCCCAGATAGACCTGGGCAAAGCCGCCTTGCCCCAGCAGGCGCATCAGTCGATAATTGCCCAGTTGTTGACCAACGCGATCAGCCATCCTCGCACCACCTCGAATAAAACAGCGAACAATCAGCAGAGGGAAAGTTGCATTTGCTGTGTGGGCATTGTAGAGCAACAAGGCGGGGCCGTCAAGAGATCGTTACACCTGGGAGGCGAAACAGCAACCGAAAGATGAGAGATGGTAGAATGGGGCACAGCACTCCGCTTTGGTAAATTTTTTGTTCAGCAGAGGTGAACCATGTTCTTAGATGATCCCACTATTCCTGAGAATCTGCGCATCCAACTGTCAGGCTTTCTTTCTTCTGGGATGGCTCATAGCCGCAAGATGCGCTTCGAGGAACTCTACGAATCCCTTCCCAAAGATGCCAATGTGCGGGTTGGCATCTACACGTCAGAAATTGCTCCGGGTGGAGCAACCGCCTGGCATCTTCACAATGGGGCCGGGTTCTTCCTGGTTCTTCAAGGGCGCGTGACGATTGAGTTCCAGGATACTACCCTACACTACCAGGCTGGCGACGCCTACGCAGAACCCATTGGAGTAATCCACCGGGCGGTCAACCCTGAACCGGAGATTCCTTTCTTTTGTGTTGGTTTTGTGGTGACGCCAAAAGATCGTGACCACGTTGTCAACGTCAAAGAACCCTGGTAGAGAGGTCTGCGCCATCTTGTCACGTTTCCCCGGGCAGCGCTATCGCGCTCTAAACACGCTCAAGAGCAGCGACGGGGACAGCATCCGTGCCTGCACGGTCGAGGTGCTGGCGAAGCTGCTCGACAAAACGCCCTGGCTCATCCACCGCTAGATAGATGCTCGTAACCGGCGGCGTTGGGTTCAGGAAGCCGCGCAACTGCTGCGGAGTAGAGAGCCGCAGTACGACATTCGTGGCGCCATCCATGCCAAAATAGACGGCGGATTGGTCAGGGCTGAGTGAGAGACCCTGCGATTTCTTAGGCGTCTTGCGCTGCTCACGCGCCACCTGCTCAATTGCTGTATATGGGATAAACCCAGCCGCCAACGCGCCGGCGTGCAACTGGATGTCCTCGGCTTCCATACGGTGAGGTAGGATCGCCAGCGAGGCATAGTAACCGATAATCCAGAAGACCGTATAGACACTGGCAGCCAGCAGCAGCCAGCGCAGCCACGCCCAGGGAATGAGAAACTCGAAGAGCAGGATTTCTACCGGGCTGCTGAAGAGCGCGGCAATCAAGAATACGCCAAAGATGGAGTTTTTGTGATAGGTGAAATCAGCAGCGCCGGGCCGCCGGCGCCGGAAGAGCCAGAGAAAGAGGCTGGCCCAAAGCTGCGCCTCCAGCACGACGACCCGCGCCGCGCGACGGGGCAATAGTACAGGCAGCGCCCATTTTAGGGCGCGTTCAACGTTCTTTTTCATGCGTTCCCTCCGTCATTGGTGGAGTCAGATGTTCTCGAATGCGTTGCAGAAAGTGCCGTTGAGCGGGAGAGAAGGCGCTCAGCAAGACAGCGCCCATCATGTCGCCAAACGGGCCTTCCAGGGCAGGGGTCGATTCGGGCAGCATCAATTGAACCAGTTCGCCCAGCCCAGATTGCACGACCAGTTCGGCCAGGCGCTCGCTCTCCGGCGAATCTTCAGGCGCCGAGGCCAGCGCGGCAATCTGCTCGGCCAGGGGCGCCAGCCGCTGGAACTGCTCTGGGTATCTGGCAATCTGCTGGATCGCCTGGCGCATGAGCGCCTG
>CAZFWN010000029.1:38715-44555 GCA_964522745.1 uncultured Ktedonobacterales bacterium
GGAACTGCTCTGGGTATCTGGCAATCTGCTGGATCGCCTGGCGCATGAGCGCCTGCGCCCATTGCAGCGTGGCGGGCAGTTCGGCTGGCTCATCCATCGTTGCCAGCGCGTCCTCGGTCAGCAGGCGTTGAATTTGCGCCCGGCGCGTCTCCAGCGCCTCGATCTGGGCGGCCAGATCTGCCAGCAGCGCTTGCAACACCTCGCGCAGCGAGCGTTGCTGGTCAGATTCGCCCAAGATAGTCTTGATCTGCTTGAGCGAGAGACCCAGGCTTTGCAAGCGCCGGATGCGCAGCAGGCGCAGCAGGGCGCTCGCATCATACAGTCGATAATCTCCCCGTGAGCGCGCCGGCTCGGCCAGCAAGCCAACGCGATGATAGTGGCGAATCGTCTTGGTCGTCACCCCAAGCAACTGCGCCACCTCGCCGATATGCAGTGCTGTTCTCATACCATGCCTCGCTTTGTTTCAGCTTCCTTGAAGAGCATAGCACCTTGCCCTAAGGGCAAGGTCAAGATCGACAGTGTTCATCTTTTCACCTCTTTGCTCAGCTTTCTCGCGGCACCAGCCTTGCCAGATCGACCTATAATTCGTAATGGAAAGCAAGAACACATGAACGCCTCTGCGAGAGGCACAAGAGGGGAAGAAATCAAATGACAAGCCAGGCAAAGACCACACAGCCCAACGTGGTAGTAGTGGGCGCCGGGTTTGGTGGACTCCGCGCGGTGCGCGCGTTGCGCAATGCGCCCGTACAAGTCACAGTAATTGACCGGCGCAATCATCACCTGTTCCAGCCGCTGCTCTATCAAGTAGCAACCGCTGATCTTTCGCCAGCAGATATTAGCGCGCCCATTCGCGGCGTCCTGCGAGGGCAGCGCAATGCCAAAGTCATCCTGGCCGAAGTGACCGGCGTTGATGTTGAGAAGCAGCAAGTGCTGATTGGTGAGCAAAGCGTTCCCTATGACTATCTGGTGCTGGCTACCGGCGCGCAGCACAGCTATTTCGGCCATGATGAGTGGGAGCCGTTTGCTCCGGGCCTCAAATCGATTCCAGATGCTACAGCGATCCGGCAGAAAATTCTGCTGGCGTTTGAAGCCGCCGAGGTCGAAAGCGACCCGGAGAAACGACAGGCGCTGCTGACATTTGTGATCGTAGGCGGTGGGCCAACGGGCGTTGAGATGGCCGGCGCCATTGGCGGACTAGCGCACAAAAGTATCGTCCGCGATTTCCGGCATATCAGCCCGAAATCCGCGCGGATTCTGCTGGTTGAAGCCGGCCCACGCATCCTGGCAAACTTTCCTGTATCGCTGGCGCGCAAAGCCGAGCGAGCGCTAAAACATCTGGGTGCGGAGGTGAAGACCAACGCGGCAGTTGAGCAGGTCAATGAATGTGGCGTAGTCATCAAAGGCCAGCAAGTGCCGGCCAAAACCGTGATCTGGGCCGCTGGCGTCAAAGCCTCACCAGCAGGGCGTTGGCTTGGCGCCGAAACAGACCGGGCGGGGCGCGTCATTGTCGAGCGCGACCTGGCGTTGCCTGGGCACCCGAACATCTTTGTTATCGGCGACACCGCCAGCGTGACCGAGCAGGGCAAGCCATTGCCGGGGGTCGCGCCGGTGGCAATGCAGCAAGGGGTTTTTGTTGCCGAGACCATTCGCCGCCGACTGGCAGGCAATACCGTCAAAAAGCCATTTCACTATCGAGACAAAGGTAATCTCGCCACAGTCGGGCGCTCGTTCGCTATTGCCGATTTAGGTATTATCAAGCTCAGCGGCTTCGTTGCCTGGGTCACCTGGCTGATAGTGCATATCTTCTATCTGATCGGCTTCCGCAACCGCATGCTGGTGATCCTGCAATGGGCCTGGGCCTACTTCACCCATCAGCGAGGAGCGCGGCTGATTCCAGGCAACGTATCGAGTCCGAGCGCTCATATCTCACCGCGTGCGCCCACCGAGAGGACTGGCACGCTGCTGCCTCTATGAGAGGCAGGATGGTGGCCTTGTTTATGCAACAGAGGGTTCATCGTTGCAGCAATAACCTAAAGAAGCGTGCAGCGCAACAGGCGAGACAGGAGAGGAGCAGAGCAATGACATCCAAGCCTGGCACTATCTATAGGAAGACTGAACTGGTGGGCACCTCAACAGTGGGATTTGATGACGCAGTAAAGCGCGCCATCGAGCGCGCACACAAAACGCTGCGCAACCTGGCCTGGTTTGAGGTACGCGAGCAGCGCGGCAGACTCAGCGAGGGCACTATTGAATATCAGGTCACCCTCGAAATCGGTTTTGCCCTTGAAGATACATTGGCTTGACCACAACGCTAAAAAGTTCAAAGAGCGCGGGGGAGACAACGA
Source organism: uncultured Ktedonobacterales bacterium (assembly GCA_964522745.1). Taxonomy (GTDB): domain Bacteria; phylum Chloroflexota; class Ktedonobacteria; order Ktedonobacterales; family DATBGS01; genus DATBHW01. The sequence goes on from CAZFWN010000029.1 coordinate 41,061, forward strand.
AGAAAGAAGCACGTATGCAAGAACCAATCGATATTATCAGGCCAGGGGAGCCAGCAGAGCCGCCGCTGCCCAATCCGGTAGAGCCACCGCTGCCGGGGCCAGCAGAGCCGCCCCGGCGCACAGCCGAGCCACCGCTGCCCCAGCCGGTGGAACCGCCGCTGCCCAATCCCGTAGAGCCGCCGCTGCCCAGGCCCACCGAGCCGCCCAATCCGCTTGAGCCGCCCATCACCAGGCCAGGCGAGCCGATATAGCGCGCTTCCGTCCTGGTATGAACGGCTCTCTTCCTTCAGAGAAATTCTGGCCGCTTACGGTGCAGGCGGCTGGCGCGCTGCCAGCCGCTGCATCAGCCGCGCCGCCTCAGCGTTGAGCGTCTCCACCAGCGCAGGCGATAGTTCCTGCTCGCCGTAGCGAGCCAATTCGTAGGCCGCTGTGAGCGCCACGAGATCAGCCTCAAGTGCCAATTGAGGGGCGGGAGCAGCCAGCGCTGGGGCCAGACGCCGGGCAAACTCCTCTGGCGTTTCCGATACGCGGCGCCCCATTCCCTGCATCTCCGCCTGCCGCAGTATCCGGCGATAGAGCAGGCGTATAGCGCTGCCTTGCTGGAGAGGTGGCTTGGCCTCGTCGTCTTTGCGCTGAAACCGCGCAACCAGATTTGCCAGCAGCGCACGGAGCTGCGCAGCCAACACACGCGAGGCGCCCAGGCTCTCGCGCTCCTCATCTACATCACTATCCAGCTTGCGCGCCTGTATCTGCCGGAGGGTATGGATGACTGCCCAAAGCAGCAGCAGGATGGCAATGCCTACCAGTATCCATTCCGCAGAGGCCACCCACTCTGACGGCAACCCACCGGAATTGCCATTGAGGGTGCCCCGCTGGCCTGGAGGAATCGGCTGCGGCGGCTGTGTCTGCTGCTTTCTCTGGGTCACAAGAGAGACGATGAACCGGGCCAGCGGGCTTAAAATCCAATAGAGGACATAGCCTACTGCCGTAACAACCCAGCCCAGGAGTGTGCCGATGCCAGCCAGCACTGGATGGAGAAAGGCGATGAAGGCCAGCCAGGATTGATAAGAAAAGACCTGCTCAACACCAAAGAGGAGCAGCACCAGCGCGCCGCTGAGCGAGAGCATCGCCATCACCCAGGAGCGCGTCGGACTGGCCTGAGCATGGCCGCGCTCGCGGTTCCTGCGCTGAATCTCCGCCAGGCGCGCCAGCGAGAGACTGGCTAGGCCCGCAAACAGGAACAAGAGCAGCGTCAACCCCAGGCGCACACTCAAGTCGACGCGCGCAACAGCCACGACGGTGCCAATCAGTAACACGACGGCGATCAGCGCGGCAAAGCCAAACTTGAAGGCCCGCGAGACAGCATCGAAGGTAATACCAGCGCGCCCCAGGCGCATACCACGCCACCAGAGATACGTAACCAGCACCGCGACACCCAGCGTAGGTGCCAGCAGCGTGCTGCCCGATACCCCATTGACGCTCAACGCGGCCAGCCAGCGAACATCCCAAGGCGCCCCATAAGGGGTATAGAGCCTGAGATACCAGACCGCCAGCAGTGTGAACGCCCAGCCCAGCACGATCAGCGGCGCCAGCCATCTTCTGGAGATCGAACGCCGGGCCAGCCAGCGCGCCAGGGTATAGACGCCCAGGAGCAGGCCAAACAACGCCCACAGCGGGAGCAGCGCCTGATTCACGTCATTTGTTGCCGAAGCCGCGCCAAATTGCAGCCACGCGCTGAGCGGCGCCGTTTCCAACGCGAAGGCGCCCAGCGGCAGCGCTACCGCCTCAAGCCAGAAGGAAGCGCTGCCCAGCTTCAGGCGCCTTCGCTGCTGGAGTTGTTCCCTGGCCTGCTGCCTGAGCCACAATTTCATGCCAGACCTCCTCGTCGCCTAGTCGGTAAGTAGGGATGCCGGGCGCCACTACTGGTTCATCCCCGGCCAGCAGGAGCGCCACCGCCTGTCCACGTGTCCGCGCCTGGCGCAGCAGCGCGATCTCTTCTGGGGAGATCGCCTTCGCAGCGCTCGCCAGCACGATAGTCGTGCCGGCTGGCAGGCGCGGCTGTTCACTGATGATAAGCTGCTCCATTGGGGAGCCAAAGTAGGGAACAAGACGCGCTAGCGCTTCCAGCACACGCGCAAGCTGCTCGCGCTGGCTGCTGGGTGGCAGGCGCACTCGCGCCGCCGCCAGCGATTCAGCCACGCGCGCCGGGGCAGCATCCGCCTGCGGCGCTTCTCCCTCGATAGAAGTCTGCAAGCCGTTGGAAAAGAGGCCCACGCTGTAGCCCTGCTCGTTGGCCCAGGCGGCAACTGAAGCCGTCGCCGCAATCAAGAGTTCTAGCACTGGCGAGTTCGTGCCCTCCACCCAGGTGCTATAGGCATTGATATTCAGGAACAGCGCCAGGGTATAGGTGGTTGTTGGCTCATACACTTTACTTTGCAAGGTCATTGAGCGCGCTGTGGCTTTCCAATGCACCCGGCGTAGCCCATCGCCTGCCTGCCATTCGCGCACGCCGACGACACGCAGCGGGTCTTCAAGCAGCAGGCGCGGGGCGGCGCGCTCGCCAAAGGGATGACGCGCCGGCAGACCAAAGCGCTCGATAGGCAAGATCGGCGGATAGACCAGCAGCGTATCCGTCTGCTCGCGGTGTTGTTCGCGGTTGAGCAGCCCGAAGGGATCGCCACTGCGCAAAAGGACCGGCCCCAGCCGGTGGACCCCACGCGCCGTCGAGGAGACCTGATAGCGCCGCGTCACGCGCTGATACCACCAGAGCGAGAAGACATTGATAAAGCTTTGCCGGCCCGCCTTGAAATGCGGCTCCAGCGTTCCCCCGTGCAGGGTCAGCCTCTGAGGAATCTCGTCTTCCACTTCCAGCCAGGGCAGCGGCAAAAACTTGCGGTTCTCTATCACTACGCGCAGCGTGATCGGCTCGCCAAAGAACGCCCGTCGCTCCGCAAGATGCCGCCGATAGACCAGCCCGGTAAAGCAGAAGCGATACCAGAGTTCGGGCATCACGCCCAGCGCGAATGAGAACAATGAGCCGGCAAAGATCAGCGGCTCGCGCAGCACGATGCTGATCAGCAGCAGCGCCAGCCCAACCAGATACCAGGGACGGCGCGAACGCAACTGCTGCCGGGCAACTTCAGCCTCGGAATCAAAATATCCGCTGGCGCTCATCAGCGGTCCTCCCCCTCCAGAGCATCTTCCACCGGCACGGGAACGGCATCAAGCACTTCGGCCAGCGTCTGCTCTGCTGCGCGCCCACGCATACGCGCCTGCGCCGAAAGGATCAGGCGATGGCCCAGCACTACCGGCGCAAGCTGTTTCACCTCATCCGGGCGAACATAGGCCCGACCCCGGATAGCCGCCAGCGCCTGGGCGGCATGCTCCAGCGCCAGCGCCGCGCGCGGACTGGCCCCAAGTTCAATCGCGCTCTGCTCACGGGTCGCCCGCACCAGGCCCAGCAGATACGACTCCACCGGCTCACTGACGCGCACC